>NZ_JBEZMO010000018.1:0-186037 GCF_040652655.1 Streptomyces sp. NPDC048191
TACGGCTACCAGGTCACCAACGTCGAGGCGTCCATGTCCTCGCCCTCCTCGCTGCTGCACTGGACGCGGCGCATGATCGAGATCCGCAAGCAGAACCCCGCCTTCGGACTCGGCTCCTTCACGGAACTGACCTCCTCCAACCCGGCGGTCCTGGCGTTCCTGCGCGAGTACGGCGACGACCTGGTGCTGTGCGTCAACAACTTCTCCCGCTTCGCCCAGCCCACCGAGCTGGACCTGCGGGCCTACGACGGCCGGCACCCGGTCGAGCTGATCGGCGGGGTCCGCTTCCCCGCCATCGGTGAACTTCCCTACCTGCTGACCCTGCAAGGCCACGGCTTCTACTGGTTCCGGCTCACCCGAGTCGCATCCCGCATCGGCCGCCGTCGCTGACCGACCGGCGCCGAGGAAAGGACGCGTCACCATGCCGAAGACCATCACCGCCGGGCCGAGAACCGCGGCGGACTTCGACGGGCCGCTGGTCTCGCTGGGCGAGCTGCTGCGCCAATGGCTGCCGAGGCAACGCTGGTTCGCGGGCAAGGACCGGCCCGTCACCGATCTGACGGTGCTCTCCGTGACCGAGCTGTTCCCGGGGTGTCTGCACCTGCTGGTGCACGCGTCGCACGCGCCCGTGCCCACGCCGGGCGGCACTTCGCCGCCCGGCGACTGCTATCAGCTGCTGCTCGGCCTGCGTGAGCGCCTCGCCCCACGGCTGGAGCGCGCGTACATCGGGCGGGCCGAGCAGGGCCCGTTCGCCGGCCTGGCGGTGTACGACGCGCTGCACGACCCGCGCTCCGCCCATCTGCTGCTGGAGCGGCTGCGGCAGCCCGGCACGGCGGGTCCGCTGCGCTTCGAGGCGGACCCGGCCGCCGACGTGCCCGGCGGTCTGCCGCCGCGCCTGCTGGACGCCGAGCAGTCCAACTCCTCGATCGTGTACGGCGACGCGTACATCCTGAAGGTCTTCCGCCGCATCCAGCCGGGTGTCAACCCGGACCTGGAGGTCACGGCCGCGCTGGTGGCACAAGGGTGCAGGCGGGTCCCCGCACCGGTGGCCTGGTTCGGTACGACCGCGCCGCAGCCCGCCACGCTGGGCGTGCTGCAGCCGTTCCTGCCGGACGCGCACGACGGCTGGACCCTGGCGCTGCGCGCGCTCGCCGCGGGCGACGACTTCACGGCCGAGGCCCGGGAGCTGGGCCGGGCCATGGCCGAGGTGCATCTGGCACTGGCCGAGGCGTTCGGCCCGGCCGGGCAGGGTGAGAACGGCCGTACGGCCGAGGCGATGTGCGCGCGGCTGGACGCGGCCGCGCACGCCGTGCCGGGACTGCTGCCCTTCGTGCCGGGGCTGCGGGCCGCGTTCGGGGCGCTCGCCACCTGCGACACCGGGCCGCCCGCCCAGCGCATCCACGGCGATTTGCACCTCGGGCAGGTGCTGCGGGCCGGCCGCGACTGGTTCGTCATCGACTTCGAGGGTGAGCCGTCCCGGCCGCTGGCCGAGCGGCGGGCCCCGCAGTCGCCGGTGCGGGACGTGGCGGGGATGCTGCGCTCCTTCGACTACGCGGCCCGGCAGCGCCGCCCCTGGCGACCCGAATGGGCGCGCCGCTGCCGGGAGGCGTTCTGCGCGGGCTACGCGGCCCGCGCCGGCTGGGATCCACGGAAGAAGCACGCGCTGCTGCGCGCGCACGAGACGGACAGGGCGGTCTACGAGGTGCTGTACGAGGCAAGACACCGGCCCGACTGGCTGCCGGTACCGATGGCGGCGATCAAACGGCTCGCCGTGTGGGGAGGTTGACGTCATGGCTCTGCGCGACACCTCACGTCCCGAGGCCGCCGGCCCGGCGCCGAAGGCCGCGGCCCCTCCCCCGGACTTGGTCCGGGAGGACCCCCATCCCGCTCCGCTCGACCCGGCCGACCGCGGCCGCCTGCTCGGCGGCGCCCACCACGATCCGCACGCCCTACTGGGCGCCCACCCGGTTCCGGGCGGCACCCTGTTCCGGGCACTGCGACCCAACGCGCGGGCGGTGAACGTCGTCGTCGACGGCATGCGTCACCCCCTGCGGTCCGAGGGCGACGGTCTCTTCGCGGCCGTCCTGCCGTACCCGGAGATCCCGTCGTACACACTGCTGGTGACGTACGACGACGTCGAGCAGGAGGTGCACGACCCGTACCGCTTCCTGCCCGCGCTCGGTGAGCTGGACCTGCATCTGATCCGGGAGGGCCGGCACGAGCAGCTGTGGCAGGCGCTCGGCGCCGAGCCGATGACCCACGAGGGCGTGACCGGCACCCGCTTCACCGTGTGGGCGCCCAACGCCCAAGGGGTCCGGGTGGCCGGGGACTTCACGTACTGGGACGGCACGCAGTACCCGATGCGCTCGCTCGGCGCGTCCGGTGTGTGGGAGCTGTTCCTGCCCGGGATCGGCGAGGGCGCCCGGTACAAGTTCGAGATCACCTCGCGGTACGGCCATCGGTTCCTCAAGGCCGACCCGATGGCGCGGTGCACGGAGGTGCCGCCGGACACGGCGTCGGTCGTCGCCGTCTCGCGGTACGAGTGGGGCGACGCGCAGTGGATGGCCCACCGGGGTGACACTCCGGTGCACCGGGCGCCGTTCTCGGTGTACGAGGTCCATCTGCCGTCCTGGCGACCGGGACTGACGTACCGGCAGCTCGCCGACGAACTGCCCGCCTACGTCAAGGAGATGGGCTTCACGCACGTCGAGCTGATGCCGGTCGCCGGGTACCCGTTCAGCGGCTCCTGGGGTTACCAGGTGACCTCCTACTACGCGCCCACGCCCCGCCTGGGCTCCCCGGACGACTTCAGGTACCTGGTGGACGCGCTGCACCGGGCCGGCATCGGCGTGATCATGGACTGGGTGCCGGCGCACTTCCCCAAGGACGACTGGGCGCTGGCCCGGTTCGACGGGGATCCGCTGTACGAGCCCGGGGACGGCCGGCGGGCCGAGCACCCGGACTGGGGGACGTACGAGTTCGACTTCGGCCGCACGGAGGTGCGCAACTTCCTGGTCGCCAACGCGGTCTACTGGTGCCAGGAGTTCCACATCGACGGCCTGCGCGTGGACGCCGTCGCCTCGATGCTCTACCTGGACTACTCGCGGGACTCCGGCCAGTGGGAGCCGAACGTCTTCGGCGGGCGGGAGGACCTGGACGCGGTGGCCTTCCTGCAGGAGATGAACGCCACGGTCTACCGGCGCTGTCCGGGGGTGGTGACGATCGCCGAGGAGTCCACCGCCTGGGACGGGGTGACCCGGCCGACGGACAGCGGCGGGCTCGGCTTCGGGCTGAAGTGGAACATGGGCTGGATGCACGACTCGCTCGTGTACATCCAGAAGGAGCCGGTGCACCGCAAGTACCACCACGACGAGATGACCTTCTCGATGGTGTACGCCTACAGCGAGAATTACGTCCTGCCGATCTCCCACGACGAGGTCGTCCACGGCAAGCAGGCGCTGGTGTCGAAGATGCCGGGCGACTGGTGGCAGCGGCGGGCCAACCACCGCGGCTATCTGGGCTTCATGTGGGCCCATCCCGGCAAGCAGCTGTTGTTCATGGGGCAGGAGTTCGCCCAGGGCGCCGAGTGGTCCGAGGCGCACGGCCCCGAGTGGTGGCTGCTGGGCGAGGACTACCACTCGGCCGGCGACCACCGGGGCGTCCAGGACCTCGTGCGGGACCTGAACACCGTGTACCGGGCGACCCCGGCCCTGTGGGAGCGGGACACCGACCCGGGTGGCTTCCGGTGGGTGCTGTGCGACGCGGCGGACGACAACGTCTTCGCGTTCCTGCGCTTCGCCGCCGACGGCTCCGCGCTGCTGGCGGTGTCGAACTTCTCGCCGGTGGTCCGGCACGACTACCGGCTGTGGGTACCGGACGACATTCCCGCCCGTGCCTGGCGGGAGGAGCTGAACACCGACGACGTCCGCTACGGCGGCAGCGGGGTCGGCACCGGGGGTCCGCTGAAGCCCGAGGACGGTTTCCTCCGGGCCACGCTGCCGCCGCTCGCCACGGTCTGGCTGGCGCCGGAACGCTGAAGCCACAGGTGTCGGCGGCCCGCCCAGGGGCAGTCGGGGGTCGTACGGACCCACGACTGCCCGTCGTGGCGTGGACACGAAAGGCTGGCACCACGTGCGCACCGTCGGAGTGGAGGAGGAACTCCTTCTGGTCGACCCGGACAGCGGCGAACCGAAGGCGCTGGCGGCGGCCGTCCTCGCCCGGGTCGCCCATGACGATCCGGGGCAGGACGTGTTCGAGAAGGAGCTGTTCCGCCAGATGCTGGAATTCGCCACGCATCCGCAGGCGGACATGGCGGACCTCGGTGACGAGATCGTGCGCTGCCGCAAGGAGGCCGCGCGGCACGCCGGGGAACTCGGCTGCGCGGTCGCGGCGCTGGCCACCTCGCCCCTGCCGGTCAGCCCCTCCCTCAGCGTGAACGAGCGCTACGAGTGGCTGGCCGAGCACTACGGCATACCGACGTGGGAGCAGCTGGTGTGCGGCTGCCATGTGCATGTGTCGGTGGAGTCCGACGACGAGGGCATCGCCGTGCTCGACCGGATCCGCTCCTGGCTGCCGGTCCTGCGGGCGATCAGCGCGAACTCCCCCTTCTGGCAGGGACGGGACACCAGCTACTCCAGTTATCGCAGCCGGGTGTGGAACCGCTGGCCGTCGGCCGGGCCGACCGAGCCGTTCCTGTCTGCCGGGCGGTACCACCAGAGGGTGGCGGACATGGTGGCCACCGGTGCCCTGCTGGACAACGGGATGGTCTACTTCGACGCGCGGCTGTCCGCCCGCTATCCGACCGTGGAGATCCGGGTGTCCGACGTGTGCCTCTGCGCCGACACCGCCGCGCTGATCGCGACGCTGATCCGCGGGCTCGTGGAGACGGCCGCGCGGGACTGGCGGGCCGGACGGCCGGCGCCCGACCACAGCGTGAGCCTGCTGCGGCTCGCCGACTGGCAGGCCGCCCGGTACGGCTTGGACAGGGATCTGCTCGACCCGGTGACCATGCGTCCCGGGCCCGCCCCGCGGGTGCTGCGGTCGCTGCTGGAGTACACCGGGGACGCGCTCACCGCCGCCGGCGACGCCGAGCGCGCCGAACAGGGCATGGCGGATCTGCTGCGCCGGGGCAACGGGGCGCGCGCGCAGCGCCGGCTGCTGGAGCGGGCCGGCAACCTGCGGGACGTCGTCACCGAGTGCGTACGGCACACCCAGGGCTGAGCGTCAGACGATCAGCACCAGGGCGTACACCAGGAAGAACAGCGCCACCAGGGCGACGAGGACGAGGATCAGCGTCAGCGGCGCCTTGGCCCACCCTCTGCTCTGGGCGTATGGCTCGCGCGGCCCGGCCTCGGGCATGCTGCTCTCGGCCGGCGGGGTCTCGCCGGGCGGTACGGAGCCGCCCGGCTCCAGCCCGGTGGTGCGCTCGGGTTCGGGATCGGGGTTCACATAACTCATGTCTCCCGAGTCCCCCGGACACGCCGACGTCATCAGCCCGATCACGACTTCGCCGTTCCCTGCCCCCGACGCGCTCACCTCGGCTACATTCGAGCACCGCCGACACAGAGCCGATCGGCGGTGTGACCCTCTGTACATCCAGGAGCAGCGCATGCGCGACGTCGCCCTCGCTCCCCCGGTGGCCCCGCCGCTGACCGGCGGCCTCGCCGACAGCGTCTTCGACACCGCCGAGCGGGATCCCACCCTGCCGGTGCTCGCGCACCGCGCGGATCCCGCCGCCACGGTCTGGCAGGAGCTGACCGCCGTCGAGCTGCGGGACGAGGTGGTGGACCTGGCCAAGGGGCTGGTCGCCGCCGGGATCTCGCCGGGCCACCGGGTGGCCCTGATGTCCCGCACCCGCTACGAGTGGACCGTGTTCAGCCACGCGCTGTGGGCCGTTGGCGCGGAAATCGTGCCGATCCATCCGGCCTCCTCGCGCGACCAGGTCGAGTGGATCCTGCGGGACGCCGGCTGCGTGGCCGTGGTCGTCGAGGACGAACAGGGCGTCATGACCGTCGGCACGGTGTGCGCCGGGCTGCCGCGACTGCGCCATGTCTGGCAGCTGGACGCGGGCGCGCTGCCCGAACTCGTCCAGCGGGGCACGGTGGTGCCGTACACCACCGTGGAGTCGCTGCGCCGGATCGTGCTGCCGGACGCCACGGCGGCGGTCGTCTACACCTCCGGCACCACCGGCCGCCCCCAGGGCTGCGCGCTGAGCCACCGCGGCCTCGCCTACCCCTGCGACACGCTGCTGGCCGGCTGGCTGCACACCGCGGCGCCGCCGGGCGAACAGCCGTCCGTCCTGGCCTTTCTCCCGTTCTCCCATGTGTACGGCCTCATGATCATGCTGACGTGTGTACGCGGCGGCGTCCTGATGGCGCACGAGCCGGATCTGACCGAGGCGTCGCTGGCGTCGGCGCTGAGCACGTTCCGGCCGACGTATCTGTACGGCGTGCCGTCGGTGTTCGAGAAGCTGTACAAGACGTTCCTGCGGACCGCGGCGCAGGCGGGCCGGGGTGCCCTCTTCGAGCGGGCCGCACAGACCGCGCGGGACTTCGCCGCGGCCGAGGAGCGCCGCCGGCTGGGCACCGGTCCGGGGCCCGGGCTGGAGCTCAGGCTCCAACACGCCCTGTACGAACGGACGGTGTACCGCAGGCTGCGCGCGGCGCTCGGCGGGCGGGTCCTGCGCGGGACCTCCGGCGGATCCTCGCTCAGCCCCGAACTGACCCTGTTCTACGAGGGCATCGGCGTGTTCGTCCACGACGGGTACGGACTCACCGAGGTCTCCGGCGGCATCACCATGCAGCCGCTCGGCCGGGAGAAGTCCGGCACCGTGGGCCGGCCGCTGCCGGGCACCGAGGTGCAGGTGGCCGACGACGGGGAGATCCTGGTGCGCGGCCCGTCGGTGTTCCAGGGCTATGTCGGCGACGAGCCGGCGACGCGGGCCGTGCTGCGCGGCGGCTGGCTGGCCACGGGGGACATCGGGCGGCTGGACTCCGAGGGCTATCTGACGATCACCGGGCGCAAGAAGGACATCATCGTCACCAGCGGCGGCAAGAGCGTCGCCCCGGCCCCGCTGGAGCAGCGGCTGCGCATGCATCCGCTCGTCCATCAGGCCGTGGTGGTCGGTGACGACCGGCCCTGCGTCGGCGCCCTGATCACCCTGGACCCGGTCTTCCTCGCGCACTGGCGGGGCGCGCTGACGCTGCAGGGCGACAGCCCGGGCCGGGAGTCACGCGAGGAGAACGCCCTGCGGGAGGAGATCGCGCGGGCCGTCGCCTCCGCGAACAGCACCGTGTCACGCGCGGAGTCCATCCGGGTCCACCGCGTCCTCACGGAGCCGTTCGCCACGGACAACGGGCTGCTCACACCCTCGATGAAGCTACGGCGGGAGGAGATCGCCCGGCACTACGCCGCGGAGATCGAGGCGATGTACCAGGCGCGGTCCCGGACGTCGCGGGGCACGCCGGAGCCGGCGGACTGGGACGAGCAGGACGACGTCTTCCGGTGACGCCTCCACCGCGCGGGCACCCCCGTACGAACCGCGAGCCGGACGGACGGATAGTCCGCGTTGCTGTGGGGAACCCGCGAGCGCAGAAGGAGATCCAAACTGAGCTACGGCCTCCCGGCCGATGGGGCCGCCGAGGCCCTGACCGGGCGTGACCGGGGAAGCGAGATGGCGACGGAGCCGCGCGGGGACGACACACCGCCTGCGGAGGAGAAGTACGAACGGACCTTCTCCTTCGCGGGTGAGCTGTGCAACGTCACGGAGGCGCGGCTCGCCGCGGAGCAGTTCCTGTGCGCGCTGGCCGCGCAGGCGCCGCCGGCCGCGCACGAGTACTGGGACGACATCCTGCTGGTCGTGACGGAGCTGGCCGCGAACGCCATCCAGTACGCGCCCGGACCGTTCGGGCTGCGGATGCGCCGCACCTTCGACGGCGTGCACGTGACCATGCGCGACACGAGCACGACCAGACCGGAACCGCGGCCCTTCCACCCGCGCACGGGCTCCGGCGGCATCGGCTGGCACCTGGTGCACACGCTGTGCACGCAGGTCAGCGTCGTCGTCGACGACAAGGGCAAGGACATCCACGTGTTCCTGCCCTGGTGACTACGCGCGGTGCGCGGGTCGCGTCACGCGTACGACGTGTGCGAGTACGACGTGTATGTGTGCGACAACCGGTTACTCCAGCCTGGGCGGGGGCATGCTGGTGCCCACGCGTTCGTCTGCCTGCCGCGCCCAGCTGGCGGGACGGCCGGGGCCACGGTGGGATCGAAGCTGGCGCATCGGTCCAGGGCAAACGAACGGCGTCGAGTCGGACCGCCTGGAGCCGCAGAAAGGGATGAACACCGTGACACGACCCAGGATCCTGGTGGTTGGCGCAGGCTTCGCCGGAGTCGAGTGCGTCCGCCGCCTGGAGCGGAAACTCGCTCCCACCGAGGCCGACGTCACCTTGGTGACGCCGTACTCCTACCAGTTGTATCTGCCCCTGCTGCCCCAGGTGGCCTCCGGCGTGCTCACGCCGCAGTCGATCGCCCTGAGCCTGCGCCGCAGCAAGAAGTACCGCACGAGGATCATCCCGGGCGGCGCGATCGGCGTGGACCTGAAGGCCAAGGTGTGCGTCGTGCGGACCATCACCGACAAGATCGTCAACGAGCCCTACGACTACATCGTGCTGGCGCCCGGCAGCGTGACCCGCACCTTCGACATCCCCGGACTGACCGACCACGCCTTCGGGATGAAGACCCTCGCCGAAGCCGCCTACATCCGTGACCACGTCATCTCGCAGCTCGACCTCGCGGACGCCAGCGACGACCCGGCCGAGCGGGCGGCGCGGCTGCAGTTCGTGGTGGTCGGCGGCGGGTACGCGGGCACCGAGACCGCCGCCTGTCTGCAGCGGCTGACGCACGCCGCCGTACAGCGTTATCCGCGCCTGGATCCCGGCCTGATCAGGTGGCATCTGATCGACATCGCGCCCAAGCTGATGCCGGAGCTCGGCGAGAAGCTCGGGCGCAGCGCACAGGAGATCCTCGGGCGGCGCGGGATCGAGGTGTCGCTGGGCGTGTCGATCGAGAAGGCCGGGCCGGAGGAGGTCACGTTCACCGACGGCCGGGTGGTGCCGACGCACACGCTGATCTGGACGGCCGGTGTGGTCGCGAGCCCGCTGATCGCCACGCTGGGCGCGGAGACGGTCCGGGGCCGGCTGGCGGTCACCGCCGAGATGACCCTGCCCGGCCACGACGGTGTGTTCGCGCTCGGGGACGCGGCCGCCGTGCCCGACGAGGCCAAGGGCGAGCCGGGCGCGGTCTGCCCGCCCACGGCACAGCACGCCATGCGGCAGGGCAGGAAGGTCGCCGACAACGTCATCGCGACCCTGCGGGGCGGGCCGCTGACCCCGTACGTGCACCGCGACCTGGGTCTCGTCGTCGACCTCGGCGGCAAGGACGCGGTGTCCAAGCCGCTCGGCGTCGAGCTGCGCGGGATCCCGGCCCAGGCGGTGGCCCGCGGCTACCACTGGTCGGCACTGCGCACGAACGTCGCCAAGGCCCGGGTGATGACCAACTGGCTGCTGAACGCGGTGGCCGGCGACGATTTCGTCCGCACCGGCTTCCAGGCCCGCAAGCCGGCCCGGCTGAAGGACTTCGAGTTCACCGACGCGTATCTGACGCCGGAACAGGTGCGGGCACGGGCGGAGGGCACGGGCGTCGAGAGGCCCTGATGTGACGCCGATCGCCGGGGACCGCCGATCGCTTTCCGGTCGGTCGGCGGTCTTGCCGTGTGATCAGCGAACGTCACACCGAAGGGACACGCCACCATGGCCGGGAAGACCGTGAAGGGCCCGGCGAGCCACTTCCCCTCGATCGAGAAGAAGTACGGCCGTCCGATCGCCGAGTGGCGGGAGCTGATCCGTTCCTCGCCGCTGACCGGGCACAGGGAACTGGGAGGCCGGCTCAAGTCCGAGCACGGTCTCGGGCACGGACACGCAAACGCCCTGGTGGCCGCGGAGCCGGCCGAGCGGAGGTAGCCCGGACCGGCGTGCGATGCTGGGTCGGAGATCGATTTCTGGCACGGGAGAGAGCGCGGCGGCGTGAGCACAGCGGGACGGTCGGGGCGGGTACGGATGTGGGACCGGCTCGCGGCGTCCGATCCCGGTCTGCTCCGCCTGACGGCGGGAGCGCGCACGGTCACCGCGATCGCCCTCACCCTCGCCGTCCTGGCCGCGCTGCGGGTGCCGGTGCCCCAACTGGTCGCCGGCGCCATGGCGGCGATGGTGTCGACCTTCGCCATCCGCGAGAGGCAGCGCTCGGGGCAGGCCGTGACGCTGGCGCTCGGCCTTCCGGTGGCACTGGCCTCGGTGTCGCTGGGCGCACTGCTGAACCAACGGGTCGTCGCCGGGGACCTGTTCTTCGTCGTCCTCATCTTCTGCGCGGTCTACGGCCGCCGGTTCGGCGACCGCGGCACGGCACTGGGCCTGATCGGTTTTCAGATCTACTTCCTCTCCCTGTTCGTGCACGCGACCACGGCCACGCTGCCCGCGCTGTACGGGGTCATCTGCGTGGCGTTCGCGTGCAGCGCCCTCGCGCGCTTCGTGCTGCTGCCGCAGACCCCGGTGGGCACGCTCGACCGGCTGCGGCGGGCGTTCCGCGCGCGGCTGGCCCAGTTGATCGCCGTTCAGGCCGAGTTGCTGGACGCCGGTCCGGACGACGTGGACAAGGTCCTGGAGGACCTGCGCACCGCCACCGCCCGGCTGCACGAGACGGCGCTGATGATCCAGGGCCGGCTGGAGGACGGCACCTCCGACCCGGCGGTGGCCCGGCTGCTGCAGCGCCGGATCGCCGACGCCGAGATCGCCTCCGAGCGGCTCGGCCTGTTGCTGCTCACCGCGCGCAGTGCCGAGCGGACGGACACCCTGACCCTGCATCTGCCGGGGGCCCCGCTGCCCTTGGGCGGTGAGCTGCCGGTGCGGGACGAGGCGTCGGCGGCGCTGCGCCGGGATCTGCAGGCACTGCGGCTGCTGATGCTGCGGCCGGTCGGCGAGGCGCGGGGCACCGCGCTCGCCCAGGTGCGCAACCGGCTGCTCGGCTACCGCGAGGAGGACAATCTGCCCAAGGCCTCTCCCGCCGTGCAGGACGTCTTCCGGGGGCTCGGCGAGGCCGCGCGGGCCGCGCTGGGGCTGCGGCTCGCGCTGGACGGGCCGCAGGACGAGACCGACGACAGCCCGGCGACCGCCCGCTCGCGCGAGGAACTGGACGCGGAGGACGCCGCGATCGAGGCGGGTGAGGAGGCCGAGGCGGAGGAGCCGGGGCCCACCGGTCTCGGACGGCCCACGACACGGGCCGCGGTGCAGGTGGCCGTCGGCTCCGCGCTGGCCATCGCGGGCGGCGAGCTGCTGTCCAGCCAGCGCTGGTACTGGGCGGTGCTGACGTGCTGGATCGTGTTCCTCAACACCGCCTCCACCGGCGAGATCCTGGTGAAGGGGTACCGGCGGCTGCTGGGCACGGTGCTCGGCGTGGTGGCCGGTATCGGGCTCGCCGGACTGGTCGGCCACCACACGTGGACGGCGTTCGGCCTGGTGCTGGTGTTCATCTTCGCGATGTTCTACACGGCGCCGCTGTCGTACACGCTGATGTCGTTCTTCGTCACGGCGATGCTGGGGCTGCTGTACACGCTGCTGAACACCTACAGCATGGCGGTGCTGGTGCTGCGGGTGGAGGAGACGGCGCTCGGCGCGGCCTGCGGGGTGATCGCGGCGGCGGTCGTGCTGCCGGTCCGCACCGACCGCCGTACCAACGAACTCCTGGTCGACGTGCTGAACCGGCTCGCCGATGTCACAGGGGGCGCCATGGACCAGTTGAGCGGCGGGGCCGGCGCCGATCTGGTGGACCGGGCGCGCGATCTGGACCAGGCGCTGGCCGACCTGCGCGCGGCCACCCAGCCGCTGACCCATCCGATCACCCCGCTGCGCGCACGCCGGGACACCGCCCGGTACGTGGTGGCGCTGCTGGAGACCTGCGCCTACCACGGACGCTCGCTGGCGGCCACGGCCGAGCTGCTGCCGACGCACCCGTCTATCGCGGCGGACCCCCGGCTGCGGGGGGCGGGCGCGCGGATCGTGCACAACATCGAGGCGATCGCCGCGCATGTCGCCGACCCGCGGGCGACGGCGGAGATGGAGACCGGCCCCAGCATCGCCTCGATGCTGGAGCCGGGAACCCTGCGCACCCCGCGCTACGGCCGGGTCACCGACCGGGTGCTGCGCCATCTGCAGCGCCTGGACGAGGCGGTCTCGGGCCTGGCCCGGCCCCTCGGCCTCACCGCCGGGGCGGACCGGCCGAGGAAGTGACGCCGCGTCGGCCACGCCCTCATGCCGGGTCCGTCCCGCAGGTGTGCCGGCCCATGGCCTCGTCGCGGACGCGGGCGCAGCTGCGGCTGATCAGCCGGGACACGTGCATCTGGGAGATGCCCAGCCGGTCGGCGATGCGGCTCTGCGTCATGTCCTCGAAGAACCGCATGTAGAGGATGGCCCGCTCCCGCTCGGGCAGCCGGCGCAGGCCTTCCTTGGCGGCCTCGCGGTCGACCACGACGTCGTACGAGGTGTCCGCCGCGCCGAGGGTGTCGGCGAGGCTGTAGCCGTCGTCGCCGGTGGACAGTTCGGCGTCCAGGGACAGGGTGCTGAAGCTCTCCAGCGCCTCCAGGCCCGCGCCGACCTCCTCCTCGGTGAGCCCGGTGTGGGCGGCCATCTCGGCCAGGGTGGGCTCGGCGCTGCCGGGGTGCTGGATGAGTTCGCGGCGGGCCACGCGCACCCGGTTGCGCAGTTCCTGCACCCGGCGCGGCACCCTGAGGGCCCACATCCGGTCCCGGAAGTGCCGCTTGACCTCACCGGTGATGGTGGGCACGGCGTAGCTCTCGAAGGCCCCGCGGGACGGATCGAAGCGGTCGATGGCCTTGACCAGTCCGAGCGCGGCCACCTGCCGCAGGTCCTCGACGGACTCGCCCCGGTCGCGGAAGCGGCCGGCGATCCGGTGGGCCATGGGCAGCCAGGCGGCGACGAGTTCGTCGCGCACCGCGTCCCGTTCCGGGCCGTCGTCGAGTTCCGCAAGCCGGGCGAAGAGTTCCGCGGTGTCGGGGGCGTCGTCATGGGTGCGCCGCACGGATGTGCTGGCCTCGGTGGTGGTTGCGTGCGTGTCGGGACGGCTTGTCGACATGTCGGTGAGCATGCGGAATCGCTCCTGAACGTGGTTTCAGGGCACAGGTGCCGGAACGTGGTTCCGGGCTCGGCCCGAACGGTGGTGTCAGGGTTCGCCGCGGGCGATCCGCCCGGTCCACCGGCAGGGGGACCCAGGCAGTCGTACTGTTCCCGCTGGGCGCGCGCCTCCGGTCCGAAGCACGAGTTTCCGCCTGCCCCTCGGTCTGCGGAGCAAACACGGCGCGGGCGGAACTTCCCGGCCGGGATCAGCGCAGCGGTACGACGGCCGTGATGCGCTTGCCCCCACAGGGCAGCTGCGCGACCCGTACGTCCCGGGCCAGCCGGCACACGATGGGCCAGCCGCGTCCGCCGGGCCTGGCACGGCCCCGTGCGTCGACGGGCGGGACGGCCACCGGCAGCGCGTCGCTGCGGTCGCACACCGACACCCGGACACCCCCGGAGTCGACATCGACGTCGAAGCCGGTGATGCCGCCGCCGTGCAGGATGGCGTTGGTGGTGAGCTCGGAGGTGACCAGCAGGGCGTCCGCGATGGTGTCGGCCCCGCAGGGGATCGCGCGGGCCCTGCACCGTTCGGCCACCACACGCTGCACGGCTCTGCGGGCGTCGGCGGGCCGGTACGGCAACCGGCGGCACGGTTCCCGCAGCGTCGTGGAGGAGCTGGTCCGGTGCTTTTCGCGCATCCCTTCCTCCCTGAGCGCCGACCGGATGTCTCTGCTCTCTTCCTTTCGCCTGACCGCGTCAGGAGTCCTCAAACACTGTCGGTGGCCGTGTCATCACCGCGGACCTCGCGGGTACCCGACGGGCATGACCGATGTCGTGGACGCTGACGAGTTGTTGCGCCGGATGCAGCGTGGACGGGAGTGCGCGGCCGAGGAGGAGCGCGCCTGGCGGGAGCGCGCGCGCAGCCTGGTGGAGACGGATCCGGAGGGCGCGCGGGAGGCGGCGGCCCGGGCGGGCGCGTTCGAAGCGGTGCTGCGCGTGCTGGAGGAGATCGTCTGCCCGGGCAAGCGCCCGACCCCGGCGGAAGGCGTGAAACGGGTCACGTGACCGCCTTCCCGATTTCCCGAACAGCCACCAGATGGTTTATCGTTCATACATACGTGATGCCGGGGGTGACCGGAACCGTCCTTCCTCCCCCCGTGCGCATCACCGCATACGGCCCTGGCTGGCCTCCCCCGTCCAGCCAGGGCTTCTTGCTGTCCGGAACCGGTGGCGGGCGCAGGGCGCGACGAGGAAATCCGCGTCCTTCGAGGTGCCCGCAGGGGCGGCAGCGGCTGAAATGGGCTGAGAGGAAAGCACCCGAACCGTCGCCGGCGAGGAGCCCCGCGCCATGACCAAAGCGATAAAACTGCTGACCGCCCTGCCCCAGGCGCAGCGCGAGCGCCTCATGGAAGTGGCCAAGGAGGTCTCGTTCCCGGAAGACACCCGCATCTTCGAGGCGGGCGGCACCGCCGACCGGTTCTGGGTGATCCGCTCGGGCGCGGTCCACCTGGACACCCAGGTCACCTCCCGGCAGCGGGTGACGGTGGCCACGCTCGGCGCGGGCGACCTGCTCGGCTGGTCCTGGCTGTTCCCGCCGTACCAGTGGGACTTCGGCGCGGTGGCCTTCAGCAACGTACGCGCCTACGAGTTCGACGGGCCCTCCGTGCTCGGGCTGTCCGTGGAGGACCCGCTGCTCGGGCTCTCGCTGGTGCGGACGGTGGCCGAGATCCTCGCCCACCGCCTGGAGACCACCCGGGGCAAGCTGATGGACCAGTACGCCATCCGACGGCGCACCGGTCTGCTGTAGCTCAGATCCGGTAGCGGCGCAGCGCCGGTACGGCGGCCGCCAGGGCCAGCATCACCACCACGACCAGCGCTCCGCCGCCCGCCACCGCGGCACGCGGGCCGAAGGCCGAGCCGGCCGTGCCGTGCAGCACGTCGGCCAGGCGCGGGCCGCCCGCCACGACCACCGTGAACACGCCCTGCATCCGGCCGCGCATCTCGTCGGTCGCCGCCGACAGCAGGATCGCGCCCCGGAACACCATCGAGACCATGTCGGCGACACCGGCCGCGGCCAGGAAGGCCAGGGCCACCCACAGATTGCCGCTCAGCCCGAACCCGGCGATGGCCACACCCCAGCCGACGACCGCGCCGATGACCATCCAGCCGTGCCGGCGGGCCCGGGAGAACACCCCGGAGCACAGACCGCCGAGCACCGCGCCGACCGGGATCCCGGCGAACAGCACACCGAGCGCCAGCCCCTCGCCGTAGGAGTGGTACGTCTGCGCGGCCAGCTGCGGGAACAGGGCGCGCGGCATGCCGAGGACCATGGCGACGATGTCGGCCAGGAAGGACAGCAGCAGCACCTTGTGGCGGGAGATGTACCGGAAGCCGGCGGCTATCTCGCGCACCCCGGCCCGGCGGGCGGCGACCTCGCCGAGCGGCGGCAGCGGCGGCAGCCGGAAGACCGCCCACACGGCGACGCACAGGGCCAGGGCGTCGATGAGGTACAGCACGGGCAGCCCGATGACCGGGATCAGCACACCCGCGAGCAGCGGACCGGCCACCAGGCCGGTCTGCATGACCGTGGAGCCGAGGGCGTTGGCGGCGGGCAGTTGCTCGGCCGGGACCAGCCGGGCGATGGAGGCGTTGCGGGCCGGCGAGTTCAGCCCGAAGAACGCCTGCTGCAGCGCGAGGAGCACCATCAGCACCGTCACCGAGCCGAGCCCGGTGGCGGCCTGCGCCCAGAACAGCAGTGAGGCCACCGCGATCCCGCAGTTGGTCACCAGCAGCAGCTTGCGGCGGTCCACGGTGTCGGCGACCGCGCCGCCCCACAGTGCGAACGCCACCATGGGCACGAGGCCGGCCAGGCTGGCGTAGCCGACCCACGCCGAGGAGTGCGTGATGTCGTAGATCTGCTTCGGCACGGCGACGGCGGTGAGCTGGCTGCCGACGGCCGTGACGATGGTCGACGTCCACAGGCGCCGGTAGGCGGGGATGCCCAGGGGACGGGTGTCCATCGCCCAGCGGCGCCAGCCGCGCCGCGGCGGGGCCGCCGGCTCCGCCCGGGAGCCGGGGTCGGTGGTGCTGCTCTCGCTCGTGTCCACGGGTGTCCTGGTTGCTCGTTACATCATTTCGATTCGAGAGCCTAACTATCCCAGGACCCCGTGTGCACCCCGAGGAGGTCCGCTCAGGAACCGGCCATGAGCGTGGCCCCGAGCGCCAGCATGGTGACCGCGACCAGGCCGTCCAGGACCCGCCAGGCCGCCGGGCGGGTCAGATGGCGGCCGAGCAGCCGGGCGCCGAAGCCCAGCGCCGAGAACCAGCACAGACTGGCGCACGCGGCACCGAGCCCGAAGGTCCAGCGCAGCGCGCCCCGGTCGGCGGCGAGGGAGCCGAGCAGGAACACGGTGTCCAGGTAGACGTGCGGATTGAGCCAGGTCATCGCCAGACACGTGAGCACCGCGCGGCGCCGGGAACCGGCGGCCTCCCCCTCGGTGCTCAGTCCCGTCGGGCCGGGCCTGAGCACCCGGCGGGCGGCGAGGGCGCCGTAGCCGAGCAGGAACAGCCCGCCGACGACACCGACGGCCCGGACCGCGCCCGGCCACGCCGCCACGACCGCCCCCACCCCGCCCACGCCGAGCGCGATGAGCACGACGTCGGACAGGGCGCAGATGCCCACCACGGCGAGGACGGCGTCCCGGCGCACCCCCTGGCGCAGGACGAAGGCGTTCTGGGCGCCGATGGCGACGATCAGGGAGAGGCCGGTGCCGAATCCGGCGGCCGCGGCGGTCAGGGCGTGTTGCATGCCGTCGAACCTAGGAAGACACCTTTACCAAGGCCAGCTAAAGATTCTTACGTATCATTAGCACTCATGATGTCGGAGCTTCCCCTGGACCAGGTGCGGACGCTGCTCGCCGTGGTGGACGAGGGCACCTTCGACGCCGCCGCGGCCGCCCTCCATGTGACACCGTCGGCGGTCAGCCAGCGGGTGAAGGCCCTCGAACAGCGCACCGGCCGGGTGCTGCTGCAGCGCACCAAACCGGTCCGGCCCACGGAGTCGGGCGCGGTGCTGGTGCGCTACGCCCGGCAGCTCACCCGGCTGGAGCGGGACGCCTGGGACGAGCTGGGGCTGAGCGGCGCCGGGAAACCGACCCGGGTGTCCGTGGCGGTGAACGCGGACTCGCTGGCGACCTGGTTCCTGCCGGCGCTGACCCGCGCGCCGGGGCTCTGCTTCGAACTGCACCGGGAGGACGAGGACCACACGGCGGCCCTGCTGCGCGAGGGTCTGGTGATGGCCGCGGTGACCACCGCCGCCGAGCCGGTCGCGGGCTGCACCGTCGGCCCGCTCGGGCGGATGCGGTATCTGCCCGTCGCCGCACCGGAGTTCACCGCGACCCACCTGGGCGGGCGGCCGCTCGCCGACGCACTGCCCGAAGTCCCCGTCGTGACCTTCGACCGCAAGGACGACTTCCAGGACGTCTTCGTCCGCCGGCTCGGCCGCGGCAGCGCCGGACCGCTCCGGCACCTCGTGCCCACCTCGGAGGGGTTCCTGGACGCGGTCGCCGCGGGGCTCGGCTGGGGCATGGTGCCCGAGGTGCAGGCGGGCCCGCTGCTGGCGGAGGGCCGGCTGCTGCTCCTCGCGCCCGAGGAGTGGATGGACGTCACCCTGTACTGGCAGCAGTGGAGGCTCGACTCCCCGGCGCTGGCCGCACTGGCGGAGGCGGTGGCGGTCACCGCGGCCGAGGCGCTGCGCCGCTGACCGTCACGTCACGTTTCTTCCGTTTCGCCCCGCCGGAAGTGCCGGGCGGAGTACGGTGGTCGGGCGGTGGCGCGGTGGACGACGGCCACGGCCGGCTCTCGCCCCCAACTCCGCGCCGCCGGTGCCCGGTCGGACACGGGTGCCCCGGCCCGGTGGCCCGCCCGCCCCCGTTTCCCGGCCTGTTGAGCGCGTGCGGCCAAGGCCGCGGGCGCGCCCGTGACCGGAACACGGCGGTCCCCCGATTCCCCTGCCGCACGCGCCGTTTCACGCCGCTCCCACCGGTCACCCGAAGCCGAGAGCGCATACGAACGGTACGGACGACTTCGATCCGATCCAGGAGACTTCGATGGACAACTGGCGCGACCATGCCGCGTGCCGTCGTGAGGACCCCGACCTGTTCTTTCCCATCGGCACCACCGGGCCGGCGCAGGTGCAGACCCAGCGGGCCAAGGCCGTCTGCGGGCACTGCCCCGTCCGGGAGCCCTGCCTGGACTGGGCGCTGGAGACGGGCCAGGGCATCGGCATCTGGGGCGGGACGACCGAGCTGGAACGCCGTGCGATGCGCCGCCGTGCCCGCTCCCGGCCGCGCTCCGGCTGAGCCGGACGCCCACGCCCGGGCCTCAGCGGCCGCCGCGGCGCAGGGTCCCCCACTCCTGCTCCTGCCCGGCCACCTCGGCCCTCGCCGCGTCGATCACCTCGTCCGCGACCCCGCACAGCGGCTCGACATCGGCCACGAGCGGCTCGTTGTCGGGGCCCCGCCCCGTCTCCCGGCCCCGCAGGACCCAGGGACGTACGCCGGGTCCCTTGTCGTGCGGCAGATGCGCGTAGTCGTACAGGCGGCGCGCCACCCACAGCTCCACCGACCGGTCCCCCCACCAGTCCTCGACGTCGAGCGGGCTGGCGGACAGTCCGGGCATCGCTACGCCGGTGAGGTCGTCGGTGCTGGAGACCTCGGCCAGGTCGGTGTCGGGCCCCTTGGACCAGCGGACGTACAGGCCCCGGCGCCCGTCCAGGAGGCGGGCCACCTCGCTGAGCGTGGACACGACCGGCAGCTCCCGCGGTGCGCTCATGGCATGACCTCCCTCGGCTGTGCCGCGCCACCGGAGTACCCCCGGCGCGTGCCGGGAATCGGAGACGATCAGGTGGCGTCCGCGGGTGGCACGGCCGCGGGCAGCCGCAGCGTGAAGACCGAGCCCGCACCGGGCTCGCTCGCCGCGTCGGCCGTACCGCCGTGGGCCGCGACCAGGTGTCGCACGATCGGCAGGCCCAGGCCGCTGCCGCCGGTGCGGCGGCTGCGGGACTTCTCCGCGCGCCAGAACCGGTCGAAGACGTGCGGCAGGTCCTCGGGCGCGATGCCCGTGCCGGTGTCCGACACCGTCAGGACGACGTCGGCGCCCTCCCGGCGGGCGGCGAGCGTGACCGTGCCGTCGGCCGGGGTGTGCCGCAGCGCGTTGGAGACCAGGTTGCCGAGGGCCTGCCGCATCCGTACCGGATCGGCGTCCAGCCAGGCGGTGCCGTCGGCCTCGGTGCGCAGGGTGACGTCGCCGGCGTCGGCGGCGACCCGGTGGGCGGCGCCCACCTGCTCCAGCAGATCGGCGGCGCGCAACGGCTCGCGGTGCAGCCGCAGGGTGCCGGCGTCGGCGGCGGCCAGGTCCTGCAGGTCGTCGATGATCCGCTGCAGCACGAGCGCCTCCTCGTGCAGGGAGTCCAGCAGGGGCGGATCCGGCTCGACGACTCCGTCGCGGACGACCTCCAGCCAGCCCCGGATGTTGGTGAGGGGGCTGCGCAGTTCGTGCGCGATGTCGCTGACCATCGCCCTGCGCTGGGCCTCCAGGCGGGCACGGCGCTCGGTCAGGTCGTTGAAGGCCTCGGCGAGGATGCCGGTCTCGTCCCGGGTGGTCACCGGGACTCGTACATGCAGCTCGGGCGGCTGCTGCGCGGCCTCGGTCAGCGCGCGCAGCGGTCGTACCAGCCGGATCGCGACGACGGCGGTGACGGCTACGGTGACCGCGAGGACCAGGCCGGCCGCGCCCATCACCTTGGCCTTGTTGGCCGGGGACATGTCGAAGCGGGAGGGGTTCTGGTCGCCGATGCCGAGGAACAGCTCGGCCACCGGGGCGACGTAGGGCTCCAGTTGGGTGCGCCGCGCGGTCAGCAGGCAGTGCTGGGCGGACCGCGCCATCACCCCCTTTCCCGCCTTGGCGTACTTGGCGACGAGGTACCCGCCCCCGAAGGGGTCCTTGCCGCTCGGGTCGAAGGTGAGGAACAGCTGCCCGCCGAGATCCAGGCCGGACTGCTTCAGACAGGGCCTGGCGAGGTCGGTGAGGTCGGCCAGGGCCTTGCTTTCCGTCGGGGTGGGCGCGTTGAGCTGTCCGTCCTCGCACACCGACGCGCCGTAGCCGGCGGGGTCGGTCCCGTCCGGCAGTGTGACGACGGTCCGGCCGCTCGTCGTGCGGACGACACCGGCCTGCAGGCCGTAGCGCTCGTAGCACTGCTTGCGCCTGGTGGCCAGCGCCTCGAGTTTCGCGCGCTCCCCCGCCGGGAGCCGGTAGGGGCCGACCACGCGTGGATCGATGCCGCTGAGCTGGGCGCCGGTCTCGCTGTAGGTGTCGGTGCGCAGCGGGTCCACGGTGGCTGCGGGCCGGGGCGGCAGCGGGGTGCCGCGGGGCGCGGAGTCGGCGACGAGGGTGCGGTCGGGGGTGGTGAGCGCGATGCGGCGTCCTGTCTCTGCGGCCAACTGCCGGACGGTGCGCCGGGCGCCGGTCCAGTCGGAGTGGGTGGCGGCGTATCCGCTGAGCCGGGCCAGGATGCTGTTGTCGGCCGCGAGGTCCTGGCCCTGCTCCTCCTTCAGGGCGCTGGTGGTGGTGGTCACCGCGAGCCAGGCGGTGGCGGCCACCGAGCAGACGGCGATCAGGGCGGAGACCGACAGCAAGCGGACGAGCAGCCGCTTGCGCAGCGGGATCCGCCGCTGCGCACCCGCCTCCCGGCGGTCCCCGCGCCCCAGGGCCCCCATCCGCCCGGCTCCCGCCTGTCGGCGTCTCATGGGCGGGTGCTCGTCAGCTTGTAGCCGACACCGAAGACCGTGAGCAGCCGGGCGGGCCGGCGCGGGTCGGTTTCGATCTTGCGCCGCAGGTTCATGATGTGCACGTCGACGGCCCGCTCGGTGGAGGACCGGTCGAAGCCGCGGGTGCACTGCAGCAACTGCCGCCGGGTGAACACCCGTTCCGGCTCCGCGGCCATGGCCAGCAGGATCTGGAACTCGGCGGGCGTGCAGTCCACGGGCACGCCGTCGCAGCGCACCTCGTGCCGTTCGGGATCGACGCTGATCCCGGCGGCGCGGACGACGAGGTCGCCCTCCCGGCTGCCGGCACCGCGCCCGCTGCGTCTGAGCACCGTACGGATGCGGGCCATCAGCTCGCGCGGGCTGTAGGGCTTGGTCATGTAGTCGTCGGCGCCCAGTTCGAGTCCGAGCAGCACGTCGTCCTCGGCGGCGCGGGCGGTGAGCATGACCACGGGGATGTCCGGGGCCTCGCCGCCGCGCAGCGCCCGGCACACGCCGAAGCCGTCCACGACCGGGAGCATCAGGTCCAGGACGACGAGGTCGGGCCTGAGCCGGCGGGCGGCGTCCAGCGCGGCGGCCCCGTCGTGCACCACCGTGGCGGTGTGTCCCTCGGCGAGCAGGGAGCGGCGGATCAGTTCGGCCTGTTTCTCGTCGTCCTCGGCGACCAGTACATGTGCGCACACGAGTTCGGATCCTAGGCGCCTCAGCGGGCGAGCCAGTCGGCGTACCCCATGACGACCACCGGATGCCGGTGCGGGTCGAGGGTGCGCAGCAGTTCCTTCATAGGGGCCTGGGCGATGCTGACGCAGCCGTGGGTGGGGCCGCCGTGGTCGACGTGCAGCCAGACTCCGCCGCCGCGCCGCGGGCCGAGCGGCCGCGTCCAGTCCAGGGGTGAGGTGCCGGGCTCGCGGTTGTAGTCGATGGCGATGACGTAGTCGAAGCAGCCGTCGAGCGGTTCGCCCTCGAAGCCGCTGCCGGGTGAGTGGAATCCGCCGGACTGGTGGTACGGCAGTCTGCTGCCGGGGTCCGGGAGCAGTCCCCCGGCGTCGGAGAGGGTGTAGACGCCGAGCGGGGAGCGGAGGTCACCGAGCATGTGGTGGCCGCTCCAGCCGTGCAGCGCGTTGTGGGCGGGCCAGGTGGGGCCGGGCTGCCAGCCGGTGGAGGTGCGCTGGTGCAGGACGACCGTGCAGAGCGGGGAGTTCTTCCCCCGCCCCGTGACGACGACGGCCTGCGCGCAGCGCTGGGGTATCGCCGCCGACCTGGTGGGGCCGAGGCCCGGTATGCCCTGGGGTGCCTGTTCCGCCTCGACCGTCTCGGGGACGGGGGTGACTGCCGGGCGGGTGGGGGGTGTCCGGCGCTCGGTCGCCCCGGCTCCGCCGCCGCAGCCGGTGAGGAGCGGCGGGGAGGCGAGGAGAGCGACGGCGGTTCTGCGATGGATCATGGTGTCGACCTTGGCCGACACTTGTTTGGAACCGGTCAGGGTTCAGGCGCTGTTCGGCTTGCCTTTCGTGAACAGCCAGGTGTGGAACAGCCCGTCCAGCGGCTTCCCCGAGATCCGCTCGGCCAGCCGCTCGAACTGCGCCGTCGTGCCGTGGCCGCCGCGGTGACCGGCCGCCCAGGCGCGCAGGATCCGGAAGAAGTCGTCGTCGCCGACGGTCCTGCGCAGTTCTTGCAGGGTCATGGCGCCACGGGCGTAGACGGGGGTGTCGAAGATGTTCTCGGCGCTGCCCGGGTCGCCGGGCGGGAAGGCCCACAGGTGGTTGCCCGCCGGCCGGGCGTAGAGGGCGTCGAAGGTCTTCTGCGCGCTGTCGCCGCCGTGTTGCTCGGCGTACAGCCACTCGGCGTAGGTGGCGAAGCCCTCGTTGAGCCAGATGTCCTTCCAGGCGGTCAGGGAGACGGAGTCGCCGAACCACTGGTGGGCACTCTCGTGGACGAGGGTGCTGATGTCGGGTGCGGAGTCGTACAGCGGCCTGGTCTGGGTCTCCAGGGCGTAGCCGACGTTCGCGTGGTCGACGATCGCCCCGGCGGAGCGGAACGGGTACGGCCCGAACAGCCGGCTCTCCCAGCGCAGGACGGACGGCAGCTTCTTCAGCGCCGGGGCCGCCGCGCTCGCCTCGCGCGGGTCGACGGCGTTGTACACGCGCAGCCCGTCGCGGGTGGTGTACTGCTCGACCTTGAACTTTCCGACCGTGGCGGTGGCCAGGTAGGCGGCCATCGGCTGGGTCTCGCGCCAGCGGAAGGTCGTACGGCCGTGCGCGGTGTGCTGCCCGAGCAGGACGCCGTTGGCCACCGCGGTGCGTCCCTGGGGGACGGTGATGGTGAAGTCGTACGACGACTTGTCCTTCGGGTGCGCGTTCGCCGGGAACCACGTCATCGCGCCCTGCGGCTCGCCCGCGACGAACGCGCCGTCGTCGGTGGGGATCCAGCCGTCCGCGCTGCCGTCGGGGTCGGTGACCGGCTTCGGGGTGCCGTCATAGGCGACGGCGACCACGAAGTCGCGGTCCGCGCTCAGGGCGTGACGGGGGGTGACGACGAGTTCCTGGCCGTCGCGCCGGAAGGCGGCGGGCCGCCCGTCGACGGTGACGCCGGTGACCTTCAGGCCCTTGAGGTCGAGGTCGAAACGGCTGAGGTCCTGGGTGGCGCGGGCGGCGAGCACGGCGCTGCCGTCGAGGTGCCGGGAGGAGGTGTCGTAGCGCAGTGTCAGGCCGTAGTGCCGGACGTGGTAACCGCCGTTGCCGCTGAGCGGGAAGTAGGGGTCGCCCGCGCCGGACGCGCCGGGCGTGCCCGCCGCCGTGGGTCCGGCGGCACCGAGGAGCGCGGCCACGGCGACGGGGACGGCGGCGAGGACCGCCTCGCGGCGCAGTACGGCGGTACGGCGCGGGGCGGGCTGTCTGCGGGGTGGCGTCACGGGCGCTCCTCGGGGGGTGGCTGGTGATCGGCTGGCCGACAGACTAGGGGTGCCGGTGGGGCGGAATCCCTCTCCTTGCGGTCAAGTCTCGCCGCGTTGCCGCCCAGGAGGCCAGGCGGGCCGACGTACGCTCACAGGACCGTCCGCCGTCCCGACAGGGAGTGACGACCGTGAGCGTGCGCGTCCGCCGGATCTACGATCCGCCCGAACCCGACGACGGCCTGCGCGTGCTGGTCGACCGTCTGTGGCCGCGCGGCCTCGCCAAGGACGAGGCACACGTCGACGACTGGCCCAAGGCGCTGACGCCCTCCACGGAACTGCGCAAGTGGTTCCACGGCGGCGGCTCGTACGAGGAGTTCAGGAGCCGCTACGAGGCGGAGCTCGACGCGCCCGAGGCCGCCGAGCTCGTCGACGGTCTGCGCGAGGCAGCCCGCGGGAAGCGCGTGACCCTGCTGACCGCGTCCAGGACGCCGGAGCAGAGCCACGCGCAGGTGCTGCTGGAGCTGCTGAGGAGCTGAGGTCAGCCCGTGTGCCGGGCCGCGTGCCGGCCCGCGGCCCGGCCCGAGAACAGGCAGCCGCCGAGGAACGTGCCCTCCAGCGCGTTGTACCCGTGCACACCGCCGCCGCCGAAGCCGGCCACCTCGCCCGCCGCGTACAGCCCGTCCACCGGCGTGCCGTCGGCGGCCAGGGCGCGGGAGTCGAGGTCGGTCTGGATGCCGCCGAGGGTCTTGCGGGTCAGCACGTGCAGCCGGACCCCGATGAGGGGGCCCGCGGCCGGATCGAGCAGCCGGTGCGGGGCCGCGACCCGCCCGAGGCGGTCGCCGATGTACCGGCGGGCGTTGTGGATGCCCTGGACCTGGGAGTCCTTGCCGTACGGGTTGGCGATCTGCAGGTCACGGGCGGCTATCTGGCGGCGCACCTCGGCCGCGTCCAGCAGCGGCTTGTCGGTGAGGGCGTTCATCTTGCCGACGAGCTGCTCCAGACTGCCGGCGGTCACGAAGTCCGCGCCCTTGTCGACGAAGGCCTGCACGGGTGCGGGCGCACCCTTGCCGAGCAGCCGGTCGCGCAGGACGGCCCCCCGGTCCTTGGCGGTGATGTCGGGGTTCTGCTCGGAGCCGGAGAGTGCGAACTCCTTCTCGATGATCTTTCGGGTGAGGATGAACCAGGAGTGGTCGTACCCGGCGATGTCCTCGGTGGTGCGCAGGTACTTGAGGGTGTTCAGCGTGTCGTAGCCCGGCAGGCAGGGGTCGGGCAGGCGGCGGCCGAGGGCGTCCAGCCAGATGGAGGACGGGCCGGGCAGAATGCGGATGCCGTGGCCGGGCCAGATCGGGTCCCAGTTCTGCAGGCCCTCGGTGTAGTGCCACATGCGGTCCCGGTTGACCAGCCGGACGCCCGCCCCGGCGCTGATGTCGAGCATCCGGCCGTCGACGTAGGCCGGGACGCCGGTGACCATCTCGGCCGGCGGGGTGCCGAGCCGCGCGGGCCAGTAGCGGCGGACGATGTCGTGGTTGGCGCCGATACCGCCAGTGGTGACGACGACCGCCTGGGCGGTGAGTTCGAAGTCGCCGACGCGGTCGCGGTTGGAGGCGACACCGCGCGCCGAGCGGTCCTCGGCGAGCACCGTGCCGCGCACCCCGCGGGCGGCGCCGTCCTCGATCACCAGCTCGTCGACCTGGTGGCGGTGGTGGAAGGTCAGCAGTCCGTCCCGGGCGGCCTGCCGGGCGTACTTCACGAACGGCTCGACCACGCCGGTGCCGGTGCCCCAGGCGATGTGGAAGCGGGGTACGGAGTTGCCGTGGCCGGTCGCCCTGAGGTCACCGCGCTCGGCCCAGCCGACGGTCGGCAGCAGCTCGATGCCGTGCCCCTTGAGCCAGGACCGCTTCTCGCCGGCCGCGAACTCGACGTAGGCGCGGGCCCAGCGCACCGCCCAGGAGTCCTCGTCGTCGAGCCGGTCGAACTGCGCGCTGCCCTGCCAGTCGCTCCAGGCGAGGTCGAAGGAGTCCTTGATGCCGAGCCGGCGCTGCTCCGGGGAGCCGACGAGGAACAGCCCGCCGAGGGACCAGAACGCCTGGCCGCCGAGGTTGGCGGCGTTCTCCTGATCGACCAGGGCCACTCGGCGGCCCCGGCTGGTGAGCTCGTGCGCCGCGACCAGGCCGGCGAGGCCGGCCCCGACGACGATGACGTCCGCGTCCATCCTGACTGTGTCCTTCCTGAGGGTCCTCGTGCGGGGGTCCTGCGGGGTCATGTGGTGACACCGCCGCCGTGCGTGAGCAGGGCGGTGAGCAGCTGTTTGAGCCACGCCCGGGCGGCCTCGACGTCCCTGTCCAGCAGCAGCTGGGTGGTGACCCCGTCGTACGCGGCGACCACGGCGTGCGCGGCGCCGTCCACGTCCCCGAGCACGGCGGGCAGTGCGGTGTGGCCGCGGGCCCGGAACAGCCGGTCGGCGACGGCCTCCCGGAGCCGGGCGCGGTGGTCGAGGAGGGCCCGCGCGACCTCGGGGTCGCGGGCTGCGTGCACCAGGAAGTCAGTCTTCACCAGCAGCCAGTCCACGTCGAGCAGCAGCACCTCGGTGACCCGGTCCACGGCGGCCGGCACGTCGAGTCCGGGGCCGTCCTGGGCGAGCGCCTCGGCCACCTGGGAGGCGATGAGGTCGGCGCGCTCCTGGTAGAGGGCGAAGAACAGCTCGTCCAGGGTGGCGAAGTTGGAGTAGAAGGCGCCGCGGCTGAAGCCGGCGGCCTCGCAGACCTCCTCGATGGAGACCCGTCCGAAACCCTTGGCCGCGAACACCTCGAACGCCGCCTCGAGCAGCCGGGCCCGGGTGCGGACCCGGCGCCGGGTGACGCGCTTGGCTGTGTCCTCCATCAGGGCCGACCTCCGTTCGATACAAGAATGTATCGGATACATCGATGTATCGAAAGCCTCTGGGCAACGGACCTGCGAGCCACATCGAAAAGGGAACGTATTTTCGATTGAGGGGTACGCTGGGCTCATGTCCACGCACCTCCAGGGCTCCCTGTTCGACCAGACCGACGAGCTCCGGCTCGGCCCCCTCGACGGGCTGCGCCGGACCGAACTGGACGCCGGGGCCTGGATCGACGTACTGCCGGGCTGGCTCGGCGGGGCCGACGCGCTGTTCGAGAAGCTGGCGGCGGACGTGCCCTGGCGCGCGGAGCGCCGCAAGATGTACGACAGCGTGGTGGCCGTACCGCGCCTGCTGGCCTTCTACGCGGCGCACGACCCGCTCCCCCACCCGGTGCTGGACGAGGCCCGTGACGCCCTGTCCCGGCACTACGCCGAGGAGCTCGGCGAGCCGTTCACCACCGCCGGGCTGTGCTTCTACCGCGACGGCCGGGACAGTGTCGCCTGGCACGGGGACCGGATCGGGCGCGGCGCCCGCGAGGACACGATGGTCGCGATCCTCTCGGTGGGCGCGCCCCGGGACCTGCTGCTGCGTCCGGCCGGCGGGGGCGGTACGACGCTGCGGCGTCCGCTCGGGCACGGCGACCTGATCGTGATGGGCGGCTCCTGCCAGCGCACCTGGGAGCACTGCGTCCCGAAGACCGCCCGGGCGGCCGGGCCGCGCATCAGCATCCAGTTCCGGCCGCACGGCGTGCAGTGACGCGGACCCGGTCGTGCGGAGCACCGGCGCATCTGGTTGGCTGTCCCCGACGGTCAGCCGCACAGGGCTCGGAGAGATCATGCGGGCAGAGGTACGCCAAGTCGCCGACGGCACCTACCTGGTGCACGGCAACAACGTCAACTGGGTGATCCTCAAGGAGGGCGACGCCGTCACACTCGTGGACACCGGCTACCCCGGGGACCGCGAGGGGGTCCTGGAGTCCCTCGCCGCCGTGGGCAGTTCACCGGAGGCGGTCGCCGCCGTACTGATCACCCACGCGCACAACGACCACCTGGGCTCGGCGGAGTACCTGCGCACCACCCACGGCACGCCCGTCTATCTGCACCCGGCCGAAGTCCCGCACGCGCGCCGGGAGTTCCTGCAGCAGGCCACCATCGGAGACGTGGTGCGCAACGCCTGGCGGCCCGGTGTCGTGCCGTGGGCGGTGCACGTGATCCGTGCGGGCGGCACCGACCACAACCCCGTCACCGCGCCCGAGCCGTTCCCGGCCGAGGGCCCGCTGGACCTGCCCGGCCGTCCCGTGCCCGTGCACACCCCGGGCCACACCGACGGCCACTGCGTGTACCACCTCCCCGGGGCGGGCATCGTCATCTCCGGCGACGCACTGGTCAGCGGCCACGCGACCTCGCGGATCAAGGGCCCGCAGATCCTGCCCGACTTCTTCCACCACGAGCGCGCCGGGGTCGTGGCCTCCCTGGAGCTGATCGGCGCGCTGGACGGCGACACCCTGCTGCCCGGCCACGGCCCGGTCCACCGGGGTCCGGTGCGCGCGGCGGCCGAACAGGCCCGGGACCGGGCCTCCTAGAACGGCGCGCCCGGGCCTTAGGGTTCGTGCCATGGCCTTGCAGATCAGCGCCACGAACCCGGAGCACCCCGCGCTCCTGCTCGCCCTGCCCTGGGACGTGCCCCTGGAGGAGTGGCCCGAGGAGTACCTCGTGCCACTCCCGAGGGGCATCTCCCGGCACGTCGTGCGGTACGCGCACGCCGGCGACGAGGTGATCGCCGTCAAGGAGCTGGCCGAGCGGCCCGCGTTGCGCGAGTACGAGCTGCTGCGCGACCTCGACCGGCTCGGGATCCCCGCCGTGGACCCGCTCGCCGTGGTCACCGGCCGTACCGAGCGATCGGGCGCCCCGCTGGAGCCGGTGCTGATCACCCGGCACCTGCGCGGCTCGATGCCGTACCGCTCGATGTTCGAGACGACCATGCGCCCGGCGACCATGCACCGGCTGATGGACGCCCTCGCCGTGCTGCTGGTCCGCCTCCATCTGGCCGGGTTCGCCTGGGGCGACTGCTCGCTGTCCAACACCCTGTTCCGGCGGGACGCGGGCGCCTACGCCGCCTATCTGGTCGACGCCGAGACCGGCGAGCTGCATCCGCGGCTGAGCCCCGGGCAGCGGGAGTACGACCTGGATCTGGCCCGGGTGAACATCAGCGGCGAGCTGCTGGACCTGGAGGCCTCCGGGGCGCTGCACCCGTCCGTCGACCCGGTGGAGTTCGGGCACGAGATCTGCACCCGGTACCAGGGCCTGTGGCAGGAGCTGACCCGCACCTCGGTGTATCCGGCGGGCAAGTACCACTACATCGAGCGCCGGATCCGCCGGCTCAACGAACTCGGCTTCGACGTGGCCGAGATGCAGATCGAGCACTCCTCGGGCGGCGACACGGTCACCTTCGTGCCGAAGGTCGTCGACGCCGGCCATCACCAGCGCCAGCTGCTGCGGCTGACCGGCCTGGACGCCGAGGAGAACCAGGCGCGGCGGCTGCTGGGCGACCTGGAGAGCTGGATGGCCACCCAGGACGACTACGCCCCGGGCGACCCCCTCGCCGCCCGCCCCGAGGTGCTGGCCCACCGCTGGGTGCGGGACGTCTTCCGGCCCACCGTGCGCGCCGTGCCGCTTCGGCTGCGCGGTTCCATGGACCCGGCCGAGATCTACCACCAGCTCCTCGAACACCGCTGGTACCTGTCCGAGCGCGCCCAGCACGACCTGGGCCTCGACACGGCCGTCAAGGACTACATCGAGAACGTCCTGCCCCAGACGCGCGCGACGCTGGAGCCCACCGACGCCGAGTAGCTCACTCGTGCGGGACCACGGCGACCGGGCAGTCGGCGTGGTGCATCACGCCGTGCGCCACCGAGCCGATCCGGCCCCCCACGGCGGTGCGGTGCGCCCGGCGTCCGACGACCACCAGCTGGGCCCGGCCGGCCATCGACACCAGCACCTGGCCGGCGCTGCCCAGCTCGACGTGCTCGGTCACGGGCACCTCGGGGAACCGCTCGCGCCACGGCCGGAGCGCCTCGGTCAGCGCCTGCCTCTCGTAGGGCTCCAGACCGCCCGCGTCGTCGAGGAGCTTGAGCGAGCCGGGGCTGTAGGCGAAGACCGGCGGCAGGGTCCACGCCCGTACGGCCCGGACGGTGGCGCCCCGGGCCGCCGCGGTCTCGAACGCGAACCGCAACGTGGCCGCGCTGTCCTCGGGGTCGCCGTGCTGGCCGACCACGACGTCCCGCCCGGCCGCCTCCGCCATGGGCTCGTCCCCGGCGCGCACCAGGACGACCGGCCGGGTCGTCGCCGCGATCACCTGCTGGCCGACCGAGCCCAGCAGGAACCCGAGCACGGTTCCGTGCCCGCGCGAGCCCAGCACCAGCATCTCGGTCTGAGCCGCCGCGGCGGCCAGCGCGTGCGCCGGATCGCCCTCGACGACGTCCACGCTCACCTCAAGGCCCTGGTGCCGCCCGGAGACGGCGCGCACGGCCTCCGCCACGCCCTCCGCGACCCACCCGCGCTGGGTCTCCCGGTCGGCGGTGGCGAGGGACTCGGCGTAGCGCCAGGCGTGCACCACGCGCAGGGGCAGCCCGCGGCGGACGGCCTCCCGGCCGGCCCAGTCCAGCGCGGCCAGGCTCTCGTCCGTGCCGTCCACCCCTGCCGTGATCGGGCGTGTCATGCGTGGGCCTCCTCGTCGTCGCCGCTCTCCGGTGCTGGTGCCCACTATCGGGCACCGTCGCGCACGGGCACGACGATCCGGTGTGCACTGCACGGGCTGGGTCATCGTCCGCGGGTCCCGGCCGAGCGCCGCGCAGTGGGTGTCGAGGACACGGACGCGTCCGGCGAGAGTTCCGGGCAGTTGGGCGGGGCCCGGGGACGGCACGGCTGTGGAGCGGGAGCAGGTGGGCGTCGGCCGGCGGGGCCGGGGGCGCTCGACCGGGTCGTGGTGAACGACGCCGGGGACGAGCCGGGATCCGGCCCGCGCCCGACCGGCGGCCCGGTCCGCCGTGCGCGCCGGGTGCCGGAGAGGAAGGCAGGTCAGCACCGGGCTGCGCCCCTGATGTCGCGACGACCAGGCGGCCGAGGCGGCCCGGGAGCGCACCGCGTCCGGTGTCCCGGGGCGAATCGGCCCGATCGAACATACGATGAACACCGAAGCGGTGCGGTGGGCGGGCCCCGCGACGCCGGCCGCGGAACCGACGCTCGGGGTGGGAGACGTATGGCACAGGCCGCCGAAGCAGCGCGGACCGTCATCCTGACCGTGGACGACGACCCGGGAGTCTCCCGTGCCGTCGCCCGCGACCTGCGGCGGCGCTACGGCGAGTCGTACCGGATCGTGCGCGCGGAGTCCGGCGAGTCCGCGCTGGAGGCGCTGCGCGAGCTGAAGCTGCGCGGCGATCTGGTGGCCGTGATCCTCGCCGACTACCGCATGCCGCAGATGAACGGCATCGACTTCCTGGAGCGGGCGCTGGACGTCTACCCGGGGGCGCGGCGAGTGCTGCTCACCGCCTACGCGGACACCAACGCGGCGATCGACGCGATCAACGTGGTCGACCTGGACCACTATCTGCTCAAGCCCTGGGACCCGCCGGAGGAGAAGCTCTACCCGGTCCTGGACGACCTGCTGGACGCCTGGCGCGCCAGCGCCTACCGGCCGGTGCCCAGCACCAAGGTCGTCGGGCACCGCTGGTCGGCGCGGTCGTCGGACGTACGCGAGTTCCTCGCCCGCAACCAGGTGCCCTACCGCTGGTACTCGGTGGAGGAGCCCGAGGGGCAGCGGCTGCTCGCCGCCGCCGGGCAGGACGGACAGCGGCTGCCCCTGGTGATCACCCCGGACGGCAGCACACTGGTCGAGCCGGAGGCGCCCGAGCTGGCGGCGCGGGTGGGCCTGGCGACGACACCCACGGCCGACTTCTACGACCTCATCGTGATCGGCGGCGGTCCGGCCGGCCTCGGCGCGGCCGTGTACGGGGCGTCCGAGGGGCTTCGGACCGTGCTCGTCGAGCGTTCGGCGACCGGCGGGCAGGCCGGGCAGAGCTCCCGCATCGAGAACTACCTGGGCTTCCCCGACGGAGTCTCCGGCGCCCAGCTCACCGGCCGGGCCCGCCGGCAGGCCGCCAGGTTCGGCGCCGAGATCCTGACCGCGCGGGAGGTGACCGCGCTGGAGGTCAACGGCGCCGCCCGGGTCGTACGGTTCGCGGACGGCTCGGCGATCGCCGCGCACAGCATCATCCTGGCCACCGGCGTGCAGTACCGGCAGCTGGAGGCCGCCGGCTGCACCGACCTGACCGGCTGCGGGGTGTTCTACGGCTCGGCACTGACCGAGGCCGCCTCCTGCCAGGGGCAGGACATCTACATCGTCGGCGGCGCCAACTCGGCGGGCCAGGCGGCGATGTACCTGTCCCGGGGCGCGAAGTCGGTGACGCTGCTGGTGCGCGGCCCCGACCTGTCCGCCTCGATGTCGTACTACCTGATCCAGCAGATCAACGAGGCGCCGAACATCTCGGTGCGCCCGCACACGGTCGTGGACGCGGCGCACGGCGCGGACCACCTGGAGCAGCTGACGCTGCGTCACACCGTGACCGGGGAGAGCGAACGGGTCGACGCGCAGTGGCTGTTCGTCTTCATCGGCGCCGCCCCGCTGACCGACTGGCTGGGCGACGCGGTGCTGCGCGACGGGCGCGGGTTCATCCTGGCCGGGCCCGATCTGACCGCCGACGGGCGGCCGCCGGCCGGCTGGGAGCTGGACCGGCCGCCGTACCACCTGGAGACCAGCGTGCCCGGTGTGTTCGTGGCGGGTGACGCCCGTGCCGAGTCCGCGAAGCGGGTCGCGTCCGCCGTCGGGGAGGGCGCCATGGCCGTGATGCTCGTCCACCGGTATCTGGAGCAGTCATGAACGATCTGGAGCAGTCATGAGCGGTCGGATCATGCCGTGCAGCCCCCGGGAGATCGGCTCGCTGTTCCTGTTCGAGAAACTGAGCCCCGAGCAGCTCGGCCGGCTCTGCAGCGAGGGGCGGGTGGAGCGGTTCGACCCCGGCCCGGTGTACACCGAGGGCGACCCCGCCACCTGCTTCTTCTCGATGATCGAGGGCACGGTCGTGCTCTCCCGCCGGGTCGGCGGCGACGACGTGGAGGTCACCCGCACCTCGCAGCCCGGGGTGTACGCGGGCGCGATGCAGGCCTACCTCGGCGACCGGATGCGGCAGGTCTACAACAACTCGATGCGGGTGACGGAGCCGACGCGGTTCTTCGTGCTGCCGGCGGACATCTTCGCGGACATCATGACCGACTGGTTCCCGATGGCCGTGCATCTCCTGGAGGGCCTGTTCTTCGGGTCGAAGACCACCCAGGCGGCGATCGGGCAGCGGGAGCGGTTGCTGGCGCTCGGCTCGCTGTCGGCGGGGCTCACGCACGAGCTCAACAATCCGGCGGCGGCAGCGGTGCGGGCCACCGCGACCCTGCGCGAGCGGGTCGCGAAGATGCGGCACAAGCTGGCCGTGATCGCCGAAGGCCCCTTCTCCCGCGATCAGTTGGCGAGCCTCATCGAGATCCAGGAGCGCACCGCCGAACGGGTCGCCAAGACCCCGGTGCTCAGTCCGCTGGAGGCCGCCGACCGGGAGGACCTGCTCACCGACTGGCTGGAGGACCACGACATCGGCCAGGCCTGGCAGCTGGCCCCGGCCTTCGTGCAGGCCGGGCTCGACGTCGACTGGCTGGAGCAGGTCGAGGCGGCCGTCGACGAGGAGATCCTGCCCGGTGCGATCGGCTGGCTCAACTACACCATCGAGACCGAGCTGTTGATGACGGAGATCGAGGACTCCACCACCCGTATCTCGCATCTCGTCGACGCGGCCAAGCAGTACTCGCAGCTGGACCGCGCGCCCTACCGGGTGGTGGACGTGCACGAACTCCTCGACAGCACCCTGCTGATGCTGTCCGGCAAGATCGGCGCCGGGATCGAGGTCGTGAAGGAGTACGACCGCGCGCTCCCGCCGGTGCCGGCGTACCCGGCGGAGCTGAACCAGGTGTGGACGAACCTGATCGACAACGCGGTGTCCGCCGTCAACAGCGCGGGCGGCACGGGAACTTTGACCGTGCGGACCGGACTCGACCACGAGCAGCTGCTGGTGGAGTTCCGGGACACCGGGCCCGGCATCCCGGCCGAGATCAAGGACCGGATCTTCGACCCGTTCTTCACCACGAAACCGGTCGGCGAGGGCACCGGGCTCGGTCTGGACATCTCCTGGCGGATCGTGGTCAACAAGCACCACGGCACCCTGCGCGTGGAGTCGGTGCCCGGTGACACCCGCTTCCAGGTGCTGCTGCCCCTGACCCCCGACCTGTCCGAGTCGCCCGAGGAGCAAGCGGAGGAAACCGTATGAGCCCCACCGACAAGGCCGAGACGATCGACCCGGGCGTCCCGCCCAGCGGCCCCGGGTGCGTGGAGTGCGAGGAGGCCGGCGGCTGGTGGTTCCATCTGCGCCGGTGCGCGCAGTGCGGGCACATCGGGTGCTGCGACGACTCCCCCGCCAAGCACGCCACCGCCCACTACCACGCCACGGGGCATCCGGTGATCCGGAGCTTCGAGCCGGGCGAGGAGTGGTTCTGGGACTACGCCACGGACGAGTTGTACGCCTCGGGTCCGGAGCTGGCCCCGCCCGCCAGTCATCCCGCCGACCAGCCGGTGCCGGGCCCTGCCGGGCGGGTGCCGGTCAACTGGGCGGAGACGTTGCGGGGCTGAGCCGCGCATGGACACGGCCCGCGCCCCTTCGAGGGGCCGCGGCGCCCTCATCTGTGCACCGCCGTTGACCGGGCGGGACGAGGAACTCGCCCGGCTCATGGGCGTGCTGCAGCGTGCCCGGGGCGGTGCCGCGCGGACGGTGCCGGTCGCCAGGGGCGTGGGGGCCGGCCGGACACGACTGCTCGCCGTATCCGCTGGAGATGCGGTGTCCGCGGTCGCGGTGCCGTGCACGCTCGGCCAGTGGGACGGCTGATCGACACCCTGCCCCGCCGGGGCCGCCCGTCTGCCGCCACTTCGCGGACGCGGCCGGCGGAGCGTCGCCGACCGCCCGGGAACAGGACGTGCTGCGGCTCCTGGCCCGCGGCCGCAGCAACCCGCAGCAGGCGTGTCACCAACCTCCCGGCCGAGTACACCTAGTGCCGGGGCCCGATCGCGCCCGAGCCGCCCGGCGCGGGCTGAGCCGGGCCGGATCCGGGTCGCCGGGCGCAGTCGAGGCTGCCCGGATCGACGGCGTCGGCCAGTGCCCGCATTCCCTTGTCGTTGAGGTGGATGTGGTCACCGCCGTCGAACGTCGGCCGCAGCCGCGTGACGTGGTGGGGGTCGCGCAGGACGCGGTCCAAGTCGGTGACCGCGTCGAAATCCCGGCTGTTCCGCAGGTATCGGTTCACCTCGCGGCGCACGGCCTCGGCGGCCGGGTCCCATTCGGGCCAGCCCGCGAACGGCCCGACCGTGGCGACGACCACGCACTTCCCCGCCGCGTGCACCCGGTGGGCGATCTCCCGGTACCCGGCGATCAGGTCCCGGGCGGTGACGCCGGTGTGGGACTTGAGGTCGTTCACCCCTTCGAAGAGGAGGACGGTACGCACGCCGGGGAGCGAGAGCACGTCGCGGTGCAGCCGGTTCAGGGCACTCTGTCCGATGCCGTCCGCGAGCACCTTGTTGCCCGAGATGCCTTCGTCGGCGACGCCCCGGACTGCCGCGCGGGACACCGCCAGACGGCGGGCGAGGTAGTCCGGCCAGCGGTGGTTGCTGTCCGGGGTGGAGCGCCGGCCGTCGGTGATGGAGTCACCGAGCGCGGCCAGGGCCCCGGTGCCCGCCCGGGGCGGCCGTACGGACACGGCGTCGAGATACCACCAGGAGCCGGTGGTCCCGGTCCAGTTGGTGCCGCTCTCCTCGGCCGTGTGGTCGCCCGGGCCGGTGTAGGACGTCTGCATCGCCAGCCAGTGGCCGGTCGCCGGCCCTGCCGCGTCCGGGGTGTGCAGGCTGACGGCCAGATCGGTGCCGGCCGGCCAGGTGCCGGGCAAGGGGTCGCTCCAGGCGGCGGTGCCCTCGGGCACGGTGACCGTGCGCTCGCCGCCGAAGGTCAGCCGCCGGTTACTGCCGTGGCGCAGTGCGGCACCCTCGCCGCGCAGGCCGGCGTGGACGTCGTCCAGGGTCAGCGGACGGTCGCCGAAGGCGTTGGTGACGCGCACGCGCAGTCCGGTGCCGCCGACGCTGGTGTGGACGATGAGCCGGTAGTCCTGGCCGGCCGTGCCCTCGCCCACGAGGTCGGCGCTCGCCGCCCAGGTGACGACTCCGGAGGCGCGTTCCGCGGACTCGGGCGGGGCGGCCGCCCCGGTCGGCACGGGCTGGCAGGCGACGGCCGTGAGCAGGGCCGCGGCGACGCGGCAGAGGCGTCCGACGGGGCCGGTCACGGGGTGAGGTCCCGGAACGTGACGGATCCGCCGGGTCGCGTGCGGACCGCCGGGTACGTGCCTGCGTGTCCCACGGGGGTCATGGTCCCTCCGGCGCAGCGGATACGCACCCCGGACGGGCTTCCGCGCCCGTATGTGCCGGTCAGGGAACATCCACACCTCCAGGCATCCACACCTCCGGGCAGCCACGCCTCCGGCTGTCGCCCCGCTCTTGTCGGGGTTCCCGCACAGGGGCGGGGCCCCGCGCGTGGACCCCGGACATGCGGATGCCCCGCGCGGGGCGGGGCATCCGGGGGCGCGGCAGTCCGTCAGTGACGGGCGGCCGGCGTGTTGGCGGCGGTGACGTTGACCGCGGCCCACGCCTTGTCCACCGTCTTGTACTCGGTGCTGTTCGCGCCGTACAGGTCCTTGGCCGCCTTCAGCGTCGCGACCCGCGCGTCGTGGAAGCTGGTCGTGGAGACCATGTAGCGGGTGAGCGCACGGTAGAAGATCGCGGTGGCCTTGGTCCGGCCGATGCCCTTGACCGTGGAGTGGTTGTAGGTCGGGGAGTTGTACTTGACCCCGTTGATCGTCTTGCTGCCGCTGCCCTCCGCGAGGAGGTAGTAGGCGTGCGAGGAGACACCGGAACCGGCGTGCACCTCGGTGTAGTACGTGTCCGGCGACCAGTAGTCGATCGTGCCCTCGAGCTTGTCGAGCGAGGGGTGGTCGAGGCGGCGCAGGAACTTCTGCGCGAGGCCCAGCTTCTCGCCGATCAGGTAGTCCGGCGTGTCCTTCTTGTTGTTCGTGAAGAACTCGACGTTGGAGCCGAAGATGTCCGCGAGCGACTCGTTCAGCGCGCCGGGCTCACCGTACTGGTTGCCGTCGGAGTCGACGTAGGTCGGCTCCAGCTTCGCGGTCGCGTCCACCACGCCGTGCGTCAGCTCGTGGCCGGTGACGTCGAGGACGACGAGCGGCTTCTTGAAGGTCTGGCCGTCGCCGTCGCCGTACAGCATGCAGCCGCAGGTCGGGTCCCAGAAGGCGTTGGCGACCTTGTTGCCCCAGTGGACCATGCCCTCGGCGGCCTTGCTGTTGTTGGCGATGCCCTTGCGGCCGAAGGTCTTCTTGTAGAAGTCCAGGGTCTGGGTGATGCCGTACTGGGCGTCGGCCGCGGCGCTGGCCCGGTTGCTGGTCGTGCCGTTGCCCCACACGTTGGTGGTGCTGGTGAACTTGGTGCCCGCGCTGAACTTCTCGGTGTACTTGCCCTTGGCGTCCCGGGTCTCGGTGCCGTACCGGCTCGGGTCCTTGAGCTGGTAGTGGCCGCGCGAGGTCGCCGTGGTGGTCAGGCCGACGTTGCCCACGAAGAGGGTCTTGCCGGTGCCCTTGGCGGCGGACGGGTAGGTCGTGGCGCCCAGGCCGCCGGCGCCGAGCAGGCCGGCCTCGGGGGTGGCGGTGCCGGTGGCCGGGTCGGCCGTCTCGCCGTGCTTGCGCAGGCTCTCGAGCAGCTTCGGCGACAGGAACTCGTCGCTGTCGGGCGTGTTGCTGCGCACCTTGCCGGTGACGGCGTCGACGACGACGGTGCTGGTGCCCTGCTGGTCGGCCACCGTCACCTGGTAGGCGAGGGCGGAGGAGCCGCCACGCGCGTCGACGACGAGCTGGGCGCTGCCCGCGTCGCCCTTGGCGACCTGGGCGGCCTTGGCGGCGGCCTGGTCGGCCGTCAGCTTGGCCTGTGTGGTGGCCGGCTTCACCGCCTGCTGGGCCGCGCGGGTCACGCCCGTGTAGGCCAGCTCGTGGTCGAGGTGGACGATGAGGTCACCGCCGAGCACGGGCATGCCGTCGTGGGTGCGGACGAACCGGACGTGCCGGGCGCCCTCGGGGTCGAGCATCACGTCCTGGGCGTGCAGTTCGTCGCCCTGGGAGACGCCGGTGGCCGAGGCGTGGGCGAAGGCCGCGGTGCGCGCCGCCTCCGCTACCGCCGTGGCGTTCGTGGTGGCGGAGGCCGAGGACCGCTCCACCCCCGTGCTGGGACCCGCGAAAGCCGTGCCGGCCAGGCCCGTGGCAGCGGTCGTCACCGCGATGGCGACAGCGACGCTGCGTATGTGCGGTCTACGCAAGGATCAGGGTTCCTTCGTGCGAAGGCAGGAGGGGTCACCAACCGCCTTGAGGCATGACGCTGTTTCGCGCCACGGGGGCTGGTCGGGCCCCGAGGCGTAACCCTTACGGATCAGTCATGTGCACGTAAAGGCGGAATGATCGATTTCGCGACCTTCTATGACAATCCTTTACGAACGTGCGCCACAGAGTGATCACTGACTGACCAACTGTGTGTCGGCTGTGGAGACGTCGACTCAATCCCCTAGGTTCCAGGGCCGGAATGTGACCGACGTCGCATCAAGCGTCATGGCGGCCCGTATCGACGGGTCTCACGGAAAGTGGGTGCCGGATGGTCTCAGCAAGGGTCGGGCGGGGCGCGGTCCTCGGAGCGGTCGCGCTGTCGCTTCTCGCGGTCCCGGCGCGGGCCGCGCCCGGAGAGCCGGACACGCCGACGGCGACCGCGCATCCGCCGGCGGCACTTCCGGCACCCGACACCGCGGGCCTGGCAGCGGCACTGCGGTCGGCGGTGGAGCGGGGCGCGCCGGGCGCCCTGGCCCGGATCGACGACCACGGCCGCACGTACAGGGCGACGAGCGGAGTCGCCGACCGCGCCACCGGGCGGGCCATCAGCACCGGCGACCGGTTCCGCGTCGGCAGCGTCACCAAGACGTTCTCGGCCGTCGTCCTGCTCCAGCTCGCCGACGAGCACCGGCTCGCCCTCGACGCGCCGGTCAACCGCTATCTGCCCAAGCTGCTGCCCGACGACGGGATCACGGTCCGCGAGGTACTGAGCCACCGCAGCGGCCTGTACGACTACGCCGACGACATGTTCGCCGACAGCGTGTCCGGCTTCGAGGCGGTACGCAAGAAGGTCTTCGGCTACCGCCAGTTGCTCGCTCTCTCCCTGCGGAAGCCCCGCACCAACGCGCCCGGAGCCGCGTACTCCTACTCCAACACCAACTACGTGGTGGCGGGCATGCTCATCGAGAAGCTCACCGGGCACTCCCTGCGCACCGAGTACGAGGACCGCGTCTTCAAGCCGCTGAAGCTGCGGGACACGTTCTACGTGCATCCCCGGACGGGGATTCCGGGCCGGTACGCGCGTGGATACCTCACCCCGGACAAGGCCGGTGACCCGTTGGTCGACGCCACCGACCAGACGGTGTCATGGGCCCAGAGCGCGGGAGCGATCATCTCCAGCGCGCGGGACCTCGACGTCTTCTACGGCGCGCTGCTCGGGGGCAGGCTGCTGTCACCGGCCCGGCTGGAGGAGATGGAACGCTTCACGCGGGTCAACGGCACCACGGCGTACGGGCTGGGGCTGCGGCGGCGTGATCTGCCGTGCGGGGTCTCGGTGTACGGGCACACCGGCGTGGTGCAGGGGTACTCCACGTACGCCTTCGCCTCGAAGGACGGTTCACGCAGCCTCACGGCCCTCGCCAACACCTCGAACAACGCGAGCGCGTCGGCCGCGTTGGCGGAGGCCTTGGATGCGGCGTTCTGCGGGAAGGGGGGAAGGGCGGCCGAGAGGTAGGGAGCGGTCGCCGTCGCCGGGTGCGGGTGCGTCAGGACCGGTCACTCCCGCGGGTCGGGTGGCATGCCGTGCCGGGCCGCGCCCCCACCGGTGGAACCTTCCCATGAGCGCCGGGCGTTCTCCGTTCTGTGACGAGCGAACTGGTGCCCGGGGGCAATCTGCCTCTGCCCGCCGGGGTGGTGCTGCTGCGCGTGAGCGGTGCCTTCGACGTGTCCGCGCTCGTCACCGGAGCGACGGCAAGGTCGGCTCCGATGCCGACTTCGTGTTCTACAACCAGCCGCGAGCTCCGGGGATCCGGCTCGCCGGTGACACCCTGGACGTCGACCCGGCCCGGCTGCGCGACGGCGCCCGCCAGGTCACGGTCGCGGTGAGCGCGGCCGAACCCGGCACCCCGCTCGGCCGGCTGCCCGCTCCCCGCCTCGCGGTCATGGACGGCTCCGGGCGCCCGGTGGCCCGGTTCGCGCCGCCCCGCCCCGGCCCGGAGACCGTGCTGCTGCTCGCCGAGCTGTACCTGCGCCCGGGCACCGGCTGGAAGCTGCGGGCGATCGGCCAGGGGCACGCGGACGGGCTGGCCGGGCTCGCCCGCGACTTCGGGGTCGACGTCACCGATGACGGCGGCCGGAACCGGGCGAGCGTACCGGCTGCCGACTCCCCCGCCCCTGCCGACGACGCTTTCCTCCACCTGGTCAACTCGGCCCGCGCACGGGCCGGTTCACCACCGGTCGCCCTCGATCCGCGCCTCGCCTGCGCCGCCCGGTCCCACGCCCGCGCCATGGCGGCCGCCGGGCGGCTCGGCGGCGAGGGCCGGGACGGCGTCTCGGTGCACCAGCGGATCGGCGCTGCCGGGTACTCGTACATCAGCGTCGGTGAGCACCTGGTCTCCGGGCCGCGCGGCCCGGCGGAGTTCGTGGCGTACTGCCTGGAATCGGCACGATCGCGGCGCACCCTGCTCGACCCGTCCTTCCGGCACGCCGCCCTGGCCGGCGACGGCGACGGCGACCGGTACTGGACCGCCCTGTGGGCCGCTCCGCTCACCCCGGACGCGCTGTCCCGCACGGCCGCGGAGGTGGTCGCGCTGACCAACGCCGAGCGCGGCCGGGCCGGCCTGCCTGCACTGACCGCGGATCCGCTGCTCGCGGCCGCCGCACAGGCGCACTGCGCGGACATGGTCGCCCGCGACTTCCACGACCACACCTCACCCGACGGCTCCCGGCCCTGGGACCGGGCCCGCGCCGCGGGGTACCGCGGGCGCGCGGTCGGCGAGAACATCGCCTGCGGGCAGCGCTCCGCCGCCGAGGTGGTGGACGGCTGGATGAACAGTCCCGGCCACCGTGCCAACATCCTTGAACGGGAGTTCGGGTACCTGGGCGTCGGCTTCGCGGGCGGCGGCCGGGCGGGCACTTACTGGACCCAGCTGTTCGGTGGCTGAGCCGGCACGTTCCGTGATCTTGGCGGAACGACATCCTCCGGGACACCATCTCCCGCATGAAGGGTGACCTCTTTTCCAGTCAGCACGTGGTGCAGCCGGCCGTGGAGCCGGGGATGTCCGTCGAGAACGCCAAGTGCATCAAGTACGCGGTGGACGGCGAGATGTACGCCCGCCAGGGCGCGATGATCGCCCATCGGGGAGGCCTGCGGTTCGAGCGCAAGGGGCAGGGCGTCGGCGGCATGCTGAAGCGTGCGGTCACCGGTGAGGGGCTGCCCCTCATGGCGGTGCGCGGGCAGGGCGAGGCCTGGTTCGCGCACGAGGCCCAGAACTGTTTCATCGTCGAGGTGGAGCCGGGTGACCAGTTCACCGTCAACGGGCGCAACGTGCTGTGCTTCGACGCCTCGCTGTCGTACGAGATCAAGACGGTCAAGGGGTCGGGCATAGCCGGCGGCGGTCTGTTCAACAGCGTGTTCAGCGGGCAGGGCCGGCTCGGCCTGGTCTGCGAGGGGAACCCGCTGGTCATTCCGGTCTCCGCGCAGTCCCCGGTGTACGTCGACACGGACGCGGTCGTCGGCTGGACCGCTCGACTGCAGACCTCGCTGCACCGCTCCCAGTCCATCGGCTCGATGCTGCGCGGCGGTTCCGGTGAGGCCGTGCAACTGATGCTCCAGGGCGAGGGTTTCGTCGTGGTGCGCCCGAGCGAGCTGACGCCGCAGAAGAACCAGCAGCACTGAACCTTCACACGGTGACGTGCGTCGCACGGGCAACCCCACTCGCCGTACCCGCGTCTTGATCGGCAACAGACCGACGCGCCCCGGTCCCTGAGGCCGGGGTGTATTTTCGAGACCCTATACACGTCATGTATACACGCCGTGTATAGAAAGGCACCGCATGTACGGCAAGGCATTCGCCCCGGAGTACCAGGGCGCCCTGACCACCCTGTCCGTCAACTCCTCGCTGGTCGACGTGCTGGCGGAGGGCACCGAGAAGCTGCGCGAGGCCGAGCGGTCCGGGCGCCCCGGCGAGGCGGCCCGATGCGGCCTCGCCGTCGCCGAGGCACACCGCCGGCTCGGCCACGTCGGGGACGCCGACCGGGCCTGGAAGGCGAGCTACCGCGCCGCCCGCGCGGCCGGTGACACCGCCGCGATGGCATGGGCGCTGTGGAGCGGCGGCACCCTCGCCCGGCAGCGCGGAGCCTTCCCGCTGGCCTGGCGGCTGCTCGGGCTCGCGGCCGAACTCGGCGAGCGGGGCGGCGACATCGTTGTCCGGGGCTACTCGCTGGCCGGCCTCGCGGAGACCGGACGCATCCAGGGCGACTACGCGGCCGTCGGCCGGCTGCACGAACAGCTGCTGGCCGAGGCGCGCCGGCGCGGGGAGGCCCGGCACACGGTGTGGGCGCTCGAGGGCATCGCGCAGATGCACCGCAACACCGGTGACCACGACCGGGCCTACGCGCTGTTCGAGGAGGCGGCGGAGATAGCCGAGCGGGCGGAGGACCGGCGCGGGCACGCCTGGGCGCTGCGGGGGCTCGCCGACATCCTCTCCGTACGCGACAAGGACACCGAGGGGGCGCTGGAGCTGCTGTCCCGGGCGGAGGACGGCTGCCGGGCGATGAACCTCTCCAGCGCGCTCGCCTACAACCACAAGATGCGCGGCAACGTCCTGTACCGGGCCGGGCGTTACGCGGAGGCGCGGGACCTGTACGAGCTGGCACTGCAGGAGTTCCGCGCGATGAGCGAGCCGCGCGGCGAGGCACTGGCCCGGCTGGGCCTGGCCAAGTCGCTGGCGCAGCTCGGCCGTGACCGCGCGGACACGGCTGCCGAACTCGCCGATCTCGCACGCACCTTGGAGCGGAGCGGGCTCAAGCACGCCCGGGAGATGGTGACCCGGGCGCAGCAGGAGTTCGGCATCGACGCGGAGGTCACCCGATGACCGCCGTCGAGGCTCCGTCCTCCGCCCCCGACGTCCTCGCCCACTCCCGCGACCTGGTGCGTCCGGCACTGCGCGAGGCGGTGGAGCGGCTGCACCCGTGGGTCGCCGAAATGGCCGCGTACTCCTTCGGCTGGTGCGAGGTCGGCGGGGCTCCCGCCGCCGCGCCGGGCGGCAAGGGCGTACGGCAGGCGCTCGCGGTCCTCGGCGCGCGGGCGGCGGGCGCCGACGGGCGGGCCGGTGTCCCGGCCGCGGTCGCGGTGGAGCTGGTGCACGCCTTCTCCCTGCTGCACGACGACATCATGGACGGCGACGTGACCCGGCGCCGCCGCCCCGCCGTCTGGAAGGCGTACGGCACGGGTCCGGCGGTGCTCGCCGGTGACGCCTTGTTCGCGCTGGCCGTGGAGACCCTCGCCACCGCCCCGCAGGGCGCCGGCGCCGTACGGCTGCTGTCGTCTGCGCTCGCCGACCTGGTGCGCGGGCAGGCCGACGACCTGCTGTTCGCCACCCGGCCGTGCACCGGCCCGGAGCGGGTGACGCCCGGGGAGTACCGCGCGATGGCGGAGGGCAAGACCGGCGCCCTGCTGGGCTGTGCCGCCGCGCTGGGGGCCGTGCTCGGCGGGGCGGACGAGGCCACGGCCGGCGCGCTGGACCGGGCCGGGCGGCATCTCGGCGTCGCCTTCCAGCTGGTCGACGACGTGCTCGGGATCTGGGGCGACCCGGCCGTCACCGGCAAACCGGCCGGCGGCGATCTGCGCGCGCGCAAGAAGACGTACCCGGTGCTGGCCGCGCTCGGCTCCCCGGCGGCGTGCGGGCTGGCCGAACTGCTCGACACACCGGGCCGGGCCGAGGAAGCGGCCGCTCTGATCGAGTCGGCCGGCGGCCGTACGGCGACACTGACCGAGGCCGGCCGGCACACGGCCGCCGCGCGGGCGCTGCTCGCCCGGACTCCGCTGGCCACCGGTGCCGCCGCGGACCTGTTCCGGCTGCTGGACTTCCTGGCGGACCGAGAGCTGTGAGGCCGGTGATCACGGTGTCCGAATCGTGTTGACCGCAGGCCTCCCGCCGGGTCAGGGTGCGGTCGGCGCGGCCCTCACCCCCGCGCCGGAAGGGTGAAGCACCTTGATCGGCATCAAGGAGATCGAAGCCGCCGCGGAGCGGATCAGCGGACATGTCGTGCGGACACCGACGGTACCGAGCCCGGGCCTGACGGCGCTGCTCGGCGTCCCGGTCACCGCCAAGCTCGAACTGCTCCAGCGCACCGGCTCGTTCAAGGCGCGCGGGGCGACGGCGAAGCTGCTGTCGCTGAGCGAGGCCGAGCGGGCGGCCGGCGTGGTCGCGGTCAGCGGCGGCAACCACGGGATCGCCCTCGCGGTGATGGCGGCGGCCCTCGACGTGAAGGCCACCGTGGTGATGCCGCGCTCGGCGCCCGCGCGTTCCGTCGCGCTCGCTCAGGAGGCCGGGGCGACGGTGCGGTTGACCGACGGCATGGACAGCGCCTTCGAGCTGGTGACACGGCTCAGGGACGAGGGGCTGACGCTGGTCCACCCGTTCGATGACCCGGTGGTGATCGCCGGGCAGGGAACGGTAGGGCTGGAGCTGGCCGAGGACGCGCGGGACGAGCTGACGGACGTCGTGGTCAGCGTCGGCGGTGGCGGGCTGGTCGCCGGGGTCGCGGCCGCCCTGGCCGCCGGACGTCCGGGCGTGCGCGTGTGGGGGGTGGAGACGGAGGGCGCCGAGGCCATGTCCGCCGCGCTGCAGGCGGGCGGTCCGGTGCCGGTTCCGCTGTCCTCGCTGGTCACCACCCTCAGCGCACCCGCTGTGGGCCAGTTGACGTACGACCACGTGTCGGCGCTGGTCGAGGAGGTGCTGGTGGTGCCGGACCGGGACGCGGTGCAGGGTTCGCTGGACCTCGCCGAGCACGCCAAGGTGTGGGCCGAGCCGGCCGCGGGCTGTCTGCTGCCGGCCGCACGCCAGGTGGTGGCCCGGGTCGGGGACGGCGCCCGGGTGGGACTGGTGGTCTGCGGCGGCAATACGACACCGCGCGAACTGACCGGCTGGGCCGAGCGGTTCGGGCTGCTGTGACACCATGCCGCCCCCGGGTATTTACCCTCGGTTACCCGCAGGTCGAACCATCGCCGGGGACGGCCATCCCAAACTCGCAAGCGTTTTCGAAGAGTTGAATGAAAGGCAGTAACGGCATCCGATCCCCCATTCTTTGAACACACCCCGGCACGCCCCGCGTACCTGTGTGAGACACGGCACAAGGACACGCAGCAGGGGTTTCGGCGAGGGATGACCATGGTCAAGGCGCACGTCTCCGCACACGAGTTGGTCGCCGGGCGCTACCGGCTCCTGGAGGTCTTCGCCCGCGAGACGAACCGCCTGTGGTGGTACGCCGATGACGTGGCGGCGGAACAGCCCCGGCTGGTGGCCCAGACCACCCTGCCGGAGCCCGCCGACGACGACACCGCGCGCCGGGTCACGGCCCGTGTCGTCCGGACCTCCGAGACGATGCGGCTGCTGTGTCCCGGACAGGTCGCCGCGGTGGTCGACGCGGTGGTGGAGGCCGGCACGCTGTGGACGGTCACCGAGTGGATCGACGGCACGCCGCTGGCCGAACTCCTCGGCCGGGAGGGCGCGTTCAACACGGTCCGGGCGGCCCGGATCGGCCTGCAACTGCTCGATGTGCTGCAGGCCGCGCACGACGAGGGCATCACCCACGGCGAGCTGAGCCCCGGTCAGGTCTTCGTACGGGACAGCGGCCCGGTCGTGGTCGCCGGGTTCGGGCTGGCGGGCGCGACACTGGTGCCGCGGCTCACGGCACCCTCGTACGCCTCCCCGGAGCAGGCCCGCGACGAACGGATCGGACCGGCCGCCGACATGTGGGCGCTCGGCGCGCTGCTGTACACGATGGTGGAGGGCCGCCCGCCGTTCCGGGACCGCGGCCGGCCCGACGCCACGCTGAAGGCGGTGGACCGGCTGCCGCTGCGCACCCCGCTGCGCGCCGGCACGCTCACCCAGGCCGTACAAGGACTGCTGCGGAAGAACTCGCGGGAACGGCTGACCCGGCCGGTGATCCGGGAGTCGCTGCTCCGGACCCTCGACGAGGACACCGACGCCGACCGGCGGCCGGCCCCCGTGCCCCGGCTGCGCGGCGCGTACGCGGGTGTGCGCCTCGCCGGGCGGGAGCCCGGCCGACGCGTCCTCGCGGCCGGCACCGCGCTGGCCGTGATCACCGTCGCCGCCGCCGTGCTGGCCGCGACGCACCAGCTGCCGGGCACCGGCACCAGTACCGCACGGACACCGGCCCGTCCCAGTGCCTCGACCGCCCCCGCCGGCAGGCGCACGGGCGGCAGCGCGGCGCCCTCCCCGAGCGCCACCGCGGGCACCCCGTCCGCCCTGCCGGCCGGCTACCACCGCTACACCGCCCCGGAAGGCTTCTCGGTGGCCCTGCCCGACGGCTGGCAGCGGCTGGTCACCTCCCGCGCGTCCGGTGCGTACCGGATCACCTTCGGCCAGAACGGCACCTCCCCCACCCTCGCCATCACGCACAGCGAGCGGGTCGGCCCGGATCCGGTGGCCGTCTGGCAGGAGGACGTCGAACCGGGGCTGATGCGGCTCCCCGGCTACCACCGGGTCGGCACGGTCCGCGCCACCACCTACCAGGGACACCGGGCCGCCGACCTGGAGTGGCTGGCCGGGACGGGGGACGCGCGGGTGCACACCTTCGGGCGCGGCTTTCTCACGGGCGGCGGCGACGGCTACTCGCTGCGCTTCACCACCCCGGCCGCGACCTGGGGCGACGCCGCGAACCGGCTGGCGCTGAAGACGTTCCTGCAGACGTTCCGGACGCCGGCGGGCTGAGCGGCGCCCATGGGCCGTTTTCGTGGCGCCGCCCCGGGGACTCGCCACGTATGGTGCAAATCGGATACACGATGATGACGGAGCAGACCGGCCCCCGGGACCTGGTGGAGCACGTGCGGCGGGCCGAGGAGACGGGATTCGACTTCTCGGTGATCTCCGACCACTACTTCCCGTGGCTGCGCTCGCAGGGCCACTCCTCGTACGCGTGGAGCGTGCTGGGCGCCGCCGCCCAGGCCACCTCGCGGATTCCGCTGATGACCTATGTGACCTGTCCCATCCTCCGCTACCACCCGGCGATCGTGGCGCAGAAGGCGGCGACCGTGCAGTTGCTGTCGCAGGGCAGGTTCCGGCTCGGGCTGGGCGCGGGCGAGAACCTCAACGAGCATGTGGTGGGCGGCGGCTGGCCCCCGGTGGACGTCCGCCACGAGATGCTCGAAGAGGCCGTGGAGATCATCCGCGCCCTGTTCGCCGGCGGTCATGTCACCCACCACGGACCGCACTACGACGTGGATTCCGCCCGGCTGTGGGACCTGCCGGAGCAGCCGCCGCCGATCGGGATCGCCGTCTCCGGCGAGCAGTCGTGCAGGCTCGCCGGGCACCTCGCCGACCTGGTCATCGCCACCGAACCGGAACCGGGGCTGCTGGAGGCCTTCGACCGGCACGGCGGCAGCGGCAAACCCCGCGTCGGCCAGCTGCCGGTGTGCTACGACCCCGACCGGGACACGGCGGTCAAGCGCGCCCACTCGCAGTTCCGCTGGTTCGGCCTCGGCTGGAAGGTGAACGCCGAACTGCCGCACCCGGACTCCTTCGAGTCCGCGACGCAGTTCGTGGACGAGGACGACGTCGCCGCCTCGATCCCGTGCGGTGACGACCCGGACGCCTTCGTGGAGGCCGTACGGCCCTACGCCGAGGCCGGGTTCGGGGAGATCGCGCTGGTGCAGATCGGCGGCGACTCACAACCGGAGTACCTGGACTGGTCGGCCAAGACGCTGCTGCCCGCGCTGCGGGAGGCCTTCGACTGACCCGCGGGCACAGCGCCCGTACGGGTCCGCCAAAGCATGGCCAATGCGTCCATATAGGCTTTCCTGTCCGTGCCCGCTCCCGGGCGCGGTCCCTTGAGCTTCTTGCAGGAGAGTCATCCGTGACCCTGGTCATCGACCCGTCCGAGACGTGCGCGCCGACCACGCGGCCGCTGTCCGACCTGGTGGCGCGCGACGCCCGTGAGTTCGGCGGCTACGCGCGCACCGGGAGCTGGGCCTTCGCGCTGATGGTGGCCCGCAGCGTGCGGCCGGGCGGACAGGCCGCCGGTGAGACGCCGAAGGTGTCCGCCAAGGAGTTCGCGCAGCTCGCCGGCTGCTCCCCCGAGCGGGTCATGCGCTACCACAAGGCCTGGGACCGGGCCGCCGACGACGGGCTCGTGCCGCACTTCGAGGCCCTTCGGCCCGGCCAGGAGGTGGACCTGCCGGACGCGGACGTGTGGCTGAGCTACTACGTCTCCCGCAACAGCGCGACCTCCGAGCGCGGCACCGCGATCGCCGGGGCCGCCGAGGCCGAGGGCATCCGCCCCACCAAGGCGCTGGAGGTCGCCGAGAACCCGACCGCCCTGCGCGCCGCGATCCTCGCCGACCCCTCCACCGCCCGCGCGGCCCGCGCCGCGCTGCTGGACCGGGTGCGGGAGGACCCCGAGCTGCAGGCGGAGCTGGCGCGTGACGTCGTACGGACCGACGACCTGAAGAAGGCCGTCGCGACCGAGAGCCGGGCCGCCGACCGGATCGGGTACGTCCGGCAGATCGCGGAGTCGGGGCGGATCAGGACTCCTGCCGGGCAGACCGTCGAGGCGCCGGGCGAGCTGCGCGAAGAGGCCGAGCGCCATCTGTCGCTGATCGACGAGCTGGAGGACGGCGAGGACACCGGCGAGTGGGCCACCGAGGCCTACGACACCATGAGGTCGCTCGTCGCCGAGGCGGTCGAGGCCGACCCCGAACTGCGCGTCCAGGAGCGGCGGACGAAGTTCTACAGCAGCCTGCAGAAGGCGACCAGGGCGTTCGAGGAGCTCACCTTCGACGACGCCCAGGACTTCTACGAGGACGACATGGTCCGGCGCTTGGAGGAGCTGCAGCAGGCCATCGGCGGCTGTCTGGCCGCTCTGCGCGAATCCGGCGGGAATCCGTCGCGCGGTTGAGCATCCCGGGCGCCACGGGGGTACTAGAGGACCCTGAGCCGATCCTCGCCGGAGGCCCCGTGACCGCGTTCGTGCACAAGACCCTGGTGGTGCAGCTTCGCTCGGAAGGCACCGGCCGGTGTCCCGTGCTCGCCCATCTCACGTACGACGACGCCGACCCGTTCGCCGTCACCGCCGTCTTCTGCCATGACGGCAGGGTGCTGGCGTGCTGGCGGCTGGACCGGGAGATGCTCGGCGAGGGTCTGGCGCGGCCGGTCGGCATCGGCGACGTGCGGCTGCGGCCCATCGAGACCGGCGCCTGGCATGAGCTGCGGATGGAGTTCCTCGGGGACTTCCGGCCGGACGGGGGCCGGCACCACGCGGTGGTGTTCGCCTGGGCCCCCGCGGTCGCCGCGTTCCTGCGGGAGACCCACCGGGTGGTCCCGCCGGGGCGGGAACGCGTCCCGGTCGACGCGCTGTTGGCCGAGATCCTCGCCGCGGGCTGAGCCGCCGCACGCGGGGCCGTGGTCCCCTGACCGGGGGCGGCGTTGCCCGCGGCCCTTGGTGATCAGTGGAGTCGGCCGGGTGACCGCCGGGTCGGCCATGGGCCACACACGAGTGAGGTTCCCGGCCCCCGCGTGAGCGCGAGGCGGACGAGAGGCCCGCCGTCCTCGGCCTCACGGTCGGCGCCCCGTTCGGCCCGTTCCTGCCCGTCGGCCTCGGCAACGGCGTGACGCTCGACCACTACGAGAAGCGCGACGAGCCGGTCCAGCCCCAGCACTACGCGTTCCTCGTGCCCGAGGAACGGTTCGCCGGCATGGTCGCCCGGCTGGAGGCGCTCGGCGTCACCCACTACGCCGATCCGCACCACGGCGAGCCCGGCCGGATCAACCGTCTCTTCGGCGGCCGCGGCGCGTACGTCGCCGACCCCGCCGGGCACAACATGGAGGTCATGACCCGGCCCTACGTCCGCCCCTGGCGAGGGGCGGCGGGCGGGCTCGCGGGCCGGTCCCCGGACCGGGCCGTGTACTTGTGGCGGGCCCACACGGGCAGGCCGAACCAGCACAGCAGGTACCAGGCCACGACGGCCGTCACCAGCCACGGCACATAGGGGTTGTGGGTGGCCACCCGCAGGATCAGCAGCTGTGCGGACGTCATCGTGGCCAGCAGCAGCACCAGGCCGACGACGGTCATCCGGGACGCCAGCCGCACCGCCTGCGGCTTGACCATGCGGCCGGAGACCAGGCGGTGCAGCGAGACGGGGCCGATGAGGGCGCCGGTCGAGCAGGCTCCCAGGATGACGGTCACGATGTAGATGGCTTGGTTGGTCTGGGAGAGCGTGGTGTATTTCGGATAGAAGACGACGGTCAGCAGGAAGCCGAACAGGATCTGCACGCCTGTCTGGGCAACCCGGACCTCCTGGATGAGCTCGCCCCACATCCGGTCGGCCCGCTCCTCCTCGGTCTCGTGCCGTCCCCTGTGCAGTCCGTCCGCCGTCATGCGCTGTCGTGTAACCGCCGGGCCGTCCGTTCAAACGGCGCGTGCCACGATGACTACCAACGGTGCTCGACCTGCTCCTTGATCCGCCGCTCGTACAGCTCACGGATCGCGCCGGACGTCTCCCCGGGCAGCGGCGGCAGCTTGGCGGCGGCCGCGTTCGCGCGGGCCTGCTCCGGATTGCGGGCACCCGGGATCACCGTGGTCACGCCGTCCTGCTCGATGATCCAGCGCAGCGCCAACTGGGCCGGGGTACAGCCTTGCGGGGCGAGCGCGGCGAACTCGGCGGCGGCCTCGACGCCGGTCGCGTAGTCGACGCCGGAGAAGGTCTCGCCCTGGTCGAAGGCCTCGCCGTGCCGGTTGAAGGCGCGGTGGTCGTCGGCGGCGAACACGGTGTCCTTGGTGTACTTGCCGGACAGCAGGCCGGAGGCGAGCGGCACCCGCGCGATGATGCCGACGCCGGCCTCGCGGGCCGCGGGCAGCACCTCGTACAACGGCTTCATGCGGAACGGGTTGAGGATGATCTGCACGCTGGCCACGTTCGGCCGGGCGATCGCCGTCAGCGCCTGCGCGCAGGTCTCGACAGTCACCCCGTAGGCCGCGATGCGCTCCTCCTCGACCAGGGTGTCCAGGGCGTCGAAGACCGCGTCGGAGGAGTACACGGGCGTGGGCGGGCAGTGCAGCTGGACCAGGTCGATGCGGTCGACGCCGAGGTTGCGGCGCGAGCGGTCGTTCCAGGAACGGAAGTTGTCCAGGACGTAGTTCTCGGGGATCTGGTCGACCCGGCGGCCCATCTTGGTCGCCACCAGCACATGCAGATCGGGCCGGCCGCGCAGGAAGGAGGCGATGGCCTCCTCGCTGCGCCCGTCGCCGTAGACGTCGGCCGTGTCGAAGAAGGTGACCCCGGCCTCGGCCGCCGCCTCCAGGACGGCCAGCGCCTCCTTGTCGTCCACGTCACCCCAGTCGGCGCCCAGCTGCCAGGTGCCGAGTCCGACCACCGATGCCCACTGACCCGACCTGCCGATTACGCGTTCGTCCATGGCGTCAGTCTGTCACCCGGCGGGCAGAGCATGCGGAAGGGGTCGCTCCGGTCGGCGGGCCGGAGGTTTTTCACCCACATGGGTGATATGGGTCGACGGAACGCCGGGGGACGTAAAGCGGCCCCTAGCGTGGCCGTGTGATCGATCGTTCGATGGACAACCTTCCTTCCGACGGTGGAGGTTCGGACCCGCTCAGCCGACGCGGGCTGTTGCGGGGCGCCGCCGCGCTGGCCGCCGTACCGGTGCTGCTCGCGGCCGACCCGGCGGTGGCCGCGGCCGAACTCCCCGGGTTCCCGGCGCGGGTGGCGCTCCACCGCTCGGCGTACCGCAACTGGGCGGGCGAGATCACCGCCGAGGGTCTGTGGGCCTGCGCGCCGACGGGACCGGAGCAGGTGCTCGCCGTGGTCGACTGGGCCTGGCGCAACGGCTGGCGGGTGCGGGCGCGGGGCTGCTCCCACGGCTGGTCGCCGCTCACGATCACCGAGGGGACGCGGGCGGACAGCCGCGTCCTGCTGGTGGACACCGCCCCGCATCTGACGGGGCTGAGGCTGGAGTCGGACTCCGCGGTCCGTGCCGGCGCCGGAGTCACCCTGGAGGCCCTGCTCACCTTCCTGGAGGTGCACGGGCTGGGCCTCACGGCGACCCCCGCGCCGGGCGACCTGACGCTGGGCGGCGCCCTGGCGATCGACGCGCACGGCACCGCCGTACCGGCCGCCGGCGAACACCCGCTGCCGGGAAGCACGTACGGCTCGCTCAGCAACCGCGTTGTGGAGCTGACCGCGGTGGTGTGGGACGCGGACAGCGGGGCGTACGCGCTGCGGACGTTCCGCCGCGACGAGGAGGACTGTGCCGCGCTGCTCACGCATCTCGGCCGGGCCCTCGTCACCGAGGTGGTACTCAGGGTGGGTCCGGACAGCGGTCTGCGGTGCGTCAGCCGCACCGACGTCCCGGCCCGCGAACTGTTCGCGGCGCCCGGCTCCGGCGGGCGCACCCTGGAGAGCTTTCTGCGTCGCTCGGGCCGCGTCGAGGCGATCTGGTTCGCCTTCACGGAGTTCCCGTGGCTCAAGGAGTGGAGCGTCGCGCCGATGCGGCCGGCCGGGTCACGGCACGTCACGTCACGTCGCCGTACAACTACCCCTTCTCCGACAGCGTGCCGACGCTCGTGGCCGACCTCGTGGGGCGGCTGGTGGCGGGCGCGGCCTGGTATCTGGCGCCGGAACTGGGCGCCGCGCAGCTCACGGTGGCGAACCTGGGGCTGGCCGCCACGGACTCCGCCGACCTGTGGGGGCCGTCGAAGAACACCCTGCTGTATCTCCGGCCGACCACCCTGCGGGTGACCGCGAACGGGTACGCGGTGCTCACCGGCCGGGCCGGAGTGCAGCGGGTGGTGCACGAGTTCACGCGGTTCTACCGGGAGCGGCTGGCGGCGTACGCGGCGCGGGGCCGGTTCCCGGTCAACGGCTCGGTGGAGATCCGCGTGACCGGTCTCGACGACCCGGCCGACTCCGGCGTGCCCGGCGCGCACGCCCCGCTGCTGTCGGCACTGCGGCCGAGCGCGGACCATCCCGAGTGGGACACCGCGGTGTGGCTGGACGTGCTGACCCTGCCCGGTACGCCGTACGCGGAGGCGTTCCTGCGCGAGCTGGAGCGGTTCCTGCTGGACACCTACGATGGCGGATCCGCCCTCGCCCGCGTGGAGTGGTCCAAGGGCTGGGGGTACACGTCGCAGGCGGCCTGGAGCGACGCCGGGGTCCTCGGCACCGCCGTACCGGGCTCCTTCGGAGCGAAGGTGTGGGGTCAGGCGGTCGCGGCCCTGGACCGCCTGGACCCGCACCAGGTGTTCGGCAACGCCTTCCTGGACCGGCTGCTGCGTCAGGTGCATTGACCTGGCGCCAGGAGAGGCTGCTGCGTACGCCCCTGCCGGCCGCGACCACGGTCCTGCTGCCCGGCGCCCGGTCGGGCCGGGTGGCCCTGGCGACCCGCGGCGGCGACGACCGTCCGTTCGCGGCCTTCCGCGCATCCGCCGAGGCCCTGCCCACCGGGCCGGACGAGGAGCGCCGAGTCAGGCTTCCTGGGTCAACTGGGCCTGTACGAGCGGCCCGTAGCGGTCGGCGATCGCATCGACGTCGGTCTCCCGCAGGTGGGGCCCGCGGGCGATGCCGTACATCACGCCGAGGCCGACGAGCGCGGCGACGGCGAGTTCGGCGCGCAGGTCCGGGTCGCGGCCGGTGAGCCGGGCGGCGAGGCGCTCGGTCACCTGGTCGCGGAAGTTGGCGCGCAGGATGTCGCCGTGGTCGCCGTGCAGCGGGGCGAAGGCGATGCGCAGCAGCGGGTCGGCGCCGCGCTCGCGCTGGCCGGCGAGGACGTGCCGGGCCATGTGCCGGCCGAGACCGGGCAACGGCGCGTCCAGCAGGGCGTCCGCGTCGGTTTCGAAGGACATCACGCGGGCGAACAGGGCGTCCTTGTTGCCGAAGTACTTCACGATCAACGGCGGGCTGACACCCGCCCGTTCGGCGACCGCCCGGAGCGTGATGTCGGCGTGCGCGTGCCGGGCCAGGAGGTGGCGGGCGGCCTTGAGGATCGCCGCCCTGGTGGCCTCGGCGTCACGGCGTGCCGGGGGACGGGGTATCGGGGCGGGCTGGTCCATCGGCGCTCCCAAGGACGGCACAGAAGAGGGTCGGTGAATGGCCATTCACCCTATCGAGTGAATGGCCATTCACCAATGTTTCACCGTCCGTGGGGGCGCTCAGTCGAGGTTCTTCTCCAGGGCGGCCAGGTAGTTGTGCATGAAGTGGTCGCGGATCCCGTCGGAGGCGGGCGCGAAGGTGTCGGCGGTCAGCCCCTTGGCGCGGTCCGAGAAGACCGAGAGCATCGGCATGCTCTCGTGGAGCTTGCCGCTGGAGTCGATGTAGCGCAGCGCCCGGACGTGAGTGAAGGCGGGCTCGGGCGGCAACTGGGGCACGACGTCGTTGTTGTTGACGAAGCGGTACATGCGGCCGCCGAAGCCCTTGTGGAACGCTTCGGCGAGCAGCCGGTCGCAGGTGCGCGGCTGGCCGTAGGTGTAGACGCCGTCGGCCGCCAGGTGCGGGTCCTCCAGATACATCCGGGCGCCCGCCAGCATCGCGAGGGCACCGCCCAGGCTGTGCCCGGTGAAGTAGACGCTCTGGCCGTCGGTGCGCAGTTCGGCGAGGGTCTGGTGCACCGCCGGGTAGACCGATTCCAGGGCCTCGGCGAAGCCGTGGTGGACGTACCCGTTGCCACCGGGGCCGGGCCTCGGCGGGGTGGTGGCGTCGGTGAGCCAGTCCTTGATCCGGGCGGGTTCGGTGCCGCGGAAGGCGGTGATGACCATCCGGTCGCTCGCCAGGGTGTACGCCTGGGTGTCCTGCAGCGGGAAGGGCGGGGTGAACCGGGTCTCGTGGTGCCGCACCTGGTCGAAGCCCCATTCGGCGGCTTGGTCCTCGATGACGGCACGGTCCTTGTAGGCCAGGTCGGCCGCGCGGGCCAGCCAGTAGGCGCGTTGCGGACTGTAGCCGGACGAGGTCTGGTCGAAGGAGACGGGCACGGCCATGGACGGGGCTCCTCGGGTGGGGGTGGGAGGGAAACCGGGGTCGTCTAGTCGTGGCGGGCCGCGGACCGGGCGTGCAGGGCGCGGGCCGCGCGGGGGCCGAGCCAGCGCTTGAACCTGCGCAGCACCTCCAGCCGACCGGCCGCCCTGTCGAGCCCGTAGTACAGCTGGGGCGGGACGTACGGCAGCAGCGGCGAGTGGCGCTGGCCGAGCAGGGCGAACATCCGGTGCGGGGGCAGCTGGATGTAGCGGGGCAGGTTCTCGTACCACCGGGCGCTGTAGCGGGCCGCGCTCTGCACGGACAGCAGTTCGGCGGTGCGCCGCCGCTCGTAGGCGGCGAGGGCCTCGGACAGGCCGGCGTGCTCGTGCAGGGCACGGGCGAGGCACATGGCGTCCTCCAGGGCGAGGGTGGTGCCCGCGCCGATGGAGTAGTGGGTGGTGTGCGCGGCGTCGCCGAGCAGCACCAGGTTGCCGTGGTGCCAGGCCCGGTTGGTGAGGGTGCGGAAGTTCAGCCAGCCGGCGCCGGGGCGGCCGATGAGCGGGTGACCGTCGAGGACGTCCGTGAACAGCTTCTCCAGCAGGGTGAGGCACTCCGCCTCGTCGGCCCGGTCCAGACCGAGGCCGGTGAAGGTCTCCGGGGAGCACTCGACGACACAGGTGCTGTGCTCGCCGCTGTAGCCGTAGCCGTAGGCCCAGATCCAGCCGTGCTCGGTCTCGGTGAAGGCGAAGGTGAAGGCGTCGAAGACCTTGGTGGTGCCGAGCCAGATGTAGTGGTTGCGGCCCGAGGTGATGCGGGGACCGAAGGCGGCGGCGTGCCGGGTGCGCAGGGCACTGTGCACTCCGTCGGCGGCGACGACGAGGTCCGCGTCGGCCGGCGCTTCGGTGATCTCGCTCTCGAACTCCAGCCGCACGCCGAGGGTGCGCGCCCGGTCGGCGAGCAGGTCGAGCAGCCGGTGCCGCCCGATGCCGAAGCCCTGGTCGCCCTGGTGACGGGTGGTCAGGTCACGGACATGGGCCACGCCGTCGCTCCAGCGGACGGAAGCGTCCTCGATCGCCCGCGCCGAGGCGGGGTCGTGCTCGTGGAGTCTGTCGAGGAGGCCGCGCCAGTACGTCACGCCCCAGCCGTAGGTCGAGCCCTCGGGGTTGCGCTCGTGGACGGTGATGTCATGGGACGGGTTCTGCCGCTTGAGCAGGATGGCGAGGTACAGGCCCGCGGGCCCGCCTCCGACACAGACGACTTTCACGCACACACCCCTGACAGTCACCCAATGTGATCGAACGGCACCGCAGGGTAGCAGGACGGCCGGGTCTTGCGATCGCGTCAGTTTGGCGTGGTGAGCCGGGCCACCCGGACGGGCGGCGGACGAGAAGGACCGCCGCGATCACGGCCGGCCGCGGCAAGGAATTCCCCGTTCCGGGGTGAACCACCCCTCGGCCGAGGCAAGATCATCTTGGTTCAAGGCTGTACGACATGTGGTCAATTGTCCGGATCACAGCCAACCGGCTCCGGCGGATTTCCTCCGGTCCCGCGGCCCCCGATAGGCATGCGTCGTCACCACCGGAACACCCTCCAGGAGGACCCGCATGCCCGACATCACCCGGCGCCGCGCGCTCACCGCGACGGCGGCACTCGCCGCGACGGCCACCGTCACCACCCTCACGGCCCCCGCCGCCTCGGCCGCCGGCCACGACCACCCGATGCCGACGCCGGGGTCCTTCGACGAGGTCTACGAGGGCCGCCGGATACAGGGCCGTCCGATGACCACGGGCACCGGCGGCCACCACCACGAACACGGCGGCGGCTACGAGGTGTTGATCGACGGCGTGCAGCTGCACGTGATGCGGAACGCCGACGGCAGCTGGATCAGCGTCGTCAGCCACTACGAGCCGGTGGCCACCCCGCGCGCCGCCGCCCGTGCCGCGGTGGACGAGCTGCAGGGCGCCCCGCTGCTCCCCTTCCCCGCCAACTGACCGCCCCCCGCAAGGACTTCCGGAGCATCCGCACCATGACCGTACGCAAGAACCAGGCCACTCTGACCACCGACGAGAGGAGGCGGTTCGTCGACGCCGTCCTCGAACTCAAGCGCACCGGGCGCTACGACGGGTTCGTCCACACGCACAACGAGTTCATCATGTCGGACACCGACACCGGCGAGCGGACCGGCCACCGCTCGCCCTCCTTCCTGCCCTGGCACCGCAGATTCCTGCTCGAGTTCGAGCAGGCGCTGCAGTCGGTGGACGCCTCCGTCGCCCTGCCGTACTGGGACTGGAGCACCGACCGCACGGTGCGGGCCGCGCTGTGGGGGCCGGACTTCCTCGGCGGCACCGGGCGCGGCACGGACGGCCGGGTGATGGACGGCCCGTTCGCCGCGTCGGCCGGCAACTGGCCGCTGAACATACGGGTGGACGGCCGTACCTTCCTGCGCCGCTCGCTGGGCACGGGGGTGCGCGAGCTGCCGACCCGCGCGGAGGTGGAGTCGGTGCTGTCCATACCGGCCTACGACACGGCGCCGTACAACAGCGCCTCGGACGGCTTCCGCAACAATCTGGAGGGGTGGCGCGGGGTCAATCTCCACAACCGGGTGCACGTCTGGGTCGGCGGGCAGATGGCCACCGGCGTCTCCCCCAACGACCCGGTGTTCTGGCTGCACCACGCCTTCGTCGACAAGCTGTGGGCCGAGTGGCAGCGCCGCCACCCCGAAGCGGGGTATGTGCCGACGGGCGGCACGCCGGACGTCGTGGACCTGAACGACACGATGAAGCCGTGGAACGACGTGCGTCCGGCGGACCTGCTGGACCACACGAGGTTCTACACCTTCGACAACTGACCGGACCTGATCAGGCCCCGGCGGTACGGCACTCCGGGTGGCCCCAGCCCTGCGCGTTCTTGGCGATGGACTCTCCGGCCGCGTAGGAGCGCCCGCACGGACAGCGGCCGGGGAACTTGGCCTTGATGGTGCGCAAGGACGCTCCGCCGCCGGTGCGGCGGGGCGCCTTTGCGCGCGGGGCGGCCGCCTTCGGTGTGCCGGGCGACGCCGGTGGCTCGGGCGAGCCGAGTGCGCTGCCGGCGGCCTCCTGGACGGTGGCGGCCTGGCTGGCGGCGCGGTCGGCGAAGTCGTTCAGCGGGTCGCCGTCGACCTGGTGGGCGGGGACGTAGCGGAACTCCACCGACCGGCCGTCGAGCAGTTCGTCGATGCGGACGACCAGGTCCTGGTTGGCGACGGGCTTGCCGGCCGCCGTCTTCCAGCCGTTGCGCTTCCAGCCCGGCAGCCAGGCGGTGACGGCCTTCATCGCGTACTGGGAGTCCATGCGGATCTCCAGCGGCACCTCCGGCTCGACGGCCGTGAGCAGCCGCTCCAGGGCGGTGAGTTCGGCGACGTTGTTGGTGGCCCGGCCGAGCGGACCCGCCTCCCAGCGGGCCGCGGTCCGCTCGTCGTCGGAGATCACCCACGCCCATCCGGCCGGTCCGGGATTTCCCTTCGAAGCCCCGTCGCACGCGGCCACCACACGTTCACGCATACGCCCGATCATGCCACGGCCGCGCCGGGCGCCGGCACGGGCGGGTCAGACGTCCCTGGCCTTGGGCATCTCGCCCTCCGTGGTGGTGATGTCGATCACGGAGAAGTTCGCGCCCTGCGGGTCGCTGAGGGCCGCGAACCGGCCGAAGGGGCTGCTCATCGGGCCGAAGCGGAGGACACCGCCGAGCTTGGTGGCGCGCGCCACGGCCTCGTCGCAGTCGTCGACGGTGAAGTAGACATTGATGTACGACGGCACCTCGGGCGGGAAGTCGTCGGTCATCCGCATCCGGCCGAGAACGGTGTTCTCCCCGATGTCGAACATCCGGAAGTCGACGGCGTGGTCCTCGATCTGCTTCATCCGGTACGGGAAGACGGCCGACAGGAAAGTGTCGGCCTTCTCGGGCTCGCGGGTGAAGACCTCGGCCCAGCAGTAGGCGCCCGGGGTCGCGGTCGTCTCGAAGCCCTCGTGGGTCCCGGCCTGCCAGATCCCGAACACGGCCCCGCTGGGCTCCCGGGCCAGGCACATGGTGCCGAAGTCACCGACCTGCATCGGCTCCATCAGCACCTCGCCGCCGTTGTCCCGCACCTTCTGCGCGGTGGCGTCGGCGTCCGGCGAGGCGAAGTACAGGCACCACTGCGACTGGCCCTCCTGGCCGGGCATGGGCGGGACGACGGCGGCGACCGCCTTGCCGTCCGCGTAGGCCTGCGTGTAGTTGCCGTACTCCGACGACGACTCGCCGAAGGTCCAGCCGAGGACGTCGCTGTAGAACCGTTTGGCTCCCTCGACGTCGCTGAACATCGCATCGGCCCAACAGGGCGTTCCCTCGGGTTGTACGGCCATGCTCGCGACCCTCCTGGCGTGTGTCCCGTACGGATGGTCCCCACCTGGGGTGATGTGCCCCGAAGCTCACGCTAGCCACCCCGCCCCCGGCCCGCGCGCCGAGCGGCCGGACCGACGGGACACTGGAGGGGGACCGTTGCCTCCGGAAGGACGGACGCGATGACGCCTGCGACGATGCGTGCCTGGTCGGTGGTGCGGCCCGGGCCGGTCGCGGGAGACCCGCTGCGGCTCGTGGAGCGGCCGCTGCCGGTGCCCGGCCCCGACGAGCTGCTGGTGCGGGTGCGGGCCTGCGGAGTGTGCCGGACCGACCTGCACGTCACCGAGGGCGACCTGCCGGTGCGCCGGGCCGGGGTGACGCCCGGGCACGAGGTCGTCGGCGAGGTCGCGGGGGCGGGGCCCGGCGTACGGGGCCACGCCCTGGGCGACCGCGTGGGTGTGGCCTGGCTGCGGCGCACGGACGGGGTGTGCGCGTACTGCGCCAGGGGCGCCGAGAACCTGTGCCCGAACTCCGAGTACACCGGCTGGGACGCCGACGGCGGGTACGCCGGGTACACCACCGTCCCGGCCGCCTTCGCCTATCCGCTGCCGGGCGCCCTGGACGACGTCGCGGCGGCGCCGCTGCTGTGCGCCGGGATCATCGGCTTCCGCGCGCTGCGGCGGACGTCGCTCCCACCGGGAGGCCGGCTCGGACTGTACGGCTTCGGCGGCAGCGCCCATCTGTGCGCGCAGGTGGCGCTCGCCGAAGGGGCCACGGTGCACGTGGTCACCCGGGAGCCCGCCGCCCGTGAGCTGGCCCTCGGCCTGGGCGCCGCCTCGGCGTGTGACCTCCTCGGACGCCCCCCGGAGCCCCTGGACGCCGCGATCCTGTTCGCCCCGGCCGGTGAGCTGGTCCCGGTCGCACTGCGCGCCCTGGACCGGGGCGGCGTGCTGGCCCTCGCCGGCATCCACCTGACCGACGTGCCGACCCTGCACTACGAGAGCGAGCTGTTCTACGAGAAGGAGCTGCGCAGCGTCACCTCCAACACCCGCGCGGACGGACGTGAGTTCCTCACGCTGGCCGCCCGGTACGGGGTCCGCGCGACCACGCACGCCTATCCGCTCTCCGAGGCGCCCAGGGCCCTGCGGGATCTGAAGGGCGGCCGCTTCGACGGGGCCGCGGTGCTGGTGAACGACCTTCCCGAGGCCGGTCCTGCCGGCACCCGGGCACGGGGGCGGACCACCGGCGCATGATCACGTCGCGCGCCCTTTTCCACCGTGAACAGCAGGTTTACGCAACCAAAGAGCGCAACCGCCCCCTTTGCGCCGTATACGGAGATCATCACGGCTGTTTGGCTTGTGTCTGCGCACCCTCACCTCGCGCACCACCGCTATTCAGATCCCGCCTGTTCACCTCTCTGCTGGAGGGAATGTGTCCACACCGGACAGCGTCCTCGGATCCGCCGTCGACGAGCCCGAACCCGGTCCGAGCGCCGACCGGCAGCTCACCAGTCTGAGCACCCGGGCGGCGCGCCAGCTCACCACGACCACCAAGTCCGAACCGCAGATGCAGGCCATCACCTCCCGGTGGCTGCTGAAGACGCTGCCGTGGGTGGACGTCAAGGGCGGCGCCTACCGGGTCAACCGGCGCCTGACGCTGCGTACCGGACGCGGCCGGGTGAGCTTCGAGCAGAACGGCGGGGACGACATCCGGGTCATCCCGCAGACCCTCACCGAACTGCCGATCCTGCGCGGCTACGACGACCTGGACGTGCTGACCGAGATCGCCGGCCGTTTCCAGGCCCGCGACGTGCGCGCCGGGCAGGTGCTGTTCGAGGCCGGACAGCCGGTGACCGAGGCCTACCTGGTGGTGCACGGCAGGTTCACCCGGTACGCGGCGGGCAAGTACGGCGAGGAGGAGATCGTCGGGGTCGTCACCGACGGCGACCAGATGGGTGACGAGGCGGTCGGGCAGTCCGACCCGCTGTGGCTCACCTCGGTCCGGGCGGAGACCGCGGGCGTGGTGCTGGCGCTGCCCTGGGCCGTCGTCGAGGAGGTCATGGACCGGGTGCCGTCGCTGGGCGCCCACCTCCAGGCCTATGTCGACCGCCAGCGGCTGCCGATGAACCGCAAGGGCGAGGCCGAGGTCCCGGTCCAGGCCGGCCATGTCGGCGAGGAGACACTGCCCGGCGGCTTCGTGGACTACGAACTCACGCCGCGCGAATACGAGTTGTCACTCACCCAGACCGTGCTGCGGGTGCACACGAGGGTCGCCGACCTCTACAACGACCCGATGGACCAGACCCAGCAGCAGCTGCGCCTCACGGTCGAGGAGATCCGTGAGCGCCAGGAGTGGGAGCTGGTCAACAACCGGGAGTTCGGGCTGCTGCACAACATCGACTACGGGCAGCGGATCAGCTCCCTGACCGGCCCGCCGACCCCGGACGACATGGACGAGCTGCTGTCCATGCGCCGCAAGACCAAGGTGTTCCTGGCGCATCCCAAGGCGATCGCGGCCTTCTTCCGGCAGTGCAACCGGCGCGGTCTGGTCCCGGGCACGGCGAGCGTCGACGGGCACGAGGTGCCGGCCTGGCGCGGGGTCCCCATCTATCCGTGCAGCAAGATCCCGATCAGCGAGGACCACACCAGCAGCATCATCGCGCTGCGCACCGGGGAGGCGGACCAGGGCGTCATCGGCCTCTACCAGACCGGGATCCCGGAGGAGTTCCAGCCGGGCCTGAACGTCCGCTTCATGGGCATCAACGAGCAGGCCGTCATCAACTACCTGGTCACCGCCTACTACTCGATGGCGATTCTGGTCCCCGACGCGGCGGGCATCCTGGAGAACGTCCAGCTCGGCCGGACCGCCGACTGACGGCCTGGAGCACACCATGAGCACGAGCACCCACACGTACACCCTGCCCGGGCCGCCGAACATCGCCCAGAGCCTGCGCCCGGCCCGGCGCACCGGGGTCATCCCCGGACTGCTCCACCGGCCGGCCGTACCGGCCGACCCGGAGAAGGCCGCCGAGATCGACCGCAGACTGGAGGCCTGGGCCCGCGAACTGAACCTGTTCCCCGAGGCGTGGAAGGGGGACTTCTCCGGCTTCCAGTTCGGCCGGGCCGTCGCACTCCAGCATCCGGGCGGTCTGGACCTGGACCGGCTCACCGCCGCCGGGAAACTGCTGCTCGCCGAGAACATCGTGGACTCCTGCTACTGCGAGGAGGACGAGGGGCGGGGCGGATCACGGCGCGGCCTCGGCGGCCCGCTGATCATCGCCCAGTCGGCGCTCGACCCCTACCACGGCGTTCCGGAGCTGGAGGCCGAGTGGCGCGAGGGCATCCAGGCCGACGGTCCGCTGCGCTCGTACCACTTCGCCCTCGCGGACTACGCCGGCTTCGCCACGCCCAGCCAGACCGACCGGTTCGTGCACGACGTCGCCCGGCTGCACATGGGTTATCTGGCCGAGGCCGCCTGGATGGAGACCCGGTACGTGCCGCGGGTCTGGGAGTACCTGGTGATGCGGCAGTTCAACAACTTCCGCCCCTGCCTGTCGCTCGTCGACGCGGTGGACGGCTACGAACTGCCCGAGCAGATCTACGCCCGCCCGGAGATCCAGCGGATCACCGCCCTCGCCTGCAACGCCACCACGATCGTGAACGACCTGTACTCGTTCACCAAGGAGCTGGCGAGCGACCCGGACCATCTCAACCTGCCCCAGGTGGTCGCGGCCAACGACCGGCGGGGGCTGAAGGCGGCCTATCTGAGATCGGTGGAGATCCACAACCGGATCATGGAGGCCTTCGAGGAGGAGTCCGCCGCCCTGTCGGCCACCTCGCCGCTGATCGCGCGCTACGCGGAAGGGCTCGCCGCCTGGGTCTCCGGCAACCACGAGTGGCACGCCACCAACACCCACCGCTACCACCTGCCCGACTACTGGTAGCAGACCAAGCCAACCTGAAACACCATCAGCAACACTTCGAGGAGCAACTGTTGACCACCGCCCCTGTCGCCCGGAAGACCACGACGTCAGCTCCGGTGCCGACCCAGTCCACGTACCAGAACCGTGTCGCGGACTACTGGAACGCCGAAGAGAACCCGGTCAACCTCGAACTCGGCAAGATCGACGACCTGTACCACCACCACTACGGCATCGGCGAGGCCGACCGGTCGGTGCTCGACGAAACCGATCCGGACCGGCGCAGGGAGCTCGTCACCGCCGAACTGCACCGCCTCGAACACGCCCAGGCCGAACTGCTCGCCTCGTACCTCGGGCCGCTCACACCCGGCGACCGCGTCTTCGACGCCGGCTGCGGCCGCGGCGGCGGCAGCGTCGTGGCGAACCTGCGCTACGGCTGCCACGCCGACGGCGTGACGATCTCCGCCAAGCAGGCCGGGTTCGCCAACGAGCAGGCCCGCGCCCGGGGCATCGACGACAAGGTGCGCTACCACCACCGCAACATGCTCGACACCGGATTCGAGACCGGCGCCTACGCGGCGTCGTGGAACAACGAGTCCACCATGTACGTCGAGCTGGACCTGCTGTTCGCCGAGCACGCCCGGCTGCTGCGCCGCGGCGGACGCTATGTGGTGATCACCGGCTGCTACAACGACACCTACGGGCAGGCCTCGCGCGAGGTGTCGCTGATCAACGCCCACTACATCTGCGACATCCACCCGCGCTCGGAGTACTTCAAGGCGATGGCCCGCAATCGTCTGGTACCGGTCCACGTCGAGGACCTGACCGAGGCCACGATCCCCTACTGGGACCTGCGCAGGGAGGCGGACCACCTGGTCACGGGCATCGAGGACACGTTCCTGGACGCCTACCGCAACGGCAGCTTCCAGTACCTGCTGATCGCGGCCGACCGGGTCTGAGCCCGGGCGGAATTCCGTGGACAGCGAGGGCGCCGAGGCGCTGGGATGGGCACCGATGAGTGACCACGACAGCCCGAGTCCGCCGAGGATGCACGCGGACGAGGCCGACCTCGACGCCCCGCTGGTCCAGCGCCTGATCGCCCGCCGGTTCCCGCAGTGGGCCGCGCTGCCGGTACGGCGGCTCGCCTCCTCCGGGACCGAGAACGCTATGTTCCGGCTGGGCGCCGACCTGCTAGTACGGCTGCCTCGGCGGCCCGGTGCCGTACCGGATGTGCGGCACGAGCAACGCTGGTTGCCCCGGCTCGGGCCGCAGTTGCCGGTCGCCGTGCCCGAGCTGATGGGCAGCGGGGAGCCGGACGAGGGCTATCCGTGGCCCTGGTCCGTCTACCGGTGGCTTCAGGGGCGCAATCCGGTGGCGGGCGCCGTGCCGGAGTCCGAACGGCTCGCCGAGGAGCTCGGGGCGTTCGTGCGCGCCCTGCGCCGGATCTCCCCGCTGGACGGGCCGCCCAGTCACCGGGGCGGTCCGCTGGGGGACCGGGACGAACTGACCCGCGCCGCCGTCGCCGAGCTGGGCGGGCGGGTCGACACCGGCGCGGTCACGGCCCTGTGGGAGGAGTGTCTGCGCGCTCCGGAGCACTCCGGTGGGCCGGTGTGGGCCCACGGGGACCTCTCCCCGGGGAACGTGCTGGTCGACGAGGGCCGGCTGAGCGCGGTCATCGACTTCGGCTGCGCGGGCGTGGGTGACCCGGCCGTGGACCTGGTCGTGGCCTGGAACCTGCTGCCCGCCCGCGTCCGGGACACCTTCCGCAAGGCCGTCGGCGCCGACGACGCGGAGTGGGCGCGAGGACGGGGCTGGGCACTGTCGATCTCGCTGATCCAGCTGCCGTACTACTGGGACACCAACCCGGCCCTGGCGGAGAACTCCCGGCATGTGATCGCCGAGATCCTCGCCGAGGCCGGGTGAGGGTGGCGCGCAGGTCCGCTACTCCCCCGCGTACGCCCTGTCCAGCGCGGCGACGTCCAGCTTGCCCATGCCCATCATCGCCTTCATGGTGCGGTCGGTCCTCTCCTGGTCGGGATCGTGGAGGATCTCGGGCAGCCGGTCGTAGACGACCTGCCAGGAGACGCCGTACCTGTCCTTCAGCCAGCCGCAGGGACCGCCCTCCCCGCCGTTCTCGGTGAGCCGGTTCCAGTAGTGGTCGATCTCCTGCTGGTCGGAGCACAGGATCTGGAAGGAGATGGCCTCGTTGAACGTGAACTGGGGCCCGCCGTTGAGCGCGACGAACCTCTGGCCGTTGGCCGTGAACTCGACCGTCAGCACGGAGCCGGTCTCACCGGGCCCGGCCTCGGTGTAGCGGCTGATCCGGCCGAGGCTGGAGTTCTTGAAGACCGACACGTAGAACTCGGCGGCCTCCTCGGCCCGGCCGTCGAACCAGAGACAGGTGGAGAATCCGTCGGTGGTCATGGGTACCTCCTGGGCGGGGAACACGGTCACCAGTGTCGACCGGGCCTCGCCGCGAAACTCATCGGTCGGGCCGACGAATAATCCGGGCGGGTGAACGAAGTCCGCGCCTAGCATCCCGATCATGACCTCCACACCTGGCGAACGGCTCGCACCCTTCCGGCTGTCGGTCCCGCAGAGCGACCTCGACGACCTCCACGAACGGCTCGACCGCACCCGGTGGCCGGCCGAGCTGCCCGGAGCCGGCTGGGAGTACGGCGTCCCGGCCGGCTACCTGCGGGAACTGGTGCGGTACTGGCGGCACGAGTACGACTGGCGCGCCGCCGAGGCCGAGCTGAACCGGTGGCCGCAGTTCACGACCACCATCGACGGAGCACATGTCCACTTCGCCCACGTCCGCTCCCCGGAGCCGCAAGCCACGCCGCTGCTGCTCACCCACGGCTGGCCGGGCTCGATCGTGGAGTTCCTGGACGTGGTCGGCCCGCTCACCGACCCGGTCGCGCACGGGGGCGACGCGGCCGACGCCTTCCACGTCGTCGTGCCCGGCATCCCGGGCTTCGGGCTGTCCGGGCCCACCACCGAGCGGGGCTGGGAGGCACGCCGGGTGGCCGACGCCTGGGTGGAGCTGATGCGGCGGCTCGGTTACGAGCGGTTCGGGCTGCAGGGCGGCGACTGGGGCGCGGCGATCTCACGCGAGCTGGGCCGCGCCCATCCCGGCCGGGTGATCGGCGTCCACCTCAATCTGCTGCCCGGCGCGCAGGCGGCCACCGAGCCGACCGAGGAGGAGCTGGCCGAGCTCGGCCCCGAGGAGCGGGAGCGGGCCCTGCGGTCCTGGCGCCGGTGGGAGGAGTGGTCCCGGGAGGGCGCCGGCTACGCCGCACTGCAGTCCACGCGGCCGCACACCCTCGCCTACGCCCTGACGGACTCGCCGGTCGGACAGCTCGCCTGGATCGTCGAGAAGTTCCGGGAGTGGGCGGACTGTGAGGACCTGCCGGAGGAGGCGGTCGATCGGGACAGGCTGCTCACCAACGTGATGCTGTTCTGGTTGACCGGTACGGCCGGTTCGTCCGCCCGCATCTACTACGAGCGGGCGCACACCACCGGCGACCGGACCGCCCGGCCGGCCGAGCCGTCGACCGCGCCCACCGCGCTCGCCGTCTTCCCGGCCGACCCCCAGATCCCGCTGCGGCACAAGGCGGAGCGGACCGAGAATCTGGTCCGCTGGACGGAGTTCGACCGCGGTGGCCACTTCGCGGCCATGGAGGAGCCGGACCTGCTGATCGCCGACGTCCGGGCGTTCTTCCGCCGGCTGCGGGAGAAGTGAGCGGGTCCGTCTTCGCCGGACGGCCCGGAGGGAACCGGGCCTGTCGTACGGGCTGTTTTCCGCCACCTGCGCTCGCAGCGCGCATGCGCGGCGTGACCGGGGGTACCCGCCCTGTCAGCGACATCCAGAGAAAGGCATGAAAAGCGCACTCCGGGGTAACCGGGGCGAGCGGACCTCACAGAGGTCGCCGTGACAGACGTAGAACCGTGACTTTCGTGGGGAGAGGTAATGAGCACCGCCGGGATCCGGTCGAAAGCAGAGGTCACCGAGAGGACCGAGCAGGACAGGACGGGCGAGGAATCACTGCCTGGCATCGCGGCCCCGGCCTCCGTCGCACCGCGCGACGCACGGGAGCTGTCACGCCAGTTCTTCCGTCGGCTCGCCGAGCTGGAGGAGGGCACGCACGAGTACCAGTACGCGCGCAACACCCTCATCGAGATGAACATGTCGCTGGTGCGGTTCGCGGCCGGCCGGTTCCGGGGCCGCGGCGACGACATGGAGGACATCGTCCAGACCGGCATGATCGGTCTGATCAAGGCCATCGACCGGTTCGAGCTGTCGCGGGAGGTCGAGTTCACCTCCTTCGCGCTGCCCTACATCGTCGGCGAGATCAAGCGGTTCTTCCGGGACACCACCTGGGCGGTGCACGTGCCGCGCCGGCTTCAGGAAGCGCGGGTGGAACTGGCCAAGGCGCGCGAGGAGCTGTCCAGCCGGCTGGACCGGGACCCGACGGTGGCCGAGCTGGCGACGCTGATGAACATCTCCGAGGACGAGGTGGTCGAGGCCCAGCTCGCTTCCAACGGCTACAACTCCGCCTCCCTGGACGCAGCGCTCACCGGCGACGGCCCGGAGGACGGCGAGGCGGTGCTCGCGGACTTCATCGGCGTGGAGGAGGAGGGGCTGCAGCTCGTCGAGGACTTCCACGCCCTCGCCCCGCTGATGGCGGAGCTCAGCGAGCGGGACCGGCAGATCATCCATCTGCGGTTCGTCGAGGAGGCCACTCAGGCGGAGATCGGGGAACGGCTCGGCTGCTCCCAGATGCATGTCTCCCGGCTGATCAAGCGGATCATCACCCGGCTGCGCGAGGGCATGCTCGGCGAGCTCGACAGCGTCTGAGCCGGCCCGAGGGAGGGGCTCACCGGGGCGGCGGGACATCCGCCGCCCCAGCGGACGTCCCGGCGCCCCAGCGGTGCGGACCTCAGCGGCGCAGTTCGAAGCGGGCGCGGACCCGCTTGCCCACGGGCACCCGCTCGGCGGTGACCTCGGCGGCCAGGGCGTGCACGATCTCCAGACCGTGCCGTCCGACGCGTTCGGGGTCCTTCGGGAAGCGGTGCGGCAGGGCGGTGCTGCTGTCGTAGACGCACACCGTGATGGCGCTGTCGGTGCCTTCCAGTTCCAGGATGTACGGGCCGTTGCTGTGCCGGTCGGCATTGGTGACGAGTTCGCTCACGACCAACAGCAGCTCTCCGTCGGCACGGCGGTCGGTGACGGCGCACCACTCGTTGCGCAGCTGCTCCAGGAACTGGGACGCGAAGGCGCGCGCTTCCGCGATACATCCGGGCTCACCGGTGTAGTGCGCCGCGCGTCGCAGCGGTTCCACGGGTACGTCGAAACCAGTCGGTATCACTTCCCCGCCCAGGTGCTTGGTCATGCTGTCTCTCTCGGAAGGCCGGTATGGCCGGGCGCCTGTTGCACCTGTCCTCGTACCCCGAGAGTGGCTGGGCAGTCCCCCGAGGCGTTCGCGCACCGCGCAGAGTGGTGATGGTCACGGTGCCCGGGGGGATCCGACCGCTCAGGACGCGGGCGGGCCCTGCGGCTCCTCCTGCGTGGGCGCCTGCGTCTCGCCGGGCATCTCAGTGGTGGCGCCGGGCATCTCAGTGGTGGCCGGGGCGGGAGCGGAGCTCTCCGGGGACGGCGGCCCGAAGGTGGTCGTCGCGCTCGTCTGCTGCTGCGACGACATCTCGGTCCCGGGCGCCGAGGACTGCTCGGTCGCAGGCGCGGAGGACTGCTCGGTCGCGGGTGCCGAGGATTGCTCGGTCGCGGGTGCCGAGGACTGCTCGGTGGAGGGCGCCGAAGACTTCTCGGAGGGGGGCGCCGACGACTTCTCGGACGGGGGCGCCGAAGACTTCTCGGAGGGGGTCTTGCTCGACGGGGAGCCCGCGGACGGAGACGACGGCCCCGTGGAGGACGGGCCGGCCGAGGGGGACTTCGACTCGGCCGAGGGGGACTTCGACTCGGCCGAGGGGGACTTCGACTCGGACGAGGGGGACTTCGACCCCGACGATTTCGACTCCGACGGGGAGGCCGACGAAGAGGACGGGGACGGCTTGGGCGAGGACGAATTCGACGTGGACTTGGGCTTGCCCGGCGTGGGCTTGGCAGGCTTCGACGGGCTCGGCTTGCCCGGCGTGGACTTGCCGGGCTTCGACGGGCTCGGCTTGCCCGGCGTCGACTTGCCCGGCGTGGACGGACTCGGCTTACCCGGCGTCGACTTGCCCGGCTTCGACGGGCTCGGCTTGCCCGGCGTCGACGGACTCGGCTTACCCGGCGTCGAGGGGCTCGGCTTACCCGGCGTCGAGGGGCTCGGCTTACCCGGCGTCGAGGGACTCACCTTGCCCGGCGTCGACGGACTCGGCTGGCCCGGTGTGGACGGACTCACCTTGCCCGGCGTGGACGGGCTCACATTGCCCGGCGTGGACGGCGGCACGGACCGGCAGGGCCCCGACCTCCCGGTCGAGCCCGGCGACGGGCACGGCGGCAGGTTCCAGGGGTGCTGGAACTCCGGCGGCTTGGCGTGCTGGTCGTGCCGGGCGTCGCCATCGCCGCTGAGACGGTGGATCCAGCCGTGGTGGCGGGGGTCGTAGAGCACGAAGTTGTCGACGGCCTTCGGCGCCGGCGTCACCACGACGACGCGCGACGGCCGGTAGGCCGACCAGGGGGTGCCCACGAGCTTCGGCGTGGTCTTCTGCGGGACCGCTGTGGCCAGCGGGTTTCCGCAGGCGCAGCGCACGCGGGGTACGCCGTGGCTGTCCACGAGCACCGCGGTGCCCGCCTGGAGGACGGACTGGTAGGACGTGGCGGCGCCGTTGCGGTAGCCGTGGTTGGTGACCCGGGTGTCGACGCGCAGCTGAACCGGGGTCAGCGAGCGCAGGTAGGTGGGCACGCCGGAGGGCTGGACGCCGACCACGGCGGCGAAGGCCTTCTCCTTGGTCCGGTCCGACTGGAAGAACCTGACCTGCTTCTCGACGTCGCAGGCGGCAGTGCTCCTGGTGCCGCCGTACAGGCCGGGCGCTCCGCCTTCCACTCCCTGCACCGCGTTGCTCGCGCCCGACGGCGCGGCGGAGGCGGAGGGCGGGGGCGCGGTGGCACCCTGGTTCGCGGTCGACTCCGTGAACGGGTCCTGGCCGCTGCTGGCCGCGGACTGCAGGAACACCTCACCCCTGGCCGAGGAACCGCCACCCGGACGGGTGAAGACCACCGCGAGGACGACGGCGGCGACGACGAGGCCACTGAGGACTGCCACGCGGGGTACGGACTTCCACCACGGCCCGTGCGGCCCCTGGGCTCCGGCGCCACCGCCCGGCGGTTGGGTGGGCGGGGGTCCGGAGGGGGGGCGGGAGGAGCCCGACAGAGGGCCGGAGGGCGGTCCGGTCGGGCGGCCGGAAGACGGAGGTTCGGCGCTCACGAGCACTTCTTCCCGTCGCGATCGTCGCGATACGCGGTGCGGTACGCGGTGCGATACGCGGCTGTTCTCGGTCAAGTCCCGTTTGATGCATTTGGGTGCACTTTGATCCCATTGTGTGTCGCAGGGTGGTGCGGCTCGCAAGCCGACGCGGACGGCTCACCCGGCGGGCGAGGTGCCCGGCAGCTGCATAGCGTGTGCAGCGTGAGCGCTCCAACCGTCTCCGCGCGGCCCACCGCCCAGCACGGCTGGGCACAGGCCGTGGCCGCGGTGCTGACCGGGCTTGCCGTCATGGTGCTGGTGGCGGCGCTCGGGCTGTGGGCGGCCGGAGCGGCGGACCTGCCGGACGGGGCGTTCCCGAGGGTGGTGGCCGCGACGCTGGTCACTGCGGTCGGCGGCAGTGTGGAGCTGTCCGGGAACGCGGGTGCGCTGGCGCAGACCCGGGCCGGGCTCACCGTGATGCCGCTGTCGGTGACCCTCGTCGGCGCCCTGGTGATCGGCGCGGGATTTCTGCGCCCGCTGCGGCACCGGGCGGTCGCCTCGGCCGGGGAACTGGCCGGCTGGGCCGTGCGGTTCGCGGTGCTGTGGCTGCTGGTGCTCATCGGCCTGGCCTTCGGTGCCCGGCAGACCTTCGCCGTCGACGTGGGCAGCGGCACCCTGAGCGATCTGACCGGGCTGTTCGACGCGGCGCCACGGGTCGGGTTCACCACGGACGTTCCGCTGACGGTCCTGTTCGGGCTGCTGTGGCTGGCCGGAGTGCTGCTGCTGGCGCTGCTGGTGGCACGGGGGGCGCCGCTGCCGGGACGGCTGCTGCGGTTCCAGGAGTCGGTGCGTCCGGCGGCCCACGCGGTGCTCGTCCTGCTCCTCGCCTCCGTCGTCGTGAGCCTCGTCGTCGCGCTGATCACGGCGGCCACCCGCGGGCACGTCCAGGCGATCTTCGCGCTGATCCTGCTCGGGCTGCCCAACCTGGCCTGGCTCGCCCTCACCATCGGGCTGGGAGCGACCTGGAACGGCCGCGTGGACGGGCCGTTCGGCCTTCCGATGCCCCACGTCCTGGACGCGATCCTGCGCACCCCGGACGTCTCCGCACTCAACCTGCGCTCGCTCACCGACTACGACGGCCGGTGGTGGTGGCTGCCGGTCGTGGACGCGATCCTGCTGCTGGCCGTGGTCTTCCGGATGGCGGCGCGCTCACCGGGCCGGATCCGCCTGTGGCGGCACGCCGTACCTCTGGCCGTGGCGCTGGCGTCGGCGGTGCTGATGATCTGTCTCACGGGCCGCCTCTCGGCGCACTACGGACTGTCCCTGCTGGGCATCGGCGATCTGGGTGGCGGGATGTCCGGCGAACTGTTCCTCAAGCCCCAGCTGTGGCGGGCGGTGGGCCTGGGCGCGCTGTGGGGGCTGGTCGCCGGCTTCCTGGGCGGCCTGCCGGCCCGGCGGTTGCAGCGGCGGGGCGAGGGGGAACAGCCGTAGGTACCTTCCAGAGGGGCGGCCGCGCCCCCGGCCTCCAGACGGGGCACCGATCGGGCTGCCCGTCACTCCGCGGGGCCGGTCGGGCTCTCGTCCCGGAACACCGGATCGGCCCACTGCGGTGGGCTCGGGTTCTCGGTCACGGTGAGGTCCGTTTCGGTGTCCGCCTCCGCCGGGCGCCCCTCGGCCGGGCCGGCGCCGGTCGCCCTGGGGGCACGCAGCGCGGCGACGAAGTCGAGGCAGGTGTCGTAGCGGGCGTCCGGGCTCTTTGCCAGCGCCTTGGCGAAGACCGGGTCCACCGCGGGATCGAGGCCGGGGCGGGCCTCGCTCGGCGCAGGGGGATCGTCGTACTGGTGGGCCCAGAGGAGCGCCATGTCGTCGTCGCGCAGGAACGGGGGACGGCCGGCGAGGGTCTCGTACACGACGCAGGCCAGGCCGTAGACGTCGCAGCGGCCGTCGACCGGGCGGCCGGAGATCTGCTCGGGGGCCACGTAGTCGAGGGTGCCGACGAACTGGCCGACGCTGGTGAGGCCGGTCAGCGACAGCGACTTCTTGGTGAGCCCGAAATCGGTGAGGTACACGTGCTCGGGGTGGTCGCTGTCGATGCCCTCGGCGACGAGGATGTTGCCGGGTTTGACGTCCCGGTGGACCAGACCGTGCTCATGGGCCGCGTCGAGCGCGGACGCCACCTGCGCGGCGATCCGCACGGCGTCCGGCAGCGGCAGCGGTCCGCGCAGGTCGAGGAGGCGGCGCAGGTCGCTGCCGGAGACGTACCGCATGGCGATGTAGAGCACGCCGTCGGTCTCGCCGGCCTCGAAGACCGGCACGATGTGCGGGTGGTCGATCGCCGCGGCCACCTGGGACTCGTGGGTGAAGCGTTTGCGGAAGGTGTCGTTGCGGGCGAGTTCGGGGGCGAGCAGCTTGAGGGCGACCGTGCGCTCCAGACGCAGATCGCGGGCGCGGTAGACGACGGCCATGCCACCGCGGCCGATCTCGTTCTCGATCCGGTAGCTCGCCACCTGCCGGCCGATCAGTTCCGAGGGCCGGCCGGAGAACAGGCTGGTCTCGCGCGCCATCAGCGCTCACCTTCGGGCGCGACCAACCGGGTGGGGGCGTGCCCGGGGTCGTCCTCGCCGGTGATCGCCCGGTCGGTGGCGTAGGTGGTCAGCCGCCGCCCGTCGCCGTAGACCCAGCGGCCCTCCTCCGGGTCGTACAGCCACATGGACTCCCCGTCGACGACGATCCCGATGCGCAGGCCGCTGGTGCGGTCCTCGAAGTCCTCGCCCTCCAGGGCACCGGCCGCCAGTTCCTCGACCGCGGCCCGGTAGTCGGCCAGGGACTGCTCGGCGCGGGCCAGCAGGGGCCGTGGATCGGCCGTGTCGGACGCTGCGTCGGCGGCGGGTGGGTCCTCGGGTACGGTCACGAGCCGGCGACCGTCGACCCAGGCGCCCCAGCCGTTGGAACAGCGGATGTGCGCCCAGTCACCGCGGCGCTCCACCAGCTGGACCGGCAGCATCGGGTCGAGGGGCACGGTGGGCCGGGCCGGGTCGGGGTCCTCCCAGGCGGGCATTCCGCGCCGCGGCACCACGTGCGTGGGCCGGAACTCGGTACTGGGCGCTTTGCTCATCGGGCCGTCTGCTTCCGCGTGTGTGCCATCGTGCCGCCTACTTCCGCATCACCGCGGGCTCGTGCCGGCGCAGCAGCCGGGCGACCACCAGCCCGTAGAGGACGGAGAGCACCACCAGCATGGCCACATCGAGCAGCCAGACGCCTGTCGAGTGCCGGAAGAGGGGGTCGGCGGTGAGCCGGCCGGGCACGATCCGGGACAGTCCGACGGTCGCGGCCATGGCGCCGAGCGCCCAGCGGGAGGGTACGAGCCAGGACAGCTGTTGCAGGCCGGGCACATCGCTGAGTCTGAGCAGGGCCCCGCAGAACACCACCTGGACGATGGCGAGCAGCACCAGCAGCGGCATCGTCACCTCCTCCTTGCGTACCAGCGCGGAGACCAGCAGGCCGAGCATCATCGCGGTGAACGCGAGCAGGGCGACGGCCAGGGTGATCTCGGCCAGCGGTGGCAGCAGGACGCCGCGGCCGCCCGGAGTGTTCAGGTCGACGCCGAGGAGGGCGACGAGGGTGAGGACGACGGCCTGGGCGACGCTGATCGTGCCGAGCACCACGACCTTGGACATCAGATAGGCCGACCGGGGCAGGCCGACGGCGCGCTCGCGCTGGTAGACGACGCGTTCCTTGACGAGTTCGCGCACCGCGTTGGCGGCGCCCGTCAGCACGGCGCCGACGCACAGGATGAGCAGCGCGTTCATCGCGGTGTCCCGCGCGAGCCGGCCGCCGGCCAGCGCGCGGGCCATGGCGCCCATGACGAACGGCAGGGCGATCATGACGAGCAGGAAGGTGCGGTCGGCGCCGAGGACGGCCGTGTAGCGGCGGACCAGGGTGCCGAGCTGGGCGCCCCAGCCGCGGGGGCGGGGCGGCGGTGCCGGGGTGACGGGGGCCGGGCCGGGGTGGTGGGGCTGGGGGGACGCCTCGGCGACGTAGTGCCGGTGGAACGGCGACTCCCGGTACTCCCTCGCCCAGTCGCGGTACGGGTCGCGGTCGAAGGCCTCGAAGGCCTCCGGCCAGTGCTCGAAGCCGAAGAAGGCCAGGGCGTCGTCGGGCGGACCGTAGTAGGCCACCTTGCCGCCCGGGGCGAGCACCAGGAGGCGGTCGCAGACGCCGAGGCTGAGGACGCTGTGGGTGACCACGACGACGGTGCGGCCGTCGTCGGCCAGGTCACGCAGCATGTTCATCACCGACCGGTCCATGCCGGGGTCGAGACCGGAGGTCGGCTCGTCCAGGAAGAGCAGCGAGGGTTTGGTGAGCAGTTCGAGGGCCACACTGACGCGCTTGCGCTGCCCGCCGGAGAGGCTGTGCACGGACTGCTCGGCGCGGTGTTGCAGGCCGAGTTCCCGGATCACCTCGTCCACCCTGGCGCGCCGCTCGGCCGCGGCGGTGTCCTCGGGGAAGCGGAGTTCGGCGGCGTAGGACAGGGCGGCGCGCACGGTGAGCTGGGGGTGCAGGATGTCGTCCTGCGGGACCAGGCCGATGCGCTGGCGCAGTTCGGCGTAGTCGCGGTAGAGGTCGCGGCCGTCGTACAGGACGGTGCCACGGTCGGCGGGCCGCTGTCCGGTGAGTGCGTTCAGCAGCGTGGACTTGCCCGCGCCGCTCGGCCCGACGACCGCGAGCAGGCACTTCTCCCCCACCGGGAAGGACACGTGGTCGAGGAGCACCTTGCTCCCGCCGTCGGCGGTGACGGTGAGGTCCTGGACGTCGAGGGAGACCTCGCCGGTGTCGACGTACTCCTGGAGCTCGGCGCCGACCAGGCAGAACGCGGAGTGCCCGATGCCCACGATGTCGCCGGGACCCAGGGGCGCGCGGGTGACGGGCCGCCCGTTGAGATAGGTGCCGTTGTGGCTGCCGAGGTCGACGATCTCGTACGTGCCGTCGGCGTGGGCGCGCAGTTCGGCGTGGCGGCGGGAGACGATCAGGTCGTCCACCACGAGGTCGTTGTCGGCGGCCCGGCCGATGCGGACCGTGCGTGCGGGCAGCGGGCGGACGCTGCTGGGCCGGCGGAAGGTGCCGGTCAGCAGGGGGAGCGACACCGCGGAGGGGCGGTCGGGGGCCGGGCTCGGGGCGCCGGCCAGAACGGCGCGGGGGCCGTCGGTGGGGTTGCCGAAGCGGATCACGCTGCCCGGGCGCACGCCCCACTCGTCGATCCTGCGTCCGTCGGCATAGGTGCCGTTGGTGCTCTGCTGGTCCGTCAGGGTCCAGCGGTCGTGCTGGCAGTGCAGCACGGCGTGGTGCCACGAGACCCGGGCATCGTCGAGGACGATGTCGCTCAACGGGTCCCGTCCGACGTGGTAGTCCTGGCCCGGGCTCATCACCGTGGAGCCCGTGTCGGTCTCCAGGACGAGTTCGGGCGCCGTCGGGGCGACCGGCCGCTCCGCCATGGCCCAAATTGTACCGATTCGCTCACATGTGCGCATGACGGCACAGGCCGACGGACACGTGTCAGGCGACGGGCACGACAAGCGCCGGCAGGGTGCGCTGCATGCGCAGCGCGTCGACGGACTCGGCGAGCAGTTCGTACTCGGTGGTGTCGTCACTGGCGGCGATCCGCACCAGCCGTCCGCCCGCCAGCTCGTCGGCCACCCGCTCCTGCCCCGCGTCGTCGGCGCACCAGGCGCGCAGCAGGGCGGGCACGTCGGCCACCGTGTCCGCGACGGGCACCAGCGCTCCCGCCGGGTAGGCGAGGTACTCCGGGCTCGGGTCCAGGCGCTCGGCGATCCAGGAGGCCCGGTCGCGCAGCCACCACAGGGCCAGGGCCAGCGTCGGCGCGCGGTAGGTGCCGAGCGGCACTCCGATGCGCCGGCCGTCGCACATGCCGTACGCCGTGACATGGCACAGGAATTCGTCGTGCACCACTCACTCCCCCGTCGCCTTGGTGTGCCGGCCCGGCCCTCGCTGTTCGGCTCCTGTGCGGTGAAGTGCCCCTGATGTTCGAGTATCGCCACTCCCGAAACACTGTCACCATGACTTTCCGGCCAGTCTGTTGGCATATTCACCGGGCGTTCTGGCCGGTAAGTGCCGGCGCGCACGGTCCTCCGGGCATTACCGGGCAGGTAATCGACCCGCTCCCCGGCCCTCCGGCATGGTGGTCACACCGGATCGGCGAAGCCCCGGATCCGGCTCCGACCAGCAGCTACGACCTCGATGGAGGCTGATTCACCATGTCCGCGAACACCGACCGTTACGAGACCGCCGCCGCCCGTTACTTCGAGGCCTGGAACGCCACCGCACCCGAGGCGCTGCGGAAGGCGGTCGCCGCCGCGTGGACCGCGGACGGCGGCTACACCGACCCCCTCGCCGACGTCCGCGGCCACGAGGGCATCGCGGCCGTGATCGCGGCGGTCCACGAGCAGTTCCCGGGGTTCGTCTTCCGGCCGCTGGGCGTGGTGGACGGACACCACGACACCGCCCGCTTCGCCTGGGAGCTGGTCAGTGAGGCCGACGGGTCGGCGCCGGTGGCCGGGTCCGACGTCGTCACGCTGGACGACGAGGGCCGCATCCGGCAGGTGCTGGGCTTTCTGGACCGCGTGCCGGAGGGTGCCTGACACCGCCTGGCCCACGATGAGTTCCGCCGTGCGCGGCGGTCTGTCCTGGCGAGGGATTCCCTGACGGAGCACCACGCACGGAGGACACCATGCAGACGACACGGCCGGTGGACGCGGAGTTCACCGCGGTCCTGGAGAAGAGTCCGGCGGCCGGCGGCTGGACCTACGTGGTCTGGCCGCACTCGGCCGAGTTCTTCGGCACCCGCGGCCTCGTGACATCAGCCCCCTGGTGGCCCCGGAGAACGAGGCCGAGTGGCGGGCGGAGCCGGGGCTGCCCGGCGTGCTGCCGTACGCCGTCGACCCAGAGGCGGCGGCCCGCCTCTGGGAGGTCAGCGAGCGCCTGACCGGGGGCCTACGGCTTCACGATCGCGTCGATCCGCGCGAGTTCCTCGGCGTCGAAGTCCAGGTTGCGGATGGTGCCGACGCTGTCCTCGAGCTGCCGCGGGCTGCTCGCCCCGACCAGCGCGGAGGTGACCCGGCCGCCGCGCAGCACCCAGGCCAGGGCCAGCTGGGCCAGGGTCTGGCCGCGCGACTTGGCGACCTCGTCCAGGGCGCGCAGCCGGCCGACCAGGTCCTCGGTGACCGCGTCCGAGTTCAGGAAGGGGCTGTCGCTCGCGGCGCGGGAGTCCTCCGGGATGCCGTCGAGGTAGCGGCCGGTGAGCAGGCCCTGCTCCAGCGGGGAGTAGACGATCGAGCCGACCTGTAGCTCGTCCAGGGTGGTGAGGAGGTCCTGCTCCTCGGGCCGCCGGTCGAGCATCGAGTAGCGCGGCTGGTGGATGAGCAGCGGGGTGCCGAGGTCGGCCAGGATGCGGGCGGCCTCGCGGGTCTGCTGCGGGGAGTAGTTGGAGACGCCGACGTAGAGCGCCTTGCCCTGCTGCACCGCCGTGTGCAGGGCACCCATCGTCTCCTCCAGCGGAGTGTCCGGGTCGGGGCGGTGCGAGTAGAAGATGTCGACGTGGTCCAGGCCCATGCGGGCGAGGCTCTGGTCGAGCGAGGACAGCAGGTACTTGCGGGAGCCCCATTCGCCGTACGGGCCGGGCCACATGAGGTAGCCGGCCTTGGTGGAGATGACCAGCTCGTCACGGTACGGCCCGAAGTCCGCCTTGAGTGCCTCACCGAGCGCGGACTCGGCGGCGCCGGGCGGCGGGCCGTAGTTGTTGGCGAGGTCGAAGTGGGTGACACCCAGGTCGAAGGCGCGGCGCAGGATGGCCCGCTGGGTCTCGACGGGCCGGTCGGGACCGAAGTTGTGCCACAGGCCGAGGGACAGCGCGGGCAGCTTCAGCCCGCTGCGTCCGGTGCGCCGGTACGGCATGTCGGCGTAACGGTCGGGGTGTGCGGTGTACAACGCGACTCCAGAGGGGTTGGCACACGGTCTACCCGTGCCACTCTCGCGCGAGCCGCACGCAGCGGTCCAACAGAAGAATCCGATGGAATTGAGCGGCTAGGCTTCTCAATCATGGAACTGCGCCATCTCCAGCACTTCGTCGCCGTCGCCGAGGACCAGCATTTCACCCGGGCTGCCGAACGCCTGATGGTCTCCCAGCCGGGTTTGTCGGCGTCCATCCGGGCGCTGGAGCGGGAGCTGCGGGCGCCACTGTTCGTGCGCACCACGCGGCGGGTGACGCTGACCGAGGCGGGACGGGCGCTGCTGGTGGAGGCCGAGCGGATCCTGGCACAGGTGCGTTCGGCGCACGAGGCGGTGGCGGCGGTGCAGGGCGTGCTGCGCGGCACGCTGGCCCTGGGCACCGAGCAGTGCATCGCCGGGGTGCACGTGGCGCGGATGCTGGCCGCGTTCCGGGGCCGGCATCCGGACGTGGAGATCCGGCTGCGGCAGGCCGGTTCGGGCGCGCTGGCCGAAGAGGTCGGGGCCGGCCGGCTCGACCTCGCCTTCGCCTACCGCACGCAGGCGGACAGCGATCAGCTGCGGTCGGTGGCGCTGACGAGCGAGCCGATGACCGTGCTGTGCCATCCCGAGCACCGGCTGGCCGCGGCCGGCGCGGTGCTCGGCCCTGAGGACCTGGCCGGTGAGGTCTTCGTGGACTTCCATCCGGACTGGGGCCCGCGCCGCACGACCGACGCCGCGTTCGCCGCGGCCGGTGTCCGGCGCACGGTCGCGCTGGAGGTCAACGACGTGCACAGCCTGCTGGACCTGGTCGACGAGAACCTGGGCATCGCGGTCGTACCCCGGCACTTCCGGCACAAGCGGCCCTCGCTCACGGCGCTGCCGCTGAAGGGCACCGGCGAGGCGGAGTACGAGACCGTGGCCCTGCTGCCCCCGGACCGCGCCACCAGCCCCGCCGCCCGGGCACTCGTCGCACTCCTGGAAACAGGAGGCGGGACAGGGGGCCTGACACCACCCCGGGAGGGGTCCCAGGCCTCCTGATTCCGGCCGTCCGCCGCAGCAGACTCGGGACCGTCGGTGAGGACGGCGGTCGGGAGGACCCATCATGGCGGAACACACACGGCGAACCGTGCTGCGCGGAGCGGCCGGACTCGCGGCGGCGGGCGCGCTCACCGGCCTGGGCACCGGCCCGGCGGCGGCTGATGCGGCAAGGGGGTTGACGGAGCGTCATTACCCGTTCCTGGAAGGGGCGTTCGCCCCGGTCACCGAGGAACTGACGGCCTTCGACCTGCCGGTGACCGGCCGCATCCCCCGCGAGCTGAACGGCCGCTTCCTGCGCAACGGCCCGAACGTCCTCGGCCTGGAGGATCCCCGGGCCCATCACTGGATGCTCGGCGAGGGCATGGTGCACGGCGTGCGGCTGCGGGACGGAAGGGCCGAGTGGTACCGCAACCGCTGGGTGCGCTCCTCGCAGGTCGCGAAGAAGCTGGGTGAGCCCTACCCGGCTCCGGTTCCGCCGGACGACTTCCCGTGCAACACGCATGTGATCCCCCACCGCGGCCGGATCCTCGCACTGCAGGAGAGCGGCCCGCTGCCGTACGAACTCGACGGTGAGCTGGGCACGGTGGGCACGTACGACTTCAAGGGCACGCTGGAGGGTGCGTTCACCGCGCACACCAAGTTCGACGCGTACGCGGGTGAGCTGCACGCGATCGCCTACTACCCCGCCTGGGACCACATCCGGCACATGGTGGTGGACCCCTCGGGGCGCGTCGCACGCACCACCCGGATCCCGGTGCCGGACGCGCCGATGGTGCACGACTTCGCACTCACCGAGAGGCATGTCGTCGTCATCGACGTCCCCGTGACCTTCGACCCCGCCGCCGCCGAGCGCGGCGACCCGGTGCCGTACGTCTGGAACCGCGAACATCCCACGCGGGTGGGCGTGATGCGGCGGAGCGGCGGGCCGGTGCGCTGGTTCGGGATCGACCCCGTCTACTACTCGCACACGCTCAACGCCTACGACGACGGCGCATCGGTGGTGGTCGACATGACGACCTACCCGGCGCCCTTCCACGTCGCCGGGCGCGGCTCGGACGGCCCGTACGCCACGGGCACCACGAAGCTGGAACGCTGGACGGTGGACCTGCGCCACGGACGGGTACGGCAACGCGTGCTGGACGACCGGCCGCAGGAGTTCCCGCGGGTGAACGAGTCGCTGGTGTCGCGGCGGCACCGCTACGGCTACACGGCGGCGGCCGCCGCGCTGACGGCCGCGTATCTGACGCCGGACGGCGGTACCCCACCGGACAGCGCGTTCTCCAACGCGCTCGTCAAGCACGACCTGCTGCGCGGCACCACCCTGGTGCACCGGCTGCCGAGGGGCGCGGCGGCGGGCGAGGCGGTGTTCGTGCCGCGGGACGCGACCGCCGGCGGGGCGGACGAGGACGACGGGTATGCGATCGCGTACGTCCACGACCCGGACCGGGGCGCGGCCGACCTGGTGATCCTCGCGGCGCAGGACTTCACCGGGGAGCCGGTGGCCCGGGTGCACCTGCCGGGGCGGGTGCCGCTCGGGTTCCACGGGAGCTGGATTCCGGACGCATGAGGGCCCGCCGTTTGGGATGGTGGACGGTATGCATGCAAAGGACATCCTCATCGACGGCTACGGCCGCATCCAGGAAGAAGTCCACGCCGCCCTCGACGGCCTCGGACCGGACGAGCTGAACCACCGCCCGGCTCCCGGCGCCAACTCCATCTCCTGGCTCGTCTGGCATCTCACCCGGGTGCAGGACGACCACGTCGCCGACGCCTTCGACCTTGAGCAGGTATGGCTGAGCCAGGGCTGGGAGAAGCGTTTCGGCCTCGATCTGCCGCCGCGTGACCACGGCTACGGGCACACCCCGGCGAAGGTCGCCAAGGTGCGGGTCGACTCCGCCGACCTGCTGACCGGGTACTACGACGCCGTCCACGAGCAGACCCTCGGGGCGCTCGGAGGGCTGGCCGCCAAGGATCTGGAGCGGATCGTGGACGAGCGCTGGGATCCCCCGGTCAGCCTGGGGGTGCGCCTGGTGAGCGTCCTGTCCGACGATCTGCAGCACATCGGACAGGCCGCCTACCTCAGGGGGCTGCTTCAGAGCACGGCCGCGTAACCCGGCAGGACCACGTCCTCGATGAGGGCCTTGCGCTCGTCGAACGGGACGAAGGCGCTCTTGAGGGCGTTGACCGTGACCGTGCGCAGGTCCTCGACCGTCCAGCCGGCCTCCTCGACCAGCAGGGACATCTCCCGGGTCATCGTCGTGCCCGACACCAGACGGTTGTCGGTGTTGACGGTGACCCGGAATCCCAGGTCCTTCAGGGCCGTGATCGGGTGTTCGGCGATCGAGGTGGCGCAGCCGGTCTGCAGGTTGGAGGTGGGGCACATCTCCAGGGCGATCCGGCGGTCGCGCACCCAGCTCGCGAGGCGGCCGAGCTTGCCGTCGACGATGTCCTCGGTGATGCGGACACCGTGCCCGATGCGCTGGGCGCCGCACGCCTGGATCGCCTGGTGGATGCTCGGCAGCCCGAACGCCTCGCCGGCGTGGATGGTGAAGGGCACGCTCTCGCTGCGCAGGAGTTCGAAGGCGTCCAGGTGGTGGACGGCCGGGAAGCCGTCCTCGGCGCCGGCGATGTCGAAGCCGACGACGCCCGCGTCCCGGTACGTGACGGCCAGCTCGGCGGCCTCGCGGACGCGGTCGAACATCCGCATGCCGCACAGCAGGGTGCCGACACGGACGGGGGTGCCGGCGGCGGCCGCCTTGGCCATGCCGGCGGCGAGGCCCTCCTGGACCGTCTCCACGACCTCGCCGAGCGACAGCCCGCCCCGCGTGTTCAGCTCGGGCGCGTAGCGCACCTCGGCGTAGACGACACCGTCGGCGGCGAGGTCGAGGACGTACTCCTCGGCCACGCGCAGCAGTCCCTCGCGGTGCTGCATCACGGCCAGGGTGTGCTCGAAGGTGGCTATGTAGCGCACCAGGTCGCCGGAGTTGGCGGCCTCGAAGTACCAGGCGGCCAGCTCGTCGGGGTCGGTGGTCGGCAGGGTGTGGCCGATCTTCGCGGCGAGTTCGACGACGGTGGCGGGGCGCAGGCCGCCGTCGAGGTGGTCGTGCAGGACGGCCTTGGGCAGGCGGCGGATCACTTCGGCGTCTACGCGCGTAGCAGTCATGGTGGGTCTTTCCTTGAGCGGGTGGTTCGGGCCGACGGTGGTGGCAGGGGGCGGCAGGAGGCTCAGCCAGCGGGCTGGAGCAGGTCCCAGCGGTTGCCGTACAGGTCCTGGAAGACGGCCACGGTGCCGTAGGGCTCGCGGCGCGGCTCCTCCAGGAAGGTCACGCCTGCCGCGGCCATCCGGGCGTGGTCGCGGGCGAAGTCGTCGGTGTGCAGGAAGAACCCGACGCGTCCGCCGGTCTGGTCGCCGACGCGGGACCGCTGGGCCTCGTCCTTGGCGCGGGCGAGGAGCAGTCCGGTGCCGGTGCCTTCGCCCCCCGGTTCCACGACGACCCAGCGGGAGCCGTCGGGGCGCGGGGCGTCCTCGGCGAGCCGGAAGCCGAGGGCCTCGGTGTAGAAGCGGACGGCGTCGTCGTAGTCGTCGACGACGAGGGTGACCAGGGCGACGCGTCGCATCGGGACCTTCCGGTGAGGGTGGTTAGCGCGTGAGGTTATACGTAAAACCCCGGAGGCGCCAGTCCGTGTTCTACGCGCGTTTCCGTGCCGCTTCGCCAGGGACTCCCCGGGCAGGCCCCGCGGCTCACCGACGCCGGACCGGCGGGCCCTGTCCCCGTTGTTCCGGACCCCGTGAACCCCTACGGCCGGTTCGAGCCGGACATGAACCCCCCGCCTCGACTCCGCCGCCGCGGCGGCCGTGCTCCCCGGCCCCCGAACCCCGCCCGCAGCAGGAACCGCCCGGTCCGCGGCGGACGGTGCGGCCGGGGCGGCATCCTGAAGCCTCGCACCCCGGTGTCGCCTCGCCCGGGACGGGCCGGAGGGCAGCGCTCCTCACCTCGTGCGGGGCTTGTACAGGTCTCGGGGTGGGGCGGCCAGCGGCTTCCCAGGCAGTCCCTTCGCCGTCCTCTCCGGCCGCGGCCGGACAGGACCACGGCCAGGGGGATGACAGCCGTGCCTGGGACCGGCTCTTCCCCGCGATGTCGTCCACGTCCAGCAGGTACTGCACCGCTTCCCCCTCGTCAGGGGGCTGAGCCCGGCAGAACCAGCGGCCCCGCCTGGGATGACGCTGCCCGTTCGTACCCTCCCCGACCTCGTACGAAGGGCGCGTCCTCCTGTCCGGCGTCTCGCTCCAGCCGCCGGAGGTCTGCCCACCACGAAGGCGCCCAGGCCCACGCCGACTTCGCCGCTCTCCCCGACCGAGCGTCACTCTGATGACCGAGACTCACTCGGCACTTCGCCGTGGCTTCGGGAGAACAGGGCCGGGCAGGGGGTCAGGGCTTCTCGTCGCCCTGGGCGATCTCGACCCGGTGGTGGAAGTCGGCCATGCCCGCGGCCGAGGCCGCGCAGGAGACGGCGGTGCAGGCGATGAGCAAGGCGGCGACCGTACGGCCGGCCCGGGGCACGAGCGGAGCGGCCAGCAGGGCCTGGACACGCTTCGGAACGGGGCCGGTGGTCGCGGCCGGCGCGAAGTCGGGGCGCTCGGAGCGGGTGGTCTGTCCCGCGAGGGCCGCGCGGGCGATGGCCCGGGCCGTCAGGCGCCGGTCGCCGATGCGGGCGGCGGCGGCCTCGTCGGCGGCACGCTCGGCGGCGAGTCTGATGGTCTCGCGGACCGGGCGCAGCGCCGGGTGGCAGTGCGCGGCGAGTTCGGCGGCGGCGAGGAAGTAGTGGTGGCCGCCGTCGTTGTGCGCCCGCTCGTGGGCGAACAGCGCCTCCCGCTCGGGGCCGTCCAGGCTGCGGAGCATCGCGGTGGTGACGACGATGCGGTGCGGTCGGCCGGGCAGGGCGTAGGCGTCCGGGCGGGGCGAGTCCACGACGCACAGGTCGCCGGCCGAAGGGCGGCGCCCGGCCTCCGTGAGGGCCGCACGGAAGGCGCGGGACTGGCGCAGCACCGAGCGCACGAGGGTCCAGCCGCAGACGGCGAGGGCGCCGACGGAGGTCGCCGCGACGGGCAGGACGACGAGGTCCGAGGCCGTACGCAGGGGATGGATCAGCTCGCCGAGCGCGGCGAAGAGCGGCAACTTGAGCAGCCCGATGAGGACGAACGAGCCGAGCGCGGCCAGCGAGCAGCCGGCGAGGACCACCGCACAGACGGTGACGGCCCACAGCGCGGCGACCGGGGCCAGCCGGTCCAGGACCCGGCGGGCGAGGGCCGGCAGGGCGATCGGCAGCAGCAGGGGCAGCAGCAGGAGCGCGGTCATCGTTCGCCGGGTTCGAGCAGGTCCCGCAGGATGCGTTCGTCGTCGGGGTGGAGCTGGGCGACGAAGCGGGCGAGAACGGTCTCGCGGTCGCCGTCGCGGTCCAGCTCGCTGTGCATCCGGCGGGCGGTGAGGCCCTGGGCGTCCTGGACGTCCCGGACCGGGAGGTAGGCATAGCCGCGCCCGTGCCGGTGCCGCTCGACGACCCCCTTGTCGTGGAGGCGGGTGAGGATGGTGGTCACGGTCGTACGCGCCAGGTCCGCACCGAGGGCCCGCTGCACCTGGCCGGGTGTCTGCGGTCCGCCCGCGGCCCAGAGTGCGCCCATGACGCTCGCCTCGAGTTCCCCGGCAGGCCGGCGCTCGTCCTTCGCCTCGGTCATGGAACGTTCCTCACCCCGTCTTCGTGTGCGTCCCGGGAGACTGTCTACACGATAGTAGTCAACCGGGCCTTCGTACGGCTGTGCCCCCGCGCGCCCATTATGGGAGGCCCACCCGTACGGGGCCGCCGTCCGGGAGCAGGACCCCGGCGCGGGGGCCGGGCGCGTCAGCCCGCAGGGGTGTGCAGGGCGTCGAGCCGGGCCAGTTCGTCCGCGGTGAGCCGCAGGGCGCCCGCCGCGACGTTCTCCGCGAGGTGGTCCGGGTTGCCGGTGCCGGGGATGGCGAGGACGTGCGGGCCCTGGTGCAGGGTCCAGGCGATGCGGATCTGCGCCGGACTTGCGCCGTGGTCGCGGGCGATGTCGCGCACGGTGTCGTCGTGGGTGTCGGACGCCGCGTGGTCCCCCGCCTCGCCGGCGACGGCGTAGAAGGGAACGAAGGCGATGCCGCGTTCACCGCACAGACGCAGCATCTCGTCGTCGACCGGGTCGGGACGGTCCAGCGCGAACCGGTTCTGAACGCTCACCACCGGGGCGATCTCCAGCGCCTCGGCGAGATGGCGCGGTCCGACCGCGGAGATGCCCAGATGCCGGACGAGTCCGGCCTCGCGCAGTTCGGCGAGCGCGCCGAAGTGCTCGGAGATCGAGTCCTGGCGCATCCGGCGCAGGTAGACCACGTCGAGGTGGTCGCGGCCGAGCTGGCGCAGGTTCTCCTCGACGTGGCCGCGCAGCTGGTCCGGCCGCGCCGAGGTGCCCCACTCGCCGTGGTAGTCGCGGAACGGGCCCACTTTGGTGGCGATGACGAGATCGTCGGCGTACGGGGCGAGGGCCGTGTTGATCAGTTCGTTGGCGGAGCGCGTGGCGGAGAAGTAGAAGGCGGCGGTGTCGATGTGGTTCACGCCGAGTTCGACGGCCCGGCGCAGCACGGCTATGGAGCGTGCGCGGTCACTGGACGTGCCGAGGTGGAACGCGGCGCTGCCCGTCAGCCGCATGGCGCCGAGGCCGACGCGGTTGACGGGCAGGTCGCCGAGTTTCCAGGTGCCGCAGGCGTCCGCGGTGATCGTTTCAGCGGTCATCCGACGGAGTCTCGCACACTGGCCCGCAGGGGCAGGGGAGTTCAGCTCAGCGGCTTCTCCAGCACCGCCTTGCGGTGGCTGAACGTCTCGATGGAGTAGCGGCCGTGGTAGCTGCCCATACCGCTCTCCCCCACTCCGCCGAACGGCAGGTCGGAGACGGTGAGATGGGCGAGGGGCAGGCCGTAGCCGAGGCCGCCGGAGGAGGTCTCGGCGGCGATGCGCGCACGGGTGCCGTCGGACTCGGTGAAGACGTAGAGGGCGAGCGGCTTGTCGCGGTCGTTGATGAAGCCGATCGCCTCGTCCAGGCCGGAGACGGTCACGAGGGGCAGGATCGGGCCGAAGATCTCCTCCCGCATGACGGGCGAGGCGGGGTCGACGTCCGCGAGGACGGTCGGCGCGATGTACTTGGTCGTACGGTCGCTCGTGCCGCCGACCGCGACCCGGCCGGAACCGAGCAGCCCGGAGAGCCGGTCGAAGTGCCGCTCGTTGATGATCCGGCCGTACTCGGGCGAGGTCGCCGGGTCGCTGCCGAACAGCGCCTCGACCGCGCGGACCAGCGCGGGCTCCAGGGCGGCGGCGGTCTCCGGGTCGGTCAGGACGTAGTCGGGGGCCACGCACGTCTGCCCCGCGTTGAGGAACTTGCCGCGGGCGAGCCGGTCCGCGACCACGCTCACATCGGCGTCGCGGTCCACGAACACCGGGGACTTTCCGCCCAGTTCGAGGGTGACCGGGGTGAGGTGTTCGGCGGCGGCGCGCATCACGATCCGGCCGACGGTGCCGTTGCCGGTGTAGAAGATGTGGTCGAAGCGCTCGGCCAGCAGGGCCGTGGTCTCCGGGACGCCGCCCTCGACCACGGCGACCGCGTCGGTGTCGAGGTAGGCCGGGAGCAGCTCGGCGAGTACGGCCGAGGTGGCCGGGGCCAGCTCGCTCGGCTTGGCGACGACCGTGTTGCCGGAGGCCAGGGCACCGACCATCGGGGCGAGCAACAGCTGGGCCGGGTAGTTCCAGGGGGCGATGACGAGGACGACGCCGAGGGGGTCGTACTGCGTCCAGGCCGTGGCGTCGGCGCCGAGGTGGGCAGGGGCCGGCGTGGGCTCCGGGCGCAGCCAGTCCGCCAGGTGCTCCAGGGTGTGGTCGATCTCGCGGACGGTGAAGTCGATCTCGGTGCGGTAGGCCTCGGCGCTGCTCTTGCCGAGGTCGGCGTGGAGGGCGGCGGCGAGGTCGGCGCCGCGCTCGGTGAGCAGCGCGCGCAGCCTGCGCAGCTGACCGGTGCGCCACTCCACGGGCTTGGTGCGACCGGTGGCGAAGGTGGCGCGCAGCCGGGCCACGACGTCGGCGGGCTGCTCGATGGCGGGGAGGTTCACGGATGCCTCGCTGGTGGTGCACGGGCGGCTTCGGCCCGAGCCTGGGTGTCGGTGGATGCATTTGCCAACCTTTCAGGTCCTCAAATTCATTCCGCCGACGCCAGGTGACGGCGCTCACACTCCGAGGTCTCGCCCGCGCCGCTCCAGGTACGCCCGCTCGGCCTCGCTCCCGGCCAGTTCGGCGGCGAGGCCGTACGCGGCCGCCGCCTCGGCGGTGCGGCCCAGACGGCGCAGCAGGTCGGCCCGGACCGCGTGCAGCACGTGATAGCGGCCGAGTTCCAGGGCGTCGACCAGCTCCAGCGCCCTGGCCGGCCCCTCGGTCTCGGCCACGGCCACCGCGCGGTTCAGCTCGACGACGGGGGACGGCGCCACGGCCATGAGCTGCTCGTACAGCCGCGCGATCTGCTGCCAGTCGGTGGCGGCGCCGGTCGGGGCGTCGCTGTGCACGGCGTTGATCGCGGCCTGGATCTGGTACGGCCCCGGCCGTCCCAGGCGCAGACAGCGGCGGACCAGGTCCTGGCCCTCGGCGATCTGGGCGCGGTCCCAGAGCGTGCGGTCCTGCTCGGGCAGCGGCACGAGGACGCCGTCCGCGTCCTGCCGGGCCGGCCGCCGGGACTCGGTCAGCAGCATCAACGCGAGCAGGCCGCTGACCTCGGGCTCGTCCGGCAGCAGCGCGTCGAGCAGCCGGCCGAGGCGCAGCGCCTCCGCGCACAGGGCGGGGTCGCCGGTGTACCCCTCGTTGAAGATCAGGTACACCACGGCGAGGACGCCGCCGAGCCGCTCGGGCAGGTCGGCGTCGCGCGGCACCCGGTAGGGGATGCCGGCGTCGCGGATCTTGGCCTTGGCACGGACCAGGCGCTGGGCCAGCGTCGGCTCCGGCACGAGGAAGGCGCGGGCGATCTGAGCGGTACTCAGTCCGCCGAGCAGGCGCAGGGTGAGGGCGACCCGGCTCTGCAGGGCGAGCGCGGGGTGGCAGCAGGTGAAGATCAGGCGGAGCCGGTCGTCGCGCACGGCGCCCTCTTCGGGCGGCGCGTCGGGCCCGTGCAGGTCGGGCGCGTACAGGTGGGGTGTGTACAGCCGGGCGGACTCGACGTGCCGGGCGTCCCGGGAGGACTCGCGGCGCAGCCGGTCGACGGCCCGGTTGCGGGCGGTGGTGATGATCCAGCCGGCCGGGCTCGGCGGCACGCCCTTCTCCGGCCAGGTGCGCACGGCGGTGGTGAAGGCGTCCTGCACCGCTTCCTCGGCGAGGTCGATGTCGCCGAGGAAGCGGACGAGGACGGAGACCGCGCGACCGTACTCGGCCCGGAAGACGGCCTCCACATCGACGGTGTCCGGCATGGGCACCCGTGCCCTTCTGTCCGACCACGCCGCGAACCGGACATCGCCGTGCCCTGGCGTGGAGTGCGGCCCGGTGGACGGCAGCGGTACGGCCGCGGCCGGCCACCGGAAGCGTACGGGCCCGGTCATGCCGAACACCGCAGACAGGCCCGGACTTCTCGGCCGCCTCGGGTCTGGTGGACCTCGGTCGACTGCGCGAGGGAGTCGACGATGCCGGTCCCGCGGCCGTGCTCGTCGGGGGCCACCTCATGGCGGACGCGCTCGACCGCCGTTCCGGAGTCACTGACCACGATGTGCAGGGTGCCGCCGTCGAGGACGAGCAGCAGCGTCATGCGTTCGCGACCGTACCGGGCGGCGTTGGCGGCGAGTTCGTCGACGATGAGGACGGCGGAGTCCCGCTGGCTCTCGGGCACGCGCCAGCACTCCAGCAGCTCCGCCGCGAGATGACGGGTGGCGGGGACGTGTGCCTCCTGCGCGGGCAGCGTGAGCATCGCCTGGTGGTGGCAGGACCGCGCGGGGAACGAGCCGGCGCGGGGGGAATCGGTGACAAGCATGGTCTTCTGGCTCTTCTGCGTAGGAACCTGGTGGTGAGCACTCATTCAGTTCTACGGACGACGAGTGCATATGGTTCGAGCCATTCACCCTTTTTGCACTGATTCTTCGGCTCACGCCCGGATCGTGACCAGCTTCTGGCCGTTGCCCGCGACGATCTCGAAGTGCTCGATGGCCGCCGGGGACAGGGGGACCGCCCCGGGGACGGTGGTGCCGACCGGGTACGCGCCCGCCCGCCAGGTGGCGGCGTCCGCCCTGGTTCCACCGGGCCCGACCGCCTGCAACCGGCAGGTGATGCCCGCGGGCGCCCCCCGGGCGGAGATCTCCAGCACACTGCCCCACGCCGAGGGCGCGACCCACACCGTGGCGGTGACGCCGGTGGTGGCGTCGCTCCCGGAGAAGACGCGCGACGGAGCCGGCGTGACCGGTGCGGGCGGTGTGGCCTGACCGGCCACGGAACCGCTCAGCGCCAGCCAGGTACCGCCGGCCGCCGCCCCGGCGACCAGCATCAACGACGCGACCGCACCGGCCAGTTGCCGCCGCCAGGTCCTGCGGCGCCTGACGGCGGCCTGCCGCATCATCCGCTCCAGCAGTCCCGCCTCCGGAGCCCCGGGCACCGTGGACGTGCCGGGCGGCGCCGGGGGCGGACCCCCGGCGCTCTCCGCCGCCCGCCGCACCAGCCGGTCGGCCGGGTCCTCGTCGCCGACCGGCACGGGGATGCCCTCGACCTCTTCCGCCGTGACCGTCGCGAGCAGCGCCGGAAGCCCGGCCAGCTCGTCGTGTTCCGCCCGGCACCCGTCGCATTCCGCGAGGTGCGCACGCACCCGCTCCGCCTCCGCCGGGGGCAGCACGCCCAGGACGTACGCCCCCAGGGCCAGCCGGAGGGCGTCATGGTCCGCGTTCATGGCCGGCACCTCCTCCATGCCGTGGTCATGGCTCGATACCCCGTTCCCGCAGGGCCAGCTTCAGGGCGTGCAGGGCGTAGTACGTCCGCGACTTGACGGTGCCCGGCGGGATGCCCAGCGCCTCCGCGGCCTGCGCCACGCTCCGGCCCCGGTAGTACACCTCCAGCAGCACGGCGCGGTGGTCCGCAGACAGCGCCCGGACGGCTTCGGCCACGGCCCAGCTCTGCAACGCCTGCTCGATCCGGTCCTCGCCCGGTGTCCGCTCCGCCGCCCGCTCCAGCGCCTCGCCGCCCACCTCCGCCGGCCTCGCCCGCCGGGCTCGGTGCTGGTCGATGACCAGGCGCCGGGCGACCGTGCACAGCCAGGCGCGCGCCGGACCGCGCTCGGGTTCGAACGCGGCAGGGTGCTGCCATGCCCGCAGCAACGTCTCCTGCACGACATCCTCGGCCCACTGCCGGTCTCCTGACGTCAGTCGCAGTACGTAGTGGAACAGAGGGCCTGCGTGCTCGGCGTACAGCGCCCGTAGCAGTTCCTCGTCCGTGGTCGAAACAGTCCCGTCACCCGAGACACGGCGCCCGGAGCGATTCGGATCGGCCGCGCCGCCACGTTTCCGAGCACTCCATGACATAAGGAGATCATCACTCAGATCAGAAGTTTTGTCGTGCTATATCAGATAACCAGCTGAAAGGGAGAAAAAGGTGTATATCAGCTGAACCCAACGGCGCCGGGGACCGTGAAACCGGGCATGAGCCGTCGCGGACGGCATCACCCGATCAGTGGGGAATGAAGATCATGTACGTCAATTTCCGCCCCGTTGGCCACCGGTCGCGCTGTGCGGCAGGGCTGGCCGCCGTCACCGCCGGAGCGCTGGGACTCCTGAGCGCGTGCGGCCAGTCACCCCGTTCCTCGGACACCGGCTCCCTTGCGCCCGGGCCGGGTCAGCACCGCCTTGCCGGGACGTCCGGCTCCACGGCGACGCCCGGCATGACCATGCCCATGAACTCCCCGAGCGCGAACACCGCCGCCACCCCGGTCGCCCAGGACGCCGTGGTGATCAAGAACTTCGCGTTCTCCCCGGCCAGGCTGAAGGTCAGGGCGGGCACGACGGTGACCTGGACCAACGAGGACACCGATGCCCACACCGTCACCAGCTCCGGCTCGGGCGGCCCGCTGCACTCGGCCGCCCTCGCCACGCACGGCACCTACACCCACACGTTCACCAGGCCCGGCACCTACGCCTACCTCTGCACCATCCATCCGTTCATGACCGCCACCGTGGAGGTGACCTCATGACCGCACCCCACGACCGTCGGAGCCCGGCACCGATCGGCGGCACCGAGGAACCCTCCTCCGAACACGGCATGTCCCGGCGTCAACTCCTCCGCCACGCCGGGTGGTTCGGCGGAGCCGTCGTACTCACCGTGGCCGGCGGAGAGGTGATGAGCCAGGTCGCCGGCTCCCGGGACGCCACCGCCGGGGCCGCCGCGGCACCGAGCGGCGCACTGCGCTTCGTGCAGGTCTCCGACAGCCACATCGGCTTCCAGGGCCCGGCCAACACGGACGTGGTCGGCTCGTTCGCCCAAGCGATCGAGCAGGTCAACGGGCTCGGGTTCAGACCCGACTTCGTCATGCACAGCGGCGACCTGACCCACCTGTCCACGGCGGGGCAGTTCGACCAGGTCAGGCAGATGACGGCCGGGCTGCGGACGGACCGTGTCTTCACCGTGCCGGGCGAGCACGACTCCATCGGCGACGCGGGCCGCGCCTACCGCCAGGTCTTCGGCAAGGGCACGCTCGGTGACGGGTGGTACAGCTTCGACACCCACGGTGTGCACTTCCTCGCCCTGGTCAACACCCTGCACCTGGAGAAGCTCGGTCACCTCGGCACCGAGCAGATCGACTTCGTCCGCAAGGACCTCGCGGGGCTGCCGTCGGACACCCCCGTCGTGGTCTTCAGCCACATCCCGCTGTTCGCCATGTACCCGAAGTGGGGCTGGAGCACGGACGACGCGCTGAAGGTGATCGCACTGCTGCGCCGCTTCTCCTCGGTCACCTGCCTCAACGGACACGTCCACCAGCTGTTCACCAAGACGGAGGGCAACATCACCTTCCACTCCGCCACCACCACCGCCTACCCGCTGCCCAAGCCGGGCCGGGCCCCCGCCCCCACGCCACAGGTCGTGCCCGCCCGCCGGCTGAAGGACGCGCTCGGCATCCGCACCGTGGGCTACCGGCGGGGAGACCAGCGGCTGGCGGTCAAGGACGAGAGGCTGGCCTGACCGCCCGCAGGCAGCGCACACGTGCGCGGCGCCCCTCGCGACCGGCTCGTCCCGGCCGCGAGGTGGTCCGCGTGAACAACGCTTCAGGTCAATACACCTAGTGCTGGTCCACGAAGGGCCGTACTTCGATGGGCAGCGTCGTGGCGAGGGCGGCCTTGCGGCCCCACTCCAGCGCCTCGTCGAGGTCGGCGGCCCTGATCAGGCAGAGTCCGCCCAGGTACTCCTTGCCCTCGGCGTAGGGGCCGTCGGTGACGAGGACCTGGCCGTTCTCGGGGCGGAGCACGGTGGCCGTCTCCGGGCCGTGCAGGCCGCCGGCGAAGACCCAGGCGCCGGCGGCGCGCAGCTCGTCGTTGAAGGCCTCGACGTCGCGCATGATCGCGGCGAGCGCGTCGGCGGCGGGCGGGGTACCGCCGGCCGGCTGGACCACGCTGAGCAGGTAGTGCTTCATGACATCCTCCTGGTGGTTTTCAGGGTCTCTCGGCTGTCCGTCACCTCCTACACGAAGAGCCGGCCTCCGGATCGACAGGCGCGGGGCGAAATCTCCGAAAGAATCTTCCCCATGACAGTCACCCCTGCTCATCCGCTCATCGACCGCGCCCGCCGCCTCGCCACGGACCTGCTCGCCCCCGAGGCCGAGCGGGTCGACCGGGAGGGGGTGCCCGCGAGCCACATCGACGCGGTGAAGAGGTCGGGACTGCTCGGGGTGGGCGCGCCGGTCGCGTACGGCGGCTCGGCCGCGCCGCCGGCCGTGCTGCGCCGCACCGCGGAGATCCTGGCCGGGGCGTGCTGCTCCACGTGGTTCGTGCAGACCCAGCACCACACGCCGGTGCAGATGCTGGCCCAGAGCGAAATGCCGGTGCGTGAGCGGCTGTTGGGGCCGCTGTCGCGGGGCGAGCTGCTGTCTGGGGTGGCGTACGCGCATCTGCGGTCCTGGCCGCGCGTCCCGGTGGTGGTGCGCCGGGAGGGCGGCGGCCTGCGGTTCGACGGGACCGTGCCCTGGTACACCGGCTGGGGACTGAACGACGTGGTGCTGCTCGCCGGGGTGACCGATGCGGGCGAGGTGCTGTTCGCGTTCACCGAGGCGCGCGAACAGCCGGGGCTGCGGGCCTCGGAGCCGGTGCGTCTCGCGGCGCTCACCGCCGCGCGTACGGTGTCGCTGGAGCTGTCCGGGCTGTGGCTGCCGGAGGAGGCGGTGGTCCTGCGGACGCCGTACGAGCGCTGGGCGTCCGGGGACCGGGCGAGGACGCTGAACGCGAGCCCGGCGGTCTTCGGCGTCACGGAGGCCGCCCTGTCCCTGCTGGACACGGAGACGGCCGCCCCGCTCACGGCCCGGCTCGCCGACGTCCGCGGCCGCGCCTACGCCCTGGCCGACCGGCCGGCACCGCAGGAGCGGGCCGCGGAGCGGCTGGCGGTGCGCGCGGAGGCGTACGAGCTGCTGCGTACGGCCACCACGGCGGCAGTGGTGGCCGGGGGCGGCCGGTCGATGGCCCTGACGAGCCGCGCCCAGCGCCACGCCCGGGAGGCACTGTTCCTGCTGGTCCAGGGGCAGACGAGCGAGACCCGGGCGGCACATCTGCGCGCGCTGGCAGGTACCTGAGTCGGGGCCCTCGCCGTCACCGGCGTCGCGGCGCACCCTGGGCCAGGGCGTGGGTGACGACCGTGGCCGCCGCCGCGAAGGCGAGGCCCCCGACCAGATCCCGTGGCCGGGTCGGGCGCAGGACGCCGGAGCGGCGCAGCCGGCCACGGGCCCACACGGTGAACGGGAGGACCACCAGGGGCGTGGTCGCGGAGCCCGGCGTGTAGCCGCGCACGACCGCCGCCTGGGCCAGATGGACCAGACCGTGCAGGCCGAAGGCGTTGAGCGCGGTCTGGTGGACGGCGGACCGGCCCCCGGTGCGGTGGCCGTCGGCGCGCGGCGGCCGGCACCACCGCCATGGCGCCGACCGCGGTGCCGAACTCCCGTGCGGCGTCCACGGCCTCAGGGTCTCCGGCGCGCCGGGGAACCTCTCGCGCAGCTCCGGCACATGGGTGCGCACTCAGCTCGGCACCATGACCAGTTCCTGTGTCGTGCACGGCCCACGCGGCCAGCAGTCCCCAGGTGCCGGTCCCGGCGGACCCGTTCGGTTGTCGCGTCATGAACGGGCGGTCTGCCAGGGCCGGTTGGTCAGAGCGCGAACGGCACCTGGGCCGTGGGAGCGGGCGGCGTGGCGTCGGGGTGCGTCCACAGGCCGCGCTCGGCGAGCCGGGGCAGCACGCCCTCGCCGAACCAGTACGCCTCCTCCAGGTGCGGGTATCCGGAGAGGACGAACTCGTCGATGCCGAGGGCGTGGTACTCCTCGATCCGGTCGGCGACCTCGTCATGGCTGCCGACCAGGGCGGTGCCCGCGCCGCCGCGCACCAGTCCGATGCCGGCCCAGAGGTTGGGGTGGATCTCCAGGCTCTCCCGGCTGCCGCCGTGCAGTGCGAGCATGCGCTGCTGGCCCTCGGACTCGCTGCGGGCGAGGCCCGCCTGGACGGCCCGTACGGTCTCCGGGTCGAAGCCGTCGAGCAGCCGGTCCGCCTCGGCCCAGGCCTCGGCGGAGGTGTCCCGGGTGATGACGTGCAGCCGGATGCCGAAGCGGAGGGTACGGCCGTGTCCGGCGGCGAGCCCGCGGATCCAGGCGATCTTCTCGGCGACCTGGGCGGGCGGCTCGCCCCAGGTCAGGTACACGTCCGCGGAGCGGGCGGCGACCTCGCCGGCGGCGGGCGAGGAGCCGCCGAAGTACACCTCGGGCACCGGGTCCGGCACCCGGCTGAGCCTGGCCTCCTCGACGCGCAGGTGCTCCCCGCGCAGGTCGACGCTCTTGCCGTCCCACAGGTCCCGCACGATCTGCAGGAACTCACCGGTACGGCGGTAGCGGGCGTCCTTGTCGAGGAAGTCGCCGTAGGCCCGCTGCTCATGGCTCTCGCCGCCGGTGACCACGTTGAGCAGCAGGCGTCCGCCGGTCTGACGCTGGAAGGTGGACGCCATCTGCGCGGCCAGCGTCGGCGAGACGAATCCGGGCCGGAAGGCGACGAGGAACTTCAGCCGCTCGGAGTTCTGGCTGACCATGGCGGTGGTCAGCCACGCGTCCTCGCACCAGGCACCGGTCGGGGTGAGCGCACCCACGAAGCCGAGGTCCTCGGCGGCCCGGGCGATCTGGCTCAGGTAGGCGACCGTCGGGGGCCGGTCCCGGCCGGAGGCGGTGGCCGGGGTGCCGTGACCGCCGCCCACGACATGGCGGCTGTCGCCGTTGGTGGGCAGGAACCAGTGGAAGGTGAGGGACACGGGGTCTCCGATCGCGAGTGTCCGTTAGAGCAGGCCGTGCCGGGGCGGCCGGGTTCCGTTCAGCACGTACCGGCCGATGTGCTGGATCTTCCAGCGGGCCGGGTCGTGCAGGGTGTGGGTGCGTGCGTCGCGCCAATGGCGGTGCAGGTTCAGGGAATCGAGCGCCGACCGGGTGCCGGCCACTTCGAACAGCGCGCTCGCCACCGTCACCGCGGCCTCGGCCGAGCGCACCTTGGCCGCTGCCACCGCGACGGATGCCTCGGCCGCTGAGTCGTCGGTGAGGTGGTCGCGGGCCGCGTCGACCGCGCGGGCGGCCTCCTTCAGCAGTGCCTCCGCCGTCCGTACCTGGAGGGCGAGTTCACCGAAGCGCTGCACGAGGAGGGGGTCCTCGGCCGCGGTCTCGGCTCCGCTCTCGAACCAGGGGCGACTCCTGGTGCGGACGAACTCCGCCGCCTCCGTGAGCGCTCCCCCGGCGATGCCCGTGTCGATGGCCGCGTGCAGCAACTGCGCCGCGGCGCCGTGGAGTTGTGGCCCCCGGAAGGTGAGGTGGTGGGGCAGGACCCGGTCGGCGGGCACGGGCACGTCGGCCAGGCGGACGGTGCCGCTCGCGGTCGTCCGCTGCCCCATGCCGTCCCAGTCGTCGACCATGGTCACACCGGGGGCGTCCCGGGGCACAAGGGCGACGTGCAGGTCGTCGTCCTCGGCGCGGGCGAGCACCGGAATCCAGTCGGCGAAGAGCGCACCGGTGCAGTAGTGCTTGACGCCGGTCAGCAGGTACGAGCCGTCCGGCTGCGGACGCAGGCGGGTGCGGATGTCCTGGACGTGCCGGGTGCCGGCCTCGGACTGCGCGTTGCCGAGCCGGCGGCCGGCCAGCAGTTCGGCGAAGAAGAACTTCCGCTGCTCCTCGCTGCCCTGCCGGCGGATGACGTTGACGTAGACGAAGTGACTCTGCGGGATCTGGGCGAGGCTGGCGTCGGCAGAGCCGAGCAGCCGGAAGATCTCCGCCAGGGTCCCGGCGCGTACGTCGGCGCCGCCGTGCTCCGCGGGCACGGTCACGGCGAGCAACCCGGAGGCGGACAGGCGGTCCACCTCGGCCCGTGGCAGCCGCCGCTCGGCGTCCCGCCCGGCGGCCCCGGCGCGGAACTCCGCGGCCAGGGCCTGCGCGACGGCGAGCGCCTCGGCGTCGTCGGCGATCACGTGTGCGGTCATGGCGGTCAGCTCGCCGCCGCCAGCGCCGGGGCGCGGTCGAGGGCGGCCGAGAACTGGTCCACCACGTGCCCCAGCGCCTCGGCGGCGGCCGGGGCCACGGTCAGCGAACCGTCCTCACCCACGGCGATGTCCTTGTCGAGGGTGAACCAGCCCTGGACGATGTGCGCGGCACCCATGGAGTTCAGCACCGGGCGCAGGGCGTAGTCGATGGCGAGGACGTGCGCGGCCGAGCCTCCGGTGGCGAGGGGCAGCACGGTCTTGCCGGTCAGCGCGTACTGCGGGAGCAGGTCCAGCAGCGCCTTCAGGACACCAGAGTACGACGCCTTGTAGATGGGTGTGCCGATCAGGACGCCGTCGGCACGGGTGAACAGCTCGGTGGCCTCGGCGATGGCGGGGTGCCGGAAGTCCGCGCCGAGCAGGGCCTCGGCGGGGATGGTGCGGACGTCGAGCGGAATCACCTCGTGGCCCTGGGCGATCAGCCGCTGGTCCAGGTGGCGCAGCAGACGACCCGTGCGGGAGGACGCGGAAGGGCTGCCGGAGACGGACAGGACGGTGGCCATGGGGTGCCTCGTTTTCTGGGGTGCGCCGGGCGCCCGTAGGTAGGGGACGGACGCCCGGGGAGTGAATCGGTCAGGGGTACCAGGTGGGTTCGGGCGGTTCGCCTGCCAGGACCCTGCGGCCGGCCTCGCGGCGCTCGCGGGTTGCGGCGGTGCCCGTGGCGAGGACCGCGGCGACCTCGGCGGCGCGCGATCCGCTCCTGGGCGGTGGCGGGTGCGGGGTGGCTGGACCGGTCGGGGGGTGCCGGAGTGCTGCTCTTGCCGGGTGTCCCCCTTCCCGGTGCGGTGCGGACGGCGGAAGGCCGGTCAGACACTCGCGGGTACCGACTGCGGCTCGGTGTCCGGTAGTTGGGCCTCCAGTGCCCGGACGAGCGGCAACACGCGCCGGCCGAAGTACTCGACCTCCTCGTGGTAGTGCAGGAAGCCGAGCAGGAAGAGGTCGACGCCGCGCTGCTTGTAGGCGACGATGCGCTCCGCGATCTGCTCCGGGGTGCCGATGAGGCCGGTGCGGAAGCCGTCGTTGTACTGGACCAGGTCCTCGAAGGAGGAGTCCTGCCACATGCCCTTCTGGTCGGCCGTGGACTGTCCCGCCTGCTTCACGGCCGCGCCGAACCCCTCCACCGCCTCGGTGTCGGCCTTGGCGACGATCTCGCGCAGCGTCTCGCGGGCCTCGGCCTCGGTGTCCCGGGCGATGAGGAAGCCGTTGAGGCCGAACTTCGGTGCGGTGCGTCCCGCTTCGGCGGCAGCAGCGCGGACGTCCGCGATCTGCTCGACGACGCCGTCGAAGTCCTTGCCGTTGGAGAAGTACCAGTCGGAGACCCGGCCGGCCATGCGCCGGGCGGCGGTGGAGTTGCCGCCCTGGAAGATCTCCGGGTGCGGGCGCTCGGGGGTGCTGGACGGTTTGGGCTTGAGAGAGAAGTCGCGCAACCGGTAGAAGTCACCGGCGAGTTCGGCGTGGTCCTCGGTCCAGATCTTGCGGAGGGCGGTGATGAACTCCTCGGAGCGGCGGTAGCGCTCGTCGTGTTCCAGCCAAGGCTCGCCGAGCGCGGTGAACTCGCGCTTGAACCAGCCGGAGACGACGTTCACGGCGAAGCGGCCGCCCGACAAGTGGTCGGCGGTGGCGCCGAATTTGGCGAGGACGCCGGGGTGCCACAGTCCGGGGTGGACGGCGGCGATGATCTTCAGGCGCTCGGTGGCCAGCAGCAGGGCGAGGCTGAAGCTGGTCGACTCGTGCTGGTACTCGGCGCCGTAGCCGGCCATGTAGCGGACCTGGCTGAGGGCGTACTCGAACCCGTTGTTCTCGGCGAGGACGGCGAGTTCGCGGTTGTAGTCGTACCCCCAGTCGGTGCGCTGTTCGATCGTACTGGTGACGAGTCCCCCGCTGACGTTGGGGACCCAGTAGGCGAATTTCAGGGGCGCTGCGGGCATGCGGAACTCCTGGTGCGGAATTGCTCGGTGACGTTTTCCGGCATGCCGAATTCCACGCGAGTGCAAGGGCGGGGGAATTCGGGCGGTGCTGGACGGGAGCGAAGGGCGGCCGGCGCCGGACGGGAGCGAAGGGCGGCGGATCGGCGGAAAAAGGGGGCGATCAGGCCGCGGCGCAACAGGAGGCGCTGGAAACGCGCGCGAGGTCGACATGGCGTCGCCGCGTGAGGTCCAGTCGCATCGTCATGCCGTCGATCGTGGCAGCCGCCGGCGAGGGCCGTCAAGGAGAACCCGACCGGTCTCGTATCGCGGACCATTGAATTTCACGAAGGTGTGACAGGGAAACCCTTGAACCGGATTCTCGGCACCCCGCATTCTGCGGCGGTGCGGACCGAACAGCTGGAATACATAGCGGCGGTGACCCGGCTCGGCTCACTTCGCCGGGCGGCCGACGAACTGCGCCTGTCCCAGCCGGCGTTGAGCGAGACGGTGCGCAACCTGGAGCGGGAACTCGGCGTCGACCTGCTGGAGCGCAAGCGCTCGGGTGCCACGATGAGCGCGGCGGGCCGGGAACTGCTGCCGCACATCGTGAGCGTGCTGGAGGCCGTGGACCGGCTGCGTGCGGCGGCCGGCGAGCAGCACCGCATCAGCCGCATGGTGCGCGTCGGCACGGTGAACGCGGCGACCGTGCCGCTGCTGATCCCCGTGCTCCGCGCGTTCCGGTCCACGCACCCGGCCACCCAGGTCGAGGTGGTCGGCGCGCAGCAGACGGAGATCCAGCGCGGCCTCGTGGAGGGCGGTTTCGACCTGGGGCTGGTCAACCACCTGGAGGGCGACGACGTGCCCGCCGGCATGGAGTGCACCGAACTGCTGAGCGGCCGGCCGGTGGTGTGCCTGCGCCCGGACAGCCCGCTGGCCGCACTGGCGGCGGTCGGCGCCGAGGACCTGCTCGGCGTGCCGTTGATCGCGATGCGCGCCGGCTATGTGATGCACCGGTACGTGCACCGCCTGCTGTCGGGCCGTACGCCCGCGTTCTCCTACTCGACCGATGGCGCGGAGATGGGCAAGCTGCTGGTCGCCGAGGGGCTCGGGGCGACGGTGCTGCCGGACTTCAGTGTCGTCGGGGATCCGCTGGAGCGGTCCGGGACGATCACCTGCCGGCCGATCGCCGACGACACCACCCGGGTGCTGCTGACGCTCCAGCGCCGCCGCGCGGAGTCGGTACCGCAGGCGGCCCGGGATCTGCACGCCGCGTTCGTACGCCGGGCGCGGGAACTGGCCGCGGTCTGACCGGCCGCCCCTTCAGGCGCGGCCGTCGTCGTCGCGCGCCTCGGCCAGGACGAGGAAGGCGTCGGACTCGAGGTCCATCACCACGGTCACCCGCTCGCCCTCGGCGCGGCGCGCGGCCGCGTACTCCTCCGCGGGCCAGGATCCTCGCGGGGCCCCGGCGGGGAACCGCTCCAGCACCTTCGCACCCATGACGGTCGGTCACCTCCGAGGCCGTGACGTGGACGGAACGTACGCCCTGTACTACGCGCCTGCCCGGATTCGGTGCGGACATGCCACCTCGGTGCCGACGCGCTCCTGGCCCTCGCCCCCCTCGCCAGCCTCGTCCCGGGAGCCACATCTCATGAACGCCTCGATCGTGCTGTTCACCGCCGACCTGCGTCTGCACGACCACCCTCCCCTGCGCGCGGCGTCGGCCGGCGGCCGCCCGGTGGTCCCGCTGTTCGTACGCGACCGGGGTGTGGCCGACGCAGGTTTCGCCGTGCCCAACCGGCTGGCCTTCCTCGCCGACTGCCTGCGGGACCTGGACGCCGGGCTGCGCGAGCGCGGCGGGCGGCTCGTGGTGCGCTCCGGCGACGTCGTCGAGGAGGTGTGCGGGGTGGCCGCCGCGGTGGACGCCGACGAGGTGCACATGGCGGCCGACGTCAGCGCCTACGCGCACCGCAGGGAGCGGCGGCTGCGCCGCGCCCTGGAGGCGGACGGGCGGCGGCTGCTGGTGCACGACACGGTGACGACGGTGGTGCCGCCCGGGGCGCTGACACCGGCCGCCTCCGACCACTTCGCCGTCTTCACGCCCTACTTCCGCCACTGGTCGGCGCAGCGGTTGCGCGATGTGGTCGGTGTGCCGCGGTCGGTCCGGGTCCCGGACGGCATCGCCTCCGAGGGGCTTCCGTCCCGTACCACGCTGTCGGGCGTGTCCGCCGGGCTGGTCTCCGGCGGCGAGTCGGCGGGCCGCGGAGGGCTCACCTGGTGGCTCCGCTCGGGCCTCGCCGGCTACGCCGACCGGCAGGACGACCTGGCCGGGGACGCGACCTCACGGCTGTCCCCGCATCTGCATTTCGGCACGCTGTCCCCCGTCGAACTCGTCCACCGGGCACGCACGGTCGGCGGCCCCGGCGCGGAGGCGTTCGTCCGGCAACTGGCCTGGCGGGACTTCCACCGGCAGGTGCTGGCCGCACGCCCCGCCGCGGCCGGCGTCGACTACCGCACACGGCACGACCGCTGGCGCTCCGGACGGACGGCCCGGGCCGACGTCGAGGCCTGGCGCGAGGGCCGTACGGGCTACCCGGTGATCGACGCGGCGATGCGCCAACTGCGGCACGAGGGGTGGATGCACAACCGCGGTCGCCTGCTGACGGCGAGCTTCCTCACGAAGACGCTGTACGTCGACTGGCGCGTCGGGGCCCGCCACTTCCTGGACCTGCTGGTCGACGGAGACATCGCCGACAACCAGTTGAACTGGCAGTGGGTGGCGGGCACCGGCACGGACACCCGCCCGAACCGCGTGCTGAACCCCGTCGCCCAGGGCAGGCGGCACGATCCCGACGGTGCGTACGTCCGGCGCTGGGTGCCGGAGCTGGCCGGCGTCCCGGGGGCCGCGGTCCACGAGCCGTGGAAGCTCCGGGGCGAGGGCCGGCCCGGCATCGGCGCCTACCCGGATCCGATCGTCGACCTGGCCGACGGTCTGGCCCGCTTCGAGCGGGCGCGGTCGCAGGCCTACACATAAAGAGTAAATAAGAGCAAACTGGGAACATGCGGCAGTAACCGCACACAGCACCCAGACACGGTCTGGCCTGCGAAGTCAAAGGAGACGAGTCATGGCCAACCTGCACAGGGGTGATATATCAACCCACCCCGATGTCTCCGAAATGCGGGCACGCTACGCCCGCATGCTCGGCGGTCGTGATGTGGCGCTCGTGGACGGGCCGGTCTTCCTGCTCGGTCTCTACTGCGCGGCATCTCCGTGGATAGTGCACTACACGACGAGCCAGCCCGCGCTCATGACCCACAACCTGATCGTGGGCATAGCGATAGGGCTCCTGGCACTGGGATTCACCCGGGCCCCCGAGCGGATGTACGGCCTCAGCTGGGCCATGTGCGCCATGGGCATCTGGCTGATCATCGCCCCCTGGATCGTGGGCAGCGGCCCCGACATGGGCGTGATCATCAACAACGTCGTCATCGGCGCACTGGCGCTCGTACTCGGACTCGTCTGTGCGGGTACGGCGGCGAAGAGTACCCCCAGGCCGTAGCGGAGGAGACACAGGAAAGGATCGACGAGCAGGACGCGAGGCCGGTCCGCCCGGGCGGACCGGCCTGCCTCGCGCCCGCTCAGCGGCTCGGCACCAGCCAGGGCTCCTGCGGCAGGGTGCGGCCGGTCTCCAGCAGCGACTTGAGGTTGGACAGCACGGCCGGCCAGCCGCCGGCCACGGCCGAGCGCTCATCCTCGTCGTTGAGGTCCTCGTGGACGACGGTGAGCCGGACGATGTCCTCGTGGGGCCGGATCTCGAAGGTGACGCGGGAGTGCCGGTACTCCCGGCCCTCCTCGTCGGGCGCCGCCCAGGTGGTGACCAGCCGGGTCGGCGGCTCGCTCTCCACCACCCTGCCCACCACGTCGGCGACGCCCGAGCCGTCCGTGCGCACATGCGCCCAGCGGGAGCCGGGCCGCCAGTCGGACTCGTTGCGGTGGCCCCAGTAGGCGGCCGTCAGGTCGGCGTCGGTGAGCGCCTCCCAGACCTTCTCGGGTGTGCTCGCGATGTAGGTGACGTACACGAAGCTGGGCTTGTCGGTCATGGCTTCCTCGGCTCGTCGCTTCAGGGCACCGAGCGCGGCGAGGCGCGGGCGCTCGAACTTGTCGATCCACCGCTCCTGGATCTCGTGGAGCGGTACGGGGTTGAGGTAGTGCAGCTTCTCCCGCCCCCGCCGCACCGTGCTGATCAGGTTGGCGGCCTCCAGGACGGCCAGGTGCTGGGTGACCGACTGGCGCGTCATGGCGATGCGCTCGCACAGCTCACCCAGGGTCTGGCCGTTGTTCTCGTGGAGCCGGTCCAGCAGGCGTCGGCGCGTGTCGTCGGCCAGCGCCTTGAAGACCTGGTCCATCCCGGTGTCGTCCTCTGATCGCACACTCAACGTTATGCAGGCAATTGCTTGCATGTCAAGGACGGGCAGGGCGTTCCCGACGAGGTCCGAGGCGACCCGGTGCCAGAAGGCCACGGCGGGCGGGGCGTCCTGCTGAAATGCGATCTCCGACGACCCGGATGTCGGGCGAGCACCACTCCTACGGCCCGCAGCCCACACCCCTGCGCCGCGCCCCGCTCACCACGAGGAAGCTGTTCGGCACCCGCACCGGGACGCGCTCACCGCGGAAGCTGCCGTCGGGGGCGGGCAGGACCCCGCGGAAGGCGGACGCGTCATGGCGGAACATCAGCCACAGCCGCTCCACGGTGGGCCGGTCCTCGGCGGTCGCGGGGCGGACCGTGACATCGGGAAGCACGGTCTCGGCCGTACGACGAAGCCTCCCCCGCGGACCAGGGTCCGGGCCGGGGAGGCCGGCGCAGACTGCCTGACTCCAGTCCCTTGCGGGCACGTTGGTCACGCCGCGGGTGCCACGTCCGGGTCCGCGCCCGCCCGGTACTCCTCGCTGATCTCCTTCCGCCCGAACGGCCACACCTTCTCCAGCCGCGCCCACACGACGAAGGCCACACAACCGAGGGCCAGCCAGGCCAGGGACCACTCGATGGGATGACGGCCCGGGGAGTTCTTGTCGGCGTAGCCGTAGATCACGCACCAGCCGGCGAACGCGAGGACGCTCGGCAGCGGGTAGAGCCACATCCGGTACGGGCGGCGCAGGTCCGGCTGGCGTCGGCGCAGCACGGTCAGGGCCACGATCTGGGCGAGGGCCTGCACGATCACCATCACGGTGGTCAGCAGCTGGATCAGGGTGGCCAGGTCCGTGTGGCGGCCGATCAGGAAACCCACGGCGGTGATCACACCCATGGTCGCGAGGCCCAGCATCGGGAAGCGGTGCCTCGGGTGCAGTTTCTCGTACGGCCGGAAGAACACGCGGTCGCGGGCGGCGTCGTAGGGGACGCGGGAGCCGCCGAGCAGCCCGGTGAAGACGGAGGCGAAAGCGGTGACCAGGATCAGTACGGTCACCGTGTCGGCGGCGCCCTTGCCCCAGGTCTTCTCCAGCACCGCCGAGGCGACCGAGGTGGACGCGATGTCGTGCGGGTCGGTCATCCGGTGCCAGTCCACGATCCCGAGGGTGCCGATCTGCAGCAGCAGGTAGATCGCCATGATGCCGAGGATGGAGAAGAGGATCGAGCGCGGGAGCGTCCGGCCGGGGTCCTTGATCTCGGCACCCATGTAGGCCGTGGTGTTGTAGCCGAGGTAGTCGTAGATGCCGATGGTCAGGCCCGCGGCGAAGCCGAGCCAGAAGTGGTTGCTCATCAGGTCGAACGCGCCCGCCGGGTACGTGAAGGCGAGGTGCGGGCTGAAGTCGGTCGCGGCCGCGACGATCACGAGGAGGACCGAGGCGATCATCACGGTCCACATCACGGCGGTGATCCGGGCGATGTGCTCGATACCGCGCCACAGCAGGATCACGACCAGCGCGATGACGCCGAGACCGATCAGGTCACCGGAGGTCTGTCCGAGACCCGGGGCCAGGTAGCCCAGGTACTGCACGAAGCCGACCACGCCGGTGGACATGATCAACGGAATGAAGAGCATCGCCGTCCACACGAACAGGAATGGCATCAGCCGGCCGGTGCGGTACTGGAATGCCTGGCGCAGATAGACGTAGCTGCCGCCGGAGCCGGGCATCGCGGCGCCCAGCTCGGCCCAGACCAGTCCGTCGCACAGCGCGAGGACGGCACCCGCAACGAAACCGATGACCGCCTGCGGGCCGCCGAACGCGCTGACCATCAGCGGGATCGTCACGAAGGGGCCGATGCCGCACATCTGACTCATGTTGATGGCCGCGGCCTGGAACGGGCCGACACGACGGACGAAACCACCCGTGGGCGGCGGACTACCGGACATGGGGACTCCTGACGCCACGGGCGCGCTCGACGGCACCCGGCGGGCTGACTGGCCGATAAAGTTAAGGAGCCTTACTAGCGGCGTCAAGTGTGCCTGACGCATGCGTGAGAATGGTGCGATGGCCGCCAGCGAAGTCATGGAGCAGCAGGAACAGCCCTGGAGCCGCCGACGGCTGCGCAGCACCAACGAGCGGCTCCTGCTGGACCGGCTGCGCACCCACGGCGCCGCGTCGCGCGCCCAACTGGCACGGGAGACGGGACTGTCGAAGCCGACCGTCTCCAGCGCACTGGCCTCCCTGGAGACGGCCGGCCTGGTGCACGAGGTCGGCACCCACGCCCCGGAGCGCGGGCGCACCGCCGTGCTCTACGCCCCCGACCCGGCCGCCGGGTACGCGCTCGGCGTGGACATCGGCCGGGGCTGGCTGCGCGTGGCGGTGGTCGATCTGGACGGCACGGTCGTCGCCCGCACGGACGTGCGCAACCGGGCCCGCGCCTCCGCCGCGCTGACCGGCCTCGTCGTGGGCACCGCACGCCAGGTCATCGCCAACTCGGGCGTGGATCCGGCCGAGGTGGTGCACGGCGTGGTCGGCACGCCCGGCGTGTACGACGAGAAGCAGCGCCGGGTGCGGTACGCGATGCACCTGCCGGGCTGGGGGCGCGCGGGGCTGGTCGACCGGATGGCCGAGGAGCTCGGCGTACCGCTGGAGGTGCACAACGACGCGAACCTGGCGGCGCTCGGCGAGTACACGTACGGCGTCGGCACCGGCAGCCGGCTCTTCGCGTACATCCTGATCGGCACCGGGCTCGGCATGGGCGTGGTCAGCGAGGGACGGCTCTTCACGGGCGCGCACGGACTCGCCGGCGAGATCGGCTTCCTGCCCTGGCCGGGCCGGCAGAAGCCGGAGCGGCTGGAGGACGCGGTGTCCGGGGTGGCCGTGGTGGAGGCCGCCCGGGAGTTCGGGATGAGCGGGCAGCTCACGGCGAAGGCGGTCTTCGACGCGGCCCGGCAGGGCAGTCCGGCCGCGCTGCGGGCGGTGGAGCTGGAGGGCGAGCGGATCGCGCACACCGTGGCGGCGGCCGCCGCCGTGCTCGACCCGGACCTCGTGGTGCTCGGCGGCGGTCTCGGCCACAGTGTGGACCTGCTGCTGCGGCCGGTCCGGGAACAGGTGCGCGCCCTCACCCCGCTGCGCCCGCGCATCGCGCCCAGCCGGCTCGGCGAGGACGCCGTCCTGCTCGGAGCGGTGGCCACGGCACTGGACACGGCCCGGGACCTGGTCTTCGAGCGCAGGGCGGCCGGAACCTGACACCCCAACGGCGCGGCCGCCCGGGGTCATTGACACGACCGGGGCGGCGCCCTAGCTTGAACCAGATTAGTAAAGTTTCCTAACTTTACAAGGCTGGAGGCCGCCGTGTTCCGTCGCCCCGCCCCCGGCTGCCGGTACGCCATCACCGCGCTGGTCCTGGGCCTGCTCGGCTCGCTGACCAGCGGCGCCTGGGCCGGCGCCGGGCACCCGGGACCACCGCACGGGCACCCCCGGACCACCCGTGTGCCCGCCGCGGCCGGCACCGCGACCCCGCTCGCCGGTTACGCCGTCCAGTCCTCCGCGAAGGTGAGCGACTCCCCGGCCGCCGTCTCCTCCCCCGGCTACCCGGCACACGGCTGGTATCCGGCGGGGCCCCGCTCCACGGTCCTGGCCGCGTTGCTCGCCGACGGTGTGTACGCCGACCCGTTCTTCTCCGCCAACCAGCAGAAGATCCCGGCGGCCGACTTCCGGGTGCCCTGGTGGTACCGCTCCGACTTCACCGTCGAGGACACCTCCCGGCGCACCTTCCTCGACTTCAGCGGGGTGATCTCGGCGGCCGACGTCCATGTGAACGGCCATCAGGTGGCGACGGCCGCCGACGTCACCGGCGCCTACACGCACCACGAGCTGGACATCACCTCGCTCGTCAGGTCCGGCACCAACACGGTCGCCTTCCGCGTCCGGCCCAACGACCCGGCCGAGGACCTCACCATGGGCTGGATCGACTGGCTCCAGCCACCACCCGACCGGAACATGGGCATCGTCCGGGACGTCCTGGTGCGCAGGGGCGGACCGGTGGCGCTGCGCGACGCGCATGTCGTCACCGAACTGGCCGTGCCGTCGCTCGCCTCCGCCGACCTGACGGTGAAGGCCGTAGCCCGCAACGACACCGGCAGCGCGGTCACCGCCGAGGTCACCGGACGCATCGGCGCGACCGCCTTCACCCGGCGGGTGCGGCTCGCCGCGCACGAGGCGAGGACCGTCACCTTCTCCCCCACCGACACCCCGGGCCTGCGTCTCACCTCACCGAGGGTGTGGTGGCCGGCCGGAATGGGCGGACAGCCGCTGTACGACCTGGACCTCACCGCGTCCGTCGCCGGTACGACGTCCGACACGGCGCACGAGAGCTTCGGCATCCGCGACGTCCGGGCGCCGCTGGACGCGGGCGGCGCGCGCCAGTACCGGATCAACGGCCGCAGGTTGCTGATCAAGGGCGGCGGCTGGTCGCCCGACGAGTTCCTGCGCTGGGACCGCACTTATGTCGAGGACCGGCTGAAGTACGCGTTGGACCTGGGCCTGAACACCATCCGGCTGGAAGGGCACCTGGAGCCCGACGAGTTCTTCGGCCTGGCCGACCGGTACGGCATTCTCACGCTGCCGGGCTGGGAGTGCTGCGACAAGTGGGAGGGCAACGTCAACGGCGCCGACGAACCCGGCGAGCCGTGGACCGCCGCCGACTATCCGGTGGCGAGGGCCTCCATGGCCGCCGAGGCGGCCCGGCTGCGCGACCACCCGAGCGTGATCTCCTTCCTGATCGGCAGCGACTTCGCGCCCGACGCGAGGATCGAGAAGATGTACCTGGACGCCCTGAAGGCCGCGGACTGGCCCGATCCGGTGGTCAGTGCCGCCTCGGACAACTCCTCGCCACGACTGGGGAGTTCGGGCATGAAGATGACCGGTCCGTACGACTGGGTGCCGCCCGCCTACTGGTACGCCAAACGGGAGGGCGGGGCCACCGGCTTCAACTCCGAGACCAGCGCGGGCCCGAGCATCCCCACCCTCGACACCCTGCGCCGGATGCTGACCCCGGCCGAACTGGACACGCTCTGGAAGGACCCGAACGCCCGCCAGTACCACCGCTCGCCGTCCTCCGTCTTCGGCACGCTCAGGATCTACGACGCCGCCCTCACCGGCCGCTACGGCGCCCCCACCGGCCTCGCCGACTACGTACGCAAGGCCCAGCTGGCCCAGTACGAGAACGTGCGCGCCCAGTTCGAGGCGTACGAGCGCAACGCCACCGACCCGGCCGCCCCCTCGACCGGAGTGATCCACTGGATGTTCAACAGCGGCTGGACCTCCCTGCACTGGCAGCTGACGGACCGCTACCTCGATCAGGGCGGCGCCTATTTCGGGGCCAAGAAGGCGAACGAGCCCCTGCACGTCCAGTACTCGTACGACAACCGCTCGGTCGTCGTCGTCAACCACCGGCACGCCTCGGCGAGTGGACTCACCGCCCGGGCCACGCTGTTCAACCCCGACGGCACGCAGAAGTACGACAGGAGCGTGACCGGGCTGACGGTGGCCGGGGACGGGGCGCACGGCACCGCCCTCACCCTGCCGTCCTCGGTGAACGGGCTGTCGACGACGTATCTGCTCCGCCTGGTCCTGACGGACGCGGACGGCAGGGAGGTGAGCCGGAACGTGTACTGGCTCTCCACCCGGCCCGACACCCTCGACTGGAACGCCACCACCTGGTACTACACGCCGACGACGAGCTACGCCGACCTCGAGGGGCTGGCCTCGATGGCACGGGTGCCGGTGGCGGCGACGGCGACCACACGGTCGTCGCATGGCACGTCGACGACGACCGTCACCCTGCGCAACGCCGGGAGCGGCCGGACCCCGGCGCTGCTGACGGACGTCCACCTCGTGGACGCGCAGGGGACCCCGGTGCTGCCGGTGCGCTGGTCGGACGACGACGTGAGCCTGTGGCCGGGCGAGTCGGTGACGCTGACCGCGACCTACCGCACAAAGGAGCTGCACGGCTCGGCCCCGGGCGTGCGGGTGTCCGGCTGGAACACGCCGGAGCGGACGGTGCCGGCGGCACGGCACGGCGGGGGTGGACCGGCGGGGCCCACCCCCGGCCGGTTCAGCTCACGTTGAGCGCGGTGTCGTCCACGACGAACGACGTCTGGTACTGGGAGCCTTCGGTACCGGTGAACTTCAGCGTGACGGTCTGCCCGGCGTAGCTGCTGAGGTCGAAGCTGCGCTGGGTGTAGCCGGAGGCCGCGTTGAGGTTCGAGTAGGTGGCCAGGGTGCCCAGCACGGTGCCGGAGCTGTTGAGCACCTGCACCTTGAGGGTGTCGTAGGCCGTGCTGGTCGAGGTCTCGGCGGTGTCGATGTGCAGGTAGAAGGTGAGCCTCGCCGACGAGCAGCCCGAGGGGATGCTCACCGACTGGGAGAGGGTGTCGGTCGTGGCGGTGCCGTAGCCGTCGAGCCAGGCGTAGTACGAGCCGGAACGGGCCGACTCACCGGTGGAGTTGGTGATGACCCCGCTGGACCCGCTCCACACGGTGTTGCCGGACTCGAAGCCGTTGTTGCCGAGGAGCTGGGCCGCGGTGCAGGTGCCGGTGCCGCCGCCCCCGCCTCCACCGCCGCTGCTGGTGCCCGAACCGGCCAGCCAGGCGGTGGCGTTGAGGGCCAGGGCGGCGTTGGTGGCACTGGAGTCGTTCCAGCCGTCGTACAGGGTGTTCCCGGACTGGCCGGTGCCGTCGTCGATCGGGGAGCTGTCGCCCCAGAACGCGACGCGGCCGCTGCCGAAGGTGCTGGTGAGGAAGAAGGCGCCGGTGTTGCCGGAGTAACCGGTGCGGTAGAGCAGGCCCTTGACGTTCGGGTTGTCCGACGGCTTGAGCGTGGCGGTGGTGCCGTTGGCGATCAGGCTCTTGGTGACGGTGCCGAAGGATCCGTGCAGCACCGGGTCGGTGCTGTCGCTGATCGCCGCCGGGTGGTCGGAGCTGATGTTCAGCGAGTCGATCGAGAAGCCGAACGGGTCGGTGGAGTCGACGCTGTTGTTCGTCATCAGGTCGTTGAGGATCTTGACCGCGTCGGCGCCGTCGTTGTTGCGGTCGGAGCCGGTGTGGTCGGAGACCATGAACAGCCCGCCGCCGTTCTTCACGAAGTTCATGATCGCCGTCTTCTCGGCGCTCGTGAACAGCGTGTTGGGTTCCGGCAGGACCAGCGTGTCGAAGTTCGACAGGTCGGTCGAGGACGAGCCGCCGTAGCTGAGGCTGGAACCCGACGGCAGTGTCTTCAGGCTGTAGTCGCCGGTCTTCTGCAGCGCCACGCCCCAGGAGGACAGGGCGCCGGTCCAGTCGGTCTCCGCGGACGGGGAGGAGTCCTGGCCGAGCGGGTCGGGCTGGCTGGTGGAGATGATCCAGTCGGCGTTTCCGGCCGTCTCGGCGTGCGCGTTGTCGAACAGGACGCGGTGCGTGGTCGCCGCGTGGGCGGCGGTGCCGCTGCCGACCTGGAGGGCGGCTCCGGTGACGAGCAGCCCGAAGCCGGCCAGGGCGGTGGTGAGTCTGCGGCGGGATCTCCGGGATCCGAGCATCCGACGAACCTCCATGAGGGGTGGGGAGAGGCGGTGCGGCGCCAATTCTGCGCGCGTAGAGCCCGCTTGAGAGTTCTACACGCGTCGATTGGTTGAAAGGTACATGGCATGAAGGTCCGATGAACAGACAGCCGCCGCACCAACCGGGGTGGAGTGGCTCCGCCCACAGCGGGCAGACGGGGAGCGGGAGGCAACACCAAAAGGGGTGGACATGGAGATCTCGGGCATCATCAGTGCCATTGTCATCGGGCTCATCATCGGTGTCCTGGGACGCCTGGTCGTCCCCGGACGCCAGCACATAGGCGTCCTGTGGACCATCGTCGTCGGCATCGTGGCCGCGCTGCTGGGCTCGGCCATCGCGGCCGGGTTCGGCGTCGCCGACACCAAGGGGCCGGACTGGATCGAGTGGTTCATCCAGATCGCCCTGGCCGCGGTGGGCATCGCGGCGCTGGACCGGTCCCGGGTACGCCACTGATCCCGGGGTCAACTCCCGTACAGGTACGGGGTCGTGGTGCTGAGCGCGTGGAAGCCGAGGCGCTGCAGGATCGGGCGGCTCATGCGTGAGGCGTCCACCTGGAGGTAGCGGTAGCCCCGGGCGGCGGCGACGCGGGCGCGGTGGGCGACCAGGGCGCGATAGATGCCCCGGCCCCGCCAGGCCTCGACGGTGCCGCCGCCCCACAGCCCGGCGAACCGGGTGCCGGGCACCAACTCCATCCGGGCGGCGCCGACGGGTTCGTCCCCGGCGAGCGCCACCACGGCGACGACGGTGCCGGGGTCGGCGGCGAGCCGGGCGAGCAGCCGGTGCCGCAGCCGGGTGCCGTCGGTGCCGAAGGCCCTCTCGTGGACGTCCACGACCAGGTCGACGCCGGCCGCGTCGGTCGCCCGCACGAGACGGACACCGGCGGGCGGTTCGGCGTCCAGGGTGAGCCGGTCGGTCTCGGCGATCAGCAGCGTCTCCTCGGGCTCGGCCCGGAATCCGGCGGCGAGCAACCGGGCGCCGAGATCCCCCGGCCGGTCGTGGCCGTGGAGTTTCCACTCGAAACCGCGGCCGAGTCCGGTGAAGTACGCGATCTGGTCCTTGATCGCCCGGTCCGCACCCGCCGCGTCCAGGCCGGACCAGAGCACGCCGTTCCACCCCTCGGCGTCCGCGACCTGACGGACCACCGCGCCCACGCGTTCGATCCGGGCGCCGGGGCCGTCGGGGGCCGCGTTCTCGCGCAGGTCACGGTCGTAGAGGGCGAGCACCGCCGAGTGATCCATGCCCCGAGCCGACCATGGCGGGCCGGCCAGGAGCAACTGGATTAGCCCTCAGCGGCCTTGGGGCGTACGGCGGCCAGATAGGCGGTGAGCCGGTCGCGGTTGCGGGCCAGGCAGTCGATGCGGGCCTGGATGCGGTCGATGTGCCCCTGGAGCAGGGCGGCGGTCTCGGGGGTCACGCACTCGGCGGGCGGATGGAGCTCGCCGGGGCCGGAGAGGTACGGCAGGATCGCGCGGATCATCTCGGTGGTCAGTCCGGAGTCCAGCAGTCCGCGGATCTGCTGGACGTCGGCGACCACGGACTCGGGGTAGCTGCGGTAGCCGTTGTCACCGCGTCCGGGGTGGAGTAGGTCCTGTTCCTCGTAGTAGCGCAGCAGGCGGGCGGGGACACCCGTGCGACGCGACAGCTCACCGATCCGCATGGCCGCCTCCCAGGTCCGCGCTTGACCTTCACACTGATGTCAGACTCCGACCATGGTCGCATGACCGCGTCTTCCACGTCTTCCCAGGTCAAGGCTGTTCCGCTGCCGTGGTCCGGGCTGCTGGCCCTGTCCTGTGCCGCGTTCACCGCCGTCCTGACGGAACTGCTGCCGGCCGGCCTGCTGCCCTCCATGGCACCTCCGCTGGGCGTTCCGGAGTCCCGCGTCGGTTTCCTGGTCACCGCGTATGCGGCGGCCTCCTTCCTGGCCGCCGTCCCGCTCACCGCGGCCCTGCGCGGGCTGCCACGGCGCACGGTGCTGTGCGGCGCCCTGCTGGGCTTCGCCGTCAGCGACACGCTGGTCGCGCTGTCCTCGTCGTACCCGCTCACGTTCGCCGCGCGGCTGCTGGCCGGCGCGACGGGCGGCACGCTGTGGGCGATGCTGGTCGGCTACGCGGCCCGCATGGTGCCGGCCGAGCGGCGCGGGCGGGCCATCGCGATCGTGCTCGCCGGTATCACCCTGGCCCTGTCCCTCGGGGTGCCCGCCTGTACCGCGCTGGCCGGTGCGGTGGGCTGGCGGGCGGCCTTCGGGACGCCGGCCGTGCTCGCCGTACTGCTCGTGGGCTGGATACGGCTGCGGGTGCCCGCTCTTCCCGGGGAACCGGCGCACGCGCGTGTGCCGCTCACCCGCGTCGCGCTGCGCCCCGGCATCCGCCCTGTGCTGTCGGTGACCCTGTTCCTGCTGCTGGGGCACCAGGTGATGTACACCTACGTCGCCCCGTTCGCCGGCCGTGCCGGGTACGGCCGTACGGGCCTGCTGCTGGCGGTGTTCGGAGCGGCCACGGTGGGCGGGATCTGGGTCACCGGGGTGCTGGTCGACCGGCATCTGCGCACCACCCTGCTCGCGGCGCTGGTCCTGTTCACCGGGGCGCTGCCGGTGCTGGGCCTGGGCGCGCGGGCGCACCCGCTGCTGGTCGTCACCGTGGCGCTGTGGGGCGTGGCCTTCGGCGGGGCGCCGACGCTGATCCAGACCGCGCTGGTCGACGCCTCGGGGCCGGCCGAGGCGGATGTGGCGACGTCGTTGCAGACGACCGTGTACAACGCGGGCATCGCGGCCGGCTCGCTCACCGGCGGTGTGGCGCTGGACGTGCTCGGCGCCGGAGCCCTGCCGTGGACCGCCCTGCCGCCGGTGGTGCTGGCCCTGGTGACGGTCGTGGCGGGCCGCCGGTACGCCTTCCCGCCCCTGCGCCACGTCCGTGCCCGTCGCACGAACGCGCCGGCCGGGCCCGCGCGGACGGCCGTGCCGTGCGCTGCCGGAGATCGTGCTGCGAGGAGGTCGGTGATCGATGGTGAAGGACGCTGAGCCGGGGCATCCGCCGGGCGGTGCGGAGTGGGAGGACAGGGACGCGCCCTTCGGGTCCGTGGCCGCGGGCGACCGGGTGCCGGCCGAGGACCGCAACCGGGTGGCCGGCGGCGACCGCACCCGGCGTCCCGCGTTCGAACCGGCCCGCCGGCCGGCCGCGCATCCGGCGCCGGCCGAGCGTGCGGCGGCCACCGGCCGCACGTCCGGCGAGCGCTGCCCGAGGTGCGCGGCCACGCACGCCCGGGTGGGGTTCGGCCGGATCGCGTACGTCGCTCCGTCCGCCCAGCCGGCGGACCGGCTCGCCGAGTCGGGCGCAGCGCCCGGGGCGCCGCTGCGGGCGCTGCCCGTCCAGGAGGTGCGGGAGCTGCACCCGCCGCTTCCAGGCGCAACGCCCCCGAGGAGCTAGCCGAGTTCGAGCGTGGTGACGCCGAACACGCGGTCCCGGGCGTGCTCGCGGACCGCCCCGGTGTACATGCGGGCGGTCTCGAACGAGGCCCGGAATCCGGCCGCTTCGGCGAGCGCGACGCCGGCCGCGTTCGGCTCGGGCACGTCGATGGCGACCTCGCGTCCGGCGGCGTCGGCCGTGAGGGCGGCGAACAGGGCGCGGGCGTCGTCGGCGGTGTCCGCGAAGAGGGGGCCGACACGCAGGGTGTCGTGACCGGGGCGCAGCACGCCGTAGCCGGTGAGGCGGGCCCCGTCGTGGCGGACGAGGGCACGGTGGCCGGGGCCGGTGAGCCACTCGGAGAGGAAGCGCGGACGGTCCGCCGGGCAGCAGGCGCTGTCGTAGGCGGTGATCGCGGCGAGGTCGGCGGGACCGGCCGCACGGACGCCGGCGGGTGTCTCGGCCTGCGGGGCGGTGCCGGTGAACCGGATGGTGCGGTAGGCGAGTTCGAACCCGGACTGGCGGTAGTTGTCCTGCTGGGCGACGACACCGTCCAGGCCGACGGTGCGGTCTCCGGCGTGGGCGAGGGCCGTCTTCCAGGTGGTGAGGCCGTGGCCGTGACCGCGCAGGTCGGGGCGGACGAGGTAGCAGCCGAGGAAGGCGTAGTCCGAGCCGTAGTTCACCACGGAGATGGCCGACACCGGCTCCCCGTCGATCCGGCCGAGGAAGAACCCCTCGGGATCCTGGGCGAAGAACGCGGGCCCGTCGGACAGTCCGGGATTCCAGCCCTCCGCCGCCGCCCATCCGGCGATCACCGGCCAGTCGGCGAGGGTGGCCTGTGTGACGACGAGGTCGTGGGGGGCCGCAGAGGTCATCGGTGCGCTCCATTTCCGTCGGGACCGGACTGCCGTGCCGCATCCTTCCGGATCAACAGGGGCCGCGCCACGGCGGGATCGGCCGTTGCGCACCGCGGTCGCATGCCGTCCAGGGCACGCAGCAGCGGAAGCAGCGACGCGCCCACGAACATCCCGAACACGGTGATGGGCAGCAGACCGACCGGGCGCAGCAGTCCGGCCGGATCCGCCGCCACCCAGGACCGGTTGACGTACCAGTTGGCGAGGACGTCCGCCGTCGCCACGACACCCGCCAGCCAGGCGCCCGCGGGCCGCGCCCACAGCGTCAGGGCGACGACCAGGGGGTCGAGGACGACCAGTGCGAGGAAGAAGACCTGCAACGGAAGCGGGCCGAAGGCGGCGTAGGCGTGGAGCCCGCCCCGCGCCAGGTCGAGGACGTGGGAGCCGGTCCCCTCCAGGAATCCGGTGGCGTAGGCCGCGAGAGTCCAGCGCGCGCGGCGTGGCAGCGCCCGCCACCGTGCGCGTATGCCGTCTGTCACCGGGTCAACCTACTGCACTCCGCGCCACTGCCCGGGTCACGGCCGCCCAGGCCCCGCCGGACCGACGTCCGGCGGGGCCTGGGGAGGGGTGTCAGCGGGTGCGGCCGGGGCGGAAGCGGCGGTACAGGATCGTGCCCGTGAGCAGGAGCGCTGCGCTGCTGGCGACGGCGGGAGCGGTGACGTCCGCTCCGGTGTGGGCCAGCGTGGCCGTCCGCGGCTCGGCGGCCGGAGCCGGCGTGTGGGAGCGGTGCCTCGTGGTGGCCGGGGGCTTGGGCGCCGGGCTGCTGGGGTGGTGGCGCGTGGTGCTGGGCTCGTCCCCGGAGTCGTTGACCGACTGGTTGCCCACGGCAGGGTTGCCGATCCCGACCAGGTTGACGCTGTTGCCGCTGACGTTCACCGGCAGGTCGACGGGGATCTGGATGACGTTGCCGGAGAGTACTCCGGGCGAGTCCTTCGTGGCGCCGTGGGCGGAGGCACCGCCCGACGCCGACGATCCGCCCTTCTTCCCGGCACCGCGGTTCGCGCACGCGTTGCCGGCGGCCGGGTTGAGCAGCCCGACCACGTTCACGGTGTTGCCGCACACGTTCACCGGCAGATGCACCGGCAGTTGGATGCCATTGCCGGAGATCAGTCCCGGCGAGTCGGCCGCGGAGCCGTCGGCGGTGGCACCGTCGGCGGCGAAGGCGGCGGACACCGGCAGCGCCACGGCCATCGCGCCGGTGGCGGCGACGACGGCGATCACACCGTTTCGGGTAGCCCGTCTCATAGGTTCCTGCCTTCCAGACTTCGTCGCGGGCGGTCACCCGCACCCTTTGAAACGCGGGTGAACATTTCGGGTTATGGCTTTTCGGTCTTTCACCCCCTTGGGCGACAGTGATATCGAACTCCACGTAAAGCCGTCTAATGATCATTAAAAGGCGCGAAGCGCACGACACCGGCCGCCAACCCGCCCGCCCGGAGGCGGGCCGTCCGGGCCCCGCTTATGGTGATCCGAGGGCGCCGTCCCCGGTCCGCGAAAGGCGTCCCGGGAGGCGATCGATGCTGGCCAAGCCGTCCACGCGGCCCGCCGTGCGGCGCTGCGCGACCACCGGAGCCCTCGCCCTGGCCCTGCTGGGAGCCGGGCTGCCCGCGGCCGCGGCCGACCGGCCACAACCCGACCTGTCCCGCTTCTACCGGCAGAAGGTGACCTGGGCCGCCTGCAAGGGCCCCGACATGCCGAAGGACCTCCAGTGCGCGAAGGTCACCGTCCCGCTCGACTACGCGCGGCCCCGCGCGGGCACGCTCGACGTGGCCCTGGCCCGCTACCAGGCCACCGGGAAGAAGCAGGGCTCGGTGCTGCTCAACTTCGGCGGCCCGGGAGGCGCGGGCCTGCCCGAACTGGTCACCGACGCCAAGGACTTCATGGACCTGACCAATGGCTACGACGTGGTCACGTTCGACCCGCGCGGCGTCGGCCGGTCCTCCCCCGTCAGCTGCGGCGAGGGCGGCGACGAGGCCTCGTCCGCCACGGACGACGAGGTCGACCCCGGCCATCCGCAGGCGCTGCTCGCGAAGTTGCGGAAGGCGGCCGAGGCGTGCGCCCGGGACTCCGGCCCGGTGCTGGCTCACATAGGCACCGTGAACACCTCCCGCGACCTGGACGTCATCCGCCAGGCACTGGGCGACGAGAAGCTCAACTACCTCGGCTTCTCCTACGGAACACGGCTCGGCGCGGTGTACGCGGCGCAGTTCCCGCACAAGGTCGGCCGGCTCGCCCTCGACGGCGTGGACACCCTGACCGAACCCCTGTCCGAGCAGGGAGTGGCCGGCGCCGAGGGCCAGCAGACCGCACTGGACGATTTCCTGGACTGGTGTACGACGGACGTCGCCTGTCCGTTCGGCCAGGACCGGCGTGCGGCCGGGGACCAGGTGGTCCGGCTCGTGCACTCGCTGGACGCCAACCCGGTCCCAAAGGACTTCGGCGGTTCGTTCTCCGGACAGGACCTGGTGGGTGCCATCGGACAGGCCCTCTACAGCAAGCAGCTGTGGCCCTCGCTGGAGCGCGCGCTGGCCTCGCTGGTCCAGGACGGCGACACGCGGGGCGTGCTGAACTTCGCCACCGGGGGCGCCGCTCTGGCGCTGCGCGGGCACCACGTGAACGGCGGCCTGGTCGACCCGCAGGACGTCCCCACGGACAACCTCGAAGCCGCGCTGATGGCGATCAACTGCGCCGACGACCCCGACCGGCCCGACGCGGCACAGCTCACCAGGGACCTCAAGAGCATGCAGGCCGAGTACGAACGGGCCTCGCCGGTCTTCGGCCGCTACCGCCTCACCCAGCTGCTCATGTGCTACGGCCGCCCCAAGGGCACCGACTTCATCCGCGACCGGGTGAAGGACGTCCCCTCGGCGAGGATGCTGCTCGTGGGCACGCGCGGCGACCCGGCGACGCCGTACCGGTGGACGGTGGAGACGGCCGCCCGGCTCGGGTCTTCCGCGGTGGTGCTCGACAACAAGGGCGACGGACACACGGGCTACGCCTCCTCCAAGTGCGTGCACCAGAAGATCAACGACTTCCTGCTCTACGGCTCCCTGCCGCCGAGCGGCAGCTCCTGCCCGGCGGACGGCAACGCCTGGAGTGCCACCTCGAACGCCACCGGCTGACGACAGCCGGGACACAAGCGGGTGACAGCCGCGAATCCGGCACAACCGCCCGCCCCTCCCGGTCGTCACACCGGGCAGGCGCGCTTCGGCCGCCACGTTCCGTACGTGACCACGACAGGGGGACACCCATGCGCATCCGCGCCGCCATCGCCGTACCCGCCGCCTCGGCCGCCACGGCGGTCCTGCTGCTGACCGCGCCGCAGAGCCAGGCCGCCACGGCTCACGCCCGGCCCCTCCGCTGCGCCGAGAAGTCTCTGACGATCCGGGCCGAGGCAGTGGCCGGCGACCCGGCCGTGGTGCGCATGAGCGTCACCAACCGCGGCACCCGTGCGTGCCTCGTCGACGGCGTGCCCACGGTGACCTTCGGGGACCTGGACGGTGCCGCGCTGCCGACGCCGGAGGGAGGCGCCGGCAGCCACCGGCTGGCGGCGGGCGGGACCGCCTACGCCGACGTCAGGACCGTCGGCGACCCGGCGGACCCCGAGGCCCGCCGGGTGGGCAGCCTGACCGTCGCCGCCTCGGCCGCCCACCGGGGCCGCTCGTTCACCGCCGCGCGGCTCGGCACGGGGAAGCGGATCCTGGTCTGGGAGCCGGTGACGACGTGGTGGCAGTCCACGCGAGCGGCCGCGGACCGGGCCGTCGGCCTCAGCTGAGGACCACCTCGGGGTCGTACACCTCCAGCCACCGCGCGAGGTCCAGGGTGCGCTCCAGGCCGCGGCGGGCCGCCTGGGTGCAGACCGGTGCCTCGCGTTCGGCGGCCTGGCGGAGCCGGTCGCGGTCGACGAGGTCGAAGACCCGGTGGGAGGGCCGGGAGAGCAGCTCCTTGGCCTGCTCCTGGAGGGCCCGGGCGTACTGCGGGTCCTGGGTGGACGGGTAGGGGCTCTTGACCCGGTCGTACACCGAGCGTGGCAGGACGTCCGCGGCCGCCTCCCGCAGCAGGCTCTTCTCCCGGCCGTCGAAGGACTTCAGCGCCCACGGGGCGTTGTAGACGTACTCGACGAGCCGGTGGTCGCAGAACGGCACCCGGACCTCCAGGCCGACGGCCATGCTCATCCGGTCCTTGCGGTCGAGCAGGGCGCGCACGAAGCGGGTCAGGTGCAGATGGCCCATCTGCCGCATCCGGTACTCGAAGTCGCTCTCGCCGTCCAGCCGGTCGATGCCGGCGACGGCGGTGCGGTAGCCGTCGGCGACGTACCCCTCCAGGTCCAGGGACTTGGTGAAGTCGGCACGCAGGACGTCGGTGTCGTCGCCCATGTGCCGGCTCATGCCGACGAGCCAGGGGAAGGTGTCGGCACGGCGCGCCTCCTCGTCGAAGAACTGCAGGTAGCCGCCGAAGACCTCGTCGGCGGACTCGCCGGAGAGGGCGACGGTCGACTTCTCACGGATGGCACGGAAGAGCAGCAGCAGCGAGGCGTCCATGTCGCCGAAGCCGGCCGGCAGGTCGCGGGCGCGGATCACCCGCTCGCGCACGGCCGGGTCGGCGAGGGACTGCGCGTCGAGCACGATGTCCTGGTGATCGGTGTCCGCGAGCTTGGCCACGTCGTGCACGAACGGCGTGTCGGGGGTGCCGCGCAGTTCGTCCGCGACGAAGTTGTCGGCCTGGCCGACGAAGTCGACGGCGAAGCTGCGCACCTGCTCGCCCTGCTCGGCGAGTTGCCGGGCGGCGATCGCGGTCATCGCGGAGGAGTCGAGGCCGCCGGAGAGCAGGGTGCAGCGCGGCACGTCGGCGACCAGCTGCCGGCGCACGATGTCGTCGAGGAGCGAGCGGACGGTGGCGATGGTGGTGTCGCGGTCGTCGGTGTGCGGACGGGTCGTAAGGCGCCAGTACACGCGTGTGGACAGGCCGGAGCGGTCGACGGTGACGACCGTGCCGGGCTCGACCTCGCGCATGCCGTCCCAGATCCCGTGTCCGGGGGTCTTGATCATGACGAGCAGTTCCCGCAGCCCGTCCAGCGTGATGCGGCGGCGGGCCAGCGGGTTGGCGAGGACGGCCTTGGGTTCGGAGCCGAACAGGACGCCGTCGGGGGTGGGGTAGTAGTAGAACGGCTTGATGCCCATGCGGTCGCGGATCATCACGAGCTTGTCGTGGCGGCCGTCCCACACGGCGAACGCGTACATCCCGTTGAGCCGTTCGGCGACCGCGTCACCCCATTCGAGGTAGCCGTGCAGGACGACCTCGGTGTCGGAGTCGGTACGGAAGCGGTGGCCGCGGCCCTCCAGCTCCCGGCGCAGTTCGGTGAAGTTGTACGCCTCCCCGGAGTACACCATCGCCAGGGTTCCCTCGGGGGTGTCCAGGGACATCGGCTGACGGCCGCCGGGGAGGTCGATGATCGCGAGCCGGCGGTGGCCCAGGGCGGCCGGGCCCTCGCTCCAGGTGCCGCGGTCGTCCGGTCCGCGGCAGGCCATCGTCTCGGTCATCGCATGCAATGTGGTGGCCTCCGTGGTCAGGTCACGGTCGAAGGAGACCCATCCGGTGATGCCGCACATGCGCTGCCTCCTGCCTCCGGCTCACCGCCGACCCCCGCGCTCACCTGGGCGTTCCCGAGTGAGCCAGGGGACCCGACGGCAAACCAGTTGTATCGAGCACCTATACGACGAGCCTCCGTCGGTTGCCTCGGGCAGTCAACTTGGCGGCAACACGCGCGACACCTCACCCCCCACCATTTCGGCCGTGTTTTGCTTACGCGAAATCCCGCGAAGGCCTCGCCACCGGACCGGCGCCGCCACGAACAGGCCACGGGCAAAAACTTCACCAAACAGTGCGCCGGTCAGGGCTTCTCGCTCACGAACCGGTCCAGTACGGCGGTCAGCTCGGCCGGCTTCTCCAGCGGCAGCTCATGGCCCGCATCGAGGATGCGCACGACCGCGTCCGGATAGGCCTTGGCCATCCGCAGCATCTGCCGCACCGGCAACTGGACGTCGTGGTAGCCGTGCACCATCAGCGTGGGCGTGCGGATCTCACCGGCCCGGTCGAGGACGTCGAAGGCGCGCATCGCCCCGTACAGCGTCATCACGACCTCACGCGGGGTCGCGGCGGAGGCGCGGATGTGCGCGCGGATCTCCTCACGCGGATACCCGGGCGCGAAGGCGCGCTGGATGTTGGCGGCCACGAACAGCCGGTACGGCACGAGGGTGGAGGCGGCCATGAGCAGACCCCGGCCGCGGCTGTACGTCATCCGGCTGATGGTGCCCACCAGGGCCATGCGCTCCACCCGCTCGGGGTGGGTCAGGGCGATGGTCTGCGCGATCATCCCGCCCATCGAGTGGCCGACCAGGACGAACCGTTCGACCTCCAGGTGCTCGAGGAGGGCGAGGACGTCCTGCGCCAGCTCCGCGATCGTGCGCACCCCGGCCCCGGTGCTCTCGCCGTGCCCGCGCAGGTCCAGCCGGATCACCCGGCGCCTCTCGGAGAAGTGCGCGACCTGGTGGTCCCAGCGGTGGCGGTCGGCGGTCCAGCCGTGGACGAACACCAGGGGCACCTCCGGCGCGTCCCGGGGACCCTCGTCGTCGTACGTCAGGGTCGCTCCGTCGACTTCGAGCTGTGGCATACAGGCCTCCTGGGGTGCGCCGCGGTCCGGTTACTGGCCGGTACGGTAGCCGCCCGCAGGGCATCGCGTCACCGCCTCCCGGCGCGGAACTCCACGGAACCTTCCGCTCCGCGTTACCCCGAATGCCGGACCTGTGAATCGGACCTATCGTGCTGTCATGGAGCACGCACTGAGTCCCGCTACCCTCGCCGAACTGCGGCGGCCGCGTCCGTATCCGGCGGTGTCCGTGCTGACCCCCACGCACCGCCGCGAACCCCAGAACGGCCAGGACCCCGTCCGGCTGCGCAATGTGGTCACCGAGGCCCGCAGGCGCCTGGATTCCGACCCCTCCGTCACCCGTGAGCGGCGCAACGACGTCGTGGCGCAACTCGACCGGGCACTGTCGGAGGTGGATCTGACGCATGCCGAGGACGGCCTGGTGATCTTCGCCGCTCCGGGCGAGCACCAGGTATGGTCCCTGGCCCGCACCGTCCCCGAGCGGGTGGTGCTCTCGGACACCTTCCTCACCCGCAACCTGGTCGCCGCGCAGGCGGCCGAGCGCCCCTTCTGGGTGCTGTCCGTCTCCGCGGACCGCGTCACCCTGTGGAGCGGCGGCGAGGAGCGCGTGGTGGAGGACCATGTCGGCGGCTTCCCGCTGGAGCGCAGGCAGGTGAACTTCGACCCCGAGCGCCAGATGCGCACGGGCGGCCTGCCGAGCACCTTCCGCGACGAGGGGACCCGACAGTTCCTCCGCGAGGCCGACACCGCGATGAGCACCGTCCTGCGCGACCATCCCCGGCCGGTGTACATCACCGGTGAACAGGCCGCGCTTTCCCTGCTGGACGAGGTCGGCAGCGTCGCCAAGAACGCCGTCCAGGTCCCGCACGGCGGTCTCGCGCACGCCGGCCCCGAGGCGGTGTGGCAGGCGCTGCGGCCGGTGCTGGAGGCCGAGGCCCGCAAGGACACCACCGCCGTGGTCCGGGAGCTGACCTCGGCACGCGGTCACCGCACCTTCGCGGCCGGTCTCGACGAGTTGTGGCAGAGCGCACGGGAAGGCCGGGTGCGGCTGCTCGCCGTGGAGGAGAACTACCGGGCGACCGTCAGTGACCTCGGCGAGCATCTGGTGCCGACCGCGGCCGGCGACCTGGACGCCCGCGAGGACATCGTGGACGAGATCGTCGAGCAGTGCCTGGAGACCGGTGCCGAGGTCCGCTTCGTACCCGACGGCACGCTGAGCGACGCCGACGGCATCGCGGGCGTACTGAGGTACTGAGGTCCCGGCATCCCCGGCACCCCCCGGCACACCCCCGGCACACCCCGGTAGCGCTCCCTGCGCGGCGTACGCTACGGCGTGATCGTCGGCGTAAGGGAGCGCGCGCATGGGTGACCTGCTGGGAGTGGCCGTACTGGGTGCCGGACACATGGGGGCCGACCACATACGACGCCTCGACCAAGTGGTCAGTGGTGCCAGGGTCGCGGCCGTGGCCGACCCCGATGTGGAGCGTGCCGGGAACGCCGCGGCCGGCCTCGACGGAGTCACCGTGCACGCGGACCCGGTGGCCGCGCTCGACGCGCCCGGCGTGGCGGCCGTGCTGATCGCCTCCCCCGGCCCCGCCCACGAGGAGGCCCTGCTCGCCGCCTTCGCCCGCGGGCTGCCGGTGCTGTGCGAGAAGCCCATGGTGCCCGACTCCACCGGTGCGCTGCGGGTGGTGGAGGCCGAGGCACGGCTGGGGCGCCGGCTGGCCCAGATCGGCTTCATGCGCCGCTACGACAGCGAGTACCGCCGGCTCAAGGCGCTGCTGGACGGCGGCGGGCTGGGCCGGCCCCTGATGCTGCACTGCACCCACCGCAACGTCTCCTCCCCCGGCCACTTCACCAGCGCCATGCTGATCAACAGCTCCGTCGCGCACGAGATCGACGCGGCCCGCTGGCTGCTCGGGCAGGAGTTGACGGCGGTGACGGTGCTGCGCCCCGTGCCATCGTCCGGTGCCCCCGAGGGCCTGCTCGACCCGCAGTTCGTGCTGTTCGAGACGGACGGGGGCGCGCTGGTCGACGTCGAGGTCTTCGTGAACTGCGGTTTCGGCTACCAGGTGCGCTGCGAGGCCGTGTGCGAGATGGGCAGCGCGCGGATCGGCGACGAGCACACCATGGTGGTCACCACGGCGGGCGGCGCCCGCGAGGACGTGGCGCAGGACTACCTCGTCCGCTTCGCCGACGCCTACGACCGCGAGGTGCAGGCGTGGGTGGACGCCACGCGGAGGGGCGAGGTCACCGGCCCGAGCGTCTGGGACGGCTACGCGGCGTCCGTCGTCGCCGAGGCGGGGGTCCGGGCGCTGGACACCGGCGGCCGGGTGGCCGTCGACCTCGCCCCGCGCCCGGACCTCTACGCCGGGATCAGCCGCTGACGCTCGCGGCACCCGTCTCCAGGTGCCCGGTGAAACGGCGCGACCAGGTCGCGTCGGAGTCGACGGTCACCGTGAAGTCGTACCACCCGTTCTGGTACGCGACGGCGTTGAAGTAGTCCTCCGCCGAGGCGCCGGCGGCGACGGTGTAGGTCCAGGGGCCGTCGCTGCGGTAGTGGTTCGAGGTGATGGTGAACCTCACCGAGGACGAGCCCGAGTTGGCCATCCTGAAGTAGACCGCCGGCTTGCCCGTGCCCGGCTCGACGGCATAACGGGTGCCCACCTCCGCGGATTTGCCCGCCTTGGTCGCGTCGCCCTGGAAGCGGCGCAGGAAACGGTTGGGGCCGACCATCGTGAAGTCGTACGTGCCGCCGCCGAAGCCCGCACCGATGTTGAAGTAGTCGGAGGCCGTGCCGCCCGGGTCGACGGTGTACTGGTAGGGGGTGGTGTCGCGGTAGGCGTTCGGGTGGATGGAGAAGTGGGCCGCCCGGGACGCCGGCGCACCCTGGTTGGTCATGGTGAACCAGGCGAGGATCTGGCCGGCCGCGCCGAACTCCAGGTGGTCCAGGTAGCCGCCCGGCTGGTAGGGCAGTGCGCGGGCCGGGCGGGTGCCGGGCTCCTGCGCCGGCAGGGCGTTGTCGGTCGGCACCGGGTTGGGCAGCGGGCCGCAGGTGCCCATGCCGATGACGCTGGTCGCGGGCAGGGACACCGGGCCGTGGACCGGGTTGGCGAAGTCGAAGACCCCGGTGAGGTCACCGCTGACCCTGCGTCGCCAGTCGCTGATGTTGGCGCACTTGGCGGGCTTGCCGAGGGCGGACGTCCAGGTCTCCAGGAAGCGCAGCACCGAGGTGTGCTCGAAGACCTCCGAGGAGACCCAGCCGCCGCGCGTCCAGGGCGAGATGACGAGCATCGGCACCCGGAAACCGAAGCCGTACGGCACCCCGCCCAGGAACTCACCGGCGGTACCGGCGGGCGGCGCCGGCGGTGGCACGTGGTCGAAGCAGCCGTCGTTCTCGTCGTAGTTGAGGAACAGGACGGTCGAGTCGAAGACGTCCTGGTCGGCGGCGAGGGCCTGGTAGACGAGGTTCACGAAGTGGGCGCCGTCGCCGGGCGGGGCGTAGGGGTGCTCGGAGAAGGCCTGGTTGGGGACGATCCAGGAGACCTGCGGCAGCGTGCCCGCCAGCACGTCGGCCTTGATGGCGGCGGCGATGTCGTCGGGGGTCGAGCCGGTCACCTTCGGCACCGAGGACATGCCGCGGTCGTACAGCGGGTCGCCGGCCTTGGCGTTCGCGAAGTCCTTGAAGTAGGCGCAGCCGTTGTCGCCGTAGTTGTCGGCCGCGTTCTGGTAGACCTTCCAGCTCACTCCGGCGGCCTGCAGCGCCTCGGCGTAGTTCTGCCAGGTCAGGCCGGACCCGTCTCCGCCGTCGTAGCTGGTGGAGTCGACCTTGCCGCTCCACAGGTAGGTGCGGTTGGGTCCGGTGGCGCTGAGCGTGGAGCAGAAGTAGGCGTCGCAGATCGTGTAGTTGTCGGCGAGCGCGTAGTGGAAGGGGATGTCCGAGCGGTCCAGGTAGCCGAGCGAACGGACGTTGCCGACGCCCGCGACCCAGTTGTCCATGCGGCCCTTGTTCCAGGCGGAGTGCTGCGAGGACCAGGAGTGGGGCAGGTCGCCGTTGCACTGGGCGAGGGTCGCGCCGTCCTCGCCGCCGGCGGAGGGGGTGGCGCTGAGCTTTCACGGGTACTGGCGGCCCGTTCCGTTCGGCTGGTCGAAGACCGGGTAGCCGCCGCTGAGGGTGATGCCGCTGCGGTCGTCGAAGCCGCGCACGCCCTTCAGCCGGCCGAAGTAGTGGTCGAAACTGCGGTTCTCCTGCATGAGGATCACCACGTGCCCGACGTCCCGGATCGTGCCGGTCGCCGTGGTCGCCGCCGCTGCCGGCCGGGTGTCGGCGCCGCCCAGTGCGACACCCGCCGCCACGGATGCGCCGAGCCCCACGAAGTCTCTTCGGCTGATCGGTGTCATTCGCCCCGCCCTCTTCGTCGTCGGTGCCCCTGCGGCACACCGCGCGCCAAGGTGCCCGCGGTGATCGTCAGGGTCCATACCGATGCGGTGAGGCGAAGGTGAACAGGAGCCGAAGTCGGCCGGGCTCCCCTCACACCCCGCCGAACAGGGTGCTGAGGCCCTGCTCCACCACTCCGGCGACGTCCTCCTGCCCGGCGCCCACCACCGCGTAGGTGCGCAGCAGGAAGCGGCGCAGCGCCGACGCCGGGAACTGCAACAGGGCGAGTCCGTGCGGGGAGTGGAACTCCAGGACCGTGCGCGTGCGGCCGTACGGCCATATCTGCACGTCCCCGTGGCCGGCCGGGGCGCGCAGCCCCTGGTCGAGCAGGGACCGCGCGAAGACCCAGGTGACCTCCTCCCCGTCGAGGGCGGCCTCGGCGGGGAAGTCGACGAAGACGGCCAGGGGATCACCCGTGGTGTAGCGCAGCGTGGCCGACACCGGGACCTCGTGGTCCTCGGCGGTGATGAGCCGGGCCTGGGCGGACTGTTCGACTGTGATGGCATCCATGTCCTAATGGACTCCGCAGGGCCGCCTCGCATGCCGTCAAATCCGGTCAGAAATCGATGGGTACAAGACGGCCGTGGCACACTGGAACACAGGAGCGACGAACATACGCGTGAGCGTCCGGCGAACGCGGCCCGCGTGCCACAACCCCCGTACGGTTCCTACGACTTGAGCCGCCGAACGCGTACGTCATTCGTGCGCCGGGGTCACTCCGGGAAGACTCTGGCATATGCCGGAAGCACCACCGTATCGTGTGTTGCCAAATCCCTTACGGGGCGTCGCGGGCTGTGCGAAAGTCGTAACGGTCCCCCCGCCCCTTCCTGGCCGTATCGTCCCCCAACGGAGTGCGTCATGCCGTCCCCTGTCTCCGCGGACCGACCAGCCGCCCAGCCACCCGGACGCGGCTCGGTCGAGGCTTTGATCACCCAGACGCGGCGGCTCAAGGGGGACGTGGACGCGGTGCGGCGGGACACCCCGAGTGAGGGTTCGGACCCGGAGGAACGCTGGCAGCGCGCCCTGTACGACCTCGCACTGCACCAACTGGACGACCTGGACGCCCACCTGGCCCAGCTCCGGGACGGCCCGGACGTCGCGCCGGCCACCCCGGCCGGGCCCGTCGGGACGCCCGCCGCCCGGCCCGTACCGACCGCCGGCCCGGGCGTTTCGCTGCTCAGCCGCGTCGGCAGCGCCGACTGGAACCTGCTGACGGACGAGGCGAGCTGGTCCGGGGAGCTGTACCAGATCCTCGGCCTCGACCCGGCCTCACCCGCCCTCACCCTGGACGAACTGCCCGCACTGGTCCTGGACGAGGACCGGCCCGAACTGACCGCGATGGTGACCGACTGCCTGGTCGACGGCAAGCCCATCGACGGGGAGTTCCGCGTCGTACGGCCCGACGGCTCGGTACGGGCGGTGCACATGATGGGCGAACCCGTGCTCGGCGCCGACGGCGGCACGGCCTCGATGTGGGCCGTGCTGCGGGACGTCAGCGAACTGCGCCGCTGCCGGCGCACGGTGCGCGAGACCCGTGACTCGCTGCAGCATCAGCGCCGGCAGGAGCAGACCGAGCACCGGATCGCGGCCGAGCTGCAGGAAGCCGTGCTACCGCCATGGCGCGGCTCCCTGCGGCTCCCGCACCAGGGGCCACGGACCCTCGACCTCTCCGCCCGCCGCCTCCCCGCGGCGACGACCACCCCGCTCGGCGGCGACTGGTACGACGCGCTGGAACTGGCCGACGGCGAGACCCTGCTCAGCGTCGGTGACCTCACCGGACACGGGGTGGCCGTCGCCTCCGGCATGGCGATGCTGCTCGGTGCCGTACGCGGCATGGCGCTGGCCGGGACCGGGCCGGGTGAACTGCTCGGCATGCTCAACCAGTTACTGGACGCCACCGTGGAGCCCGCCCTCGGCAGCGCCGTCTGCTGCCGCTACCGGCCCGAGACCCACACCCTGGTCTGGGCGCAGGCAGGACACCCCGCCCCGCTGCTGTTCCGCGACGGGACGGGGCGCGTGCTGAAGGCACCCGACGGTGTCCTGCTCGGCGCCACCTCCGGCGCCGTCTACGGGCAGGCCGTCGAGGCCCTGCAACCGGGTGACCTCCTGCTGCTGCACACCGACGGGCTGGTGCCGGGGCACAGCCCGACCCCGGCCCTGGAGCGACTGCTCGCTCTCGCCCCACGGTTCGCCGCGGCCCGCACCGCCCAGGACTGTGTACGGACGGTGGTCGAGGAGTTCGGCGGGGGCGGACGCGAGGACGACGCCTGTGTGCTCGTCGCCAGGGTCACCGCATGAACTGACAGACCCACCGCATGAAGTGACGTCACCGAGGGAATGCGGCGCACGGGCCGGGTGTCCGTGCGCTCACGTCTGTGCGCTGCCCGCGCCCTTGGCCCGCGGCTTGGGCAGGGCGAGCCGGATCTCCTCCCGCAGTTCGTGGATCTTCGGGTAGCCGGCGTACTCCGCGGTGAGCCGGTACATCTGGCGCAGCCGGTCCCAGGTGCGACGGGAGGAGTTCGAGCCCATCGACATCAGGGCCAGCCGAGCGTAGCGGTCGGCCTGTTCGGGGTCGTCGGCGATGAAGCAGGCCGACGCCATGGACAGGTGGTCGAAGATCTTCGACCGCTCCCGCCCGTCGATGCGCAGGGAGAGCGCCTTCTCCGCGTAGTGCTGGGCGGGCACGGCCGCACTCGGGTCGAACTCCGCCAGCGTTCGGTAGGCGAGGGCCTGCATGCCGTACAGGTCCTCGTCCTTGAAGGTCTGCATCCAGTCCGGTGGTTCGACGTCCTGCCGGTCCGAGACGAACAGGTCCTCCGCCTGGCCGAGGGTGCGGCGCATCGCCTGGGCCTTGCCCATGGACGCCTGCGCCCAGGCCTCGATGGTGTGGAACATCGCCTTCGTGCGCGGCTGCAGGCGGTCGCCCGAGCCGGACTGGGCGAGCTTCATCAGGTCCAGTGCCTCGTCGGGCCGGCCGAGGTGCACCATCTGCCGGGCCGCCCGGGACAGGGCCTCGCCGGCGCGCGGCCGGTCCCCGCCCTCACGGGCGGCGTGGGCGGCGATGACGAAGTACTTCTGCGCCGTGGGCTCCAGGCCGACGTCGTGCGACATCCAGCCCGCGAGGACGGCGAGGTTGGCAGCCACGCCCCACAGGCGCCGCTGGAGATGGGGTGGATGGTGGTAGGCGAGCATGCCGCCCACCTCGTTGAGCTGGCCCACGACCGCCTTGCGCTGAAGCCCGCCGCCACGGGCCGCGTCCCAGGCGCGGAACACCTCGACCGAGCGCTCCAGTTCCTCGATCTCCTGCGACCCGACGGGGGCGGCCTCATAGCGGTCGAACCCGGCGGGGTCGGCGTGCAGGGGGTCGTCGAGGACGGGGGCGTCGGCCTTCAGGGTGGGGTCGGTGTGCAGCCAGTCGTACATGGCGCCGCTGAGTGCGGATCCCGCGGCGAGCGCGGCACCCGCGCCCACCAAGCCGCGTCGGTTGAGCATGAGGTCCATTCCCGTGAATTCGGTGAGGACCGCGGCGGTCCGTTCGGGCGCCCACGGCACGCCGTCGGGATGTTCCTCGATCCCGTCGCCCTGCCGTTTTCCCGTACGCCCGTGCCGTACCAGACCGAGGTCCTCGATGGTCACGACACGGCCGAGACGCTCGGTGAACAGAGCTGCCAGCACCCGCGGTACCGGATCGCGCGGGATCTCTCCCGTGTCGATCCACCGCCGAACCCGGGAGGTGTCGGTCGACAACTGGGGGTGGCCCATGGCCGCCGCCTGCTTGTTGACCAGCCTCGCGAGTTCCCCCTTGGACCAGCCGGCCAGGCCGAACAGGTCCGCAAGGCGGGTGTTGGGTTGTCCGCTCACGTCAAGCCCCCAGGTTCTCGGCTGAGTTGACAGTAGCCCGGTGGAGGTTGCCGGGCGACTATTCGCCAGGGTTCGCCAGGGTGCGCCAGATGGTGTGCCACTGGGCATCGGGTGTCGAGTAGGAACGCGCCACCCCGACCCGGTCGCCGCTCGGCTCTTGTGGAGCCAGCGGGTGCATTCCCCAGGGTGCACCCCGGCGGCCGGGACGGGCAGGCGCACGCCCGCAGTACATGCGATCGGAGTACGGGCTCCCCGGAGCCCCGGCCCCGCGCATGTGCCACGGGCACGGAACCTCAGGCAGGCACCGTAGGCACACGAAGGGATCTGTATCTCCCATGTACGCAGCATCGTCCTCCGTGTCCGCCCCGCCCCGACCGCTGCGTCCCCGCCCGGCGGGTGGCGGACCATACCTGGACCCGGTGGTGCGTCCGGCCGGCCCCGTCCCGGTCACGGGCCGGCCCCGGCGCATCCCGGGCCAGACCGGCACCCAACCACTCAGCGGAAGACTCGACTTGTCCGGCCCCCAGGGCGCGCAGCTGCGCACCGCGATCGCGGCGGTGCACCGGATCTGTCCGGAGTTCGCTCCGGTGCAGGTGCTGCGGCGCAGCGGACGGTCCGTCCTCCTCGTCGGGACGACAGGGCGCAGCACGGCCGTGGCCAAGTGTCTGTTGGACCACTCGCCCGCCTGGGCCGAGCGGTTCCGTCATGAAATAGCCGCATACCGCTCGTTCGTCCGGCACCGGCCTCCGGTTCGTGCGCCGAGGCTGATCGCGGCGGACCCGGACAACTGCACCCTGGTGATCGAGCGGATGCCGGGCCGTGTGGCGGCGCTGCAGCGGCATCCGGTGGAGGCCCCGCCGCGCGCGGACATCCGGGCCGCGCTGGGCGCGATCTGCCGGGTGAACGCGTGGCGGCCGCCCGCGGGCACCTTCGACAGGCCGCTGGACTACGGCGTCCGGATCTCCCGGTACCACGAGCTGGGCCTGCTCACCGACCGCGACCTCGGCGACCTCCAGAAGCTGCTGCACGGCATCGCCCACGAGGTGGGCCGCCAGGGGATGCTGCAGTTCTGCCACGGCGACGCCCAGCTCTCGAACATCCTGCTCTCACCGGCCGGTCCAGTGCTGGTGGACTGGGAGCACGCGGGCTGGTATCTGCCGGGGTACGACCTGGCGACGCTGTGGCTGGTCCTCGGGGACGCGCCCGGCGCCCGGCGCCAGATCAGCCAGATCGCCCAGTCGGCGGGCCCGGCCTCCCGGGACGCCTTCCTGGTGAATCTGATGCTGGTGCTGACCCGGGAGATCCGTACCTACGAGACGGCCGTGCAGCGTTCGATGCACGAGGTGGCCCCGGCGGCACCGGGCGTGGCCCACCCGGGTGCTGCGCCGTCCGGCGAGGAACAGCGGCTGCTGCTCAGGCGGCTGCACGACGACTGCCAGATGGCCCGCAAGGCCGTACGAGCGGCGGTCGGCACTCGCTGACGGGGACGACGGCTCCGCGGTGCGCCAGAGCGGCGGCGCACCGCGGACCTTCGTGTGTCCGGCCCCGGCCGCGACCACTGGTGTACGCCAGTGACGCCTCGCAGGCCCGCACACCACCACGGCGAAACTCGCCGAACACCTCCGTGACATGGGAAATCGCCCTCTCGAAGGCATCATTGACGGATCGTCGGCAAGCCGGTACCACTGACCCAGCTCTGCGCCGCACGCCCCGCCACGCCCGCCCGTCACAGGAGGCCGCATTGCGAGGTTCCGCCACCGATTCCCAGTCCACATCCGGTCACAGACAGCTGCGACGGGCCGCCGGCCCCCTGGCCTCGGCGGCCCTGCTGCTGCCGTTGCTCGGCGCGACTCCCGCGCACAGCGCCACGGACTCCTCCGCGGACCGGCTGCAGCACGCGTTCGCCACCGCCGCGGCCGAGTACCACGTGCCGCAGAGCGTCCTGCTGGCCGTCTCCTACCTCCAGTCCCGCTGGGACTGGCACGCCGGCGCGCCCAGCGTGTCCGGCGGTTACGGCCCGATGCACCTCACGGACGCCCGGACCGCCGTCGCCACCACGGAGCACCTCGCCGAGGGCGGCGAGGACGCCCGCGGCGACAGCGCCCGCGCCGCCGTGCACCCCGACATCAAGGTGCCGGCCGAGTCCACGCTCCCGGCCCGCCTGAAGACGCTGCCGAAGGCGGCGGGCCTGACCGGCCTGACCGCCGAGCAGCTGCGCACCGACCCGGAGGCGAACGTGGCCGGCGGCGCGGCCCTGCTGGCCGACGCCCAGAAGCAGCTCGGCGAGCCGCTGAGCGCCGACCCGGGCGACTGGTACGCCGCGGTGGCCCGGTTCTCCGGCGCCGACGACTCGGCGACCGCGGCGGCCTACGCGAACGACGTGTACGACGTGCTGCGCACCGGCGAGGAGCGCACCACGGACGACGGCCAGCTGGTCGCGCTCGCGGCCCAGCCGGGGCTGACCGCCGACACCGCCCAGCTGGCGGAGACCGGCCTGCCCACCCTGCCCACGGACGACGTCGAGTGCCCGCGCTCGGTGTCCTGCGAGGCGGTCTGGGCACCGTACGCGCAGTTCGGGAACGACGACTACGGCAACCACGATCTCGGCGACCGGCCGGTGTCGCAGAGCATCAAGTACATCGTCATCCATGACACGGAGGGCACCTGGGACGGGGTGCTGAACCTGATCCAGGACCCCACCTATGTGTCGTGGAACTACACCATCCGCTCCACGGACGGTCTGATCGCCCAGCACGTCAAGGCGAAGGACGTGGCCTGGCACGCGGGTAACTGGGACATCAACGCCCGGTCCGTCGGCATCGAGCACGAGGGTTTCCTCGCCAACCCGGACGCCTGGTACACGGAGGCGATGTACCGCTCCTCGGCCCGGCTGGTGAAGTACCTGAGCCGGAAGTACGACATCCCGCTGGACCGGCAGCACATCCTGGGCCACGACAACGTGCCCGGTCCGACCACGTCCACGATCCCCGGTATGCACACGGACCCGGGCCCCTACTGGGACTGGCGGCACTACTTCCAGCTGCTGGGCCACCCGTTCGAGCGCACCGCCGGCAAGCGGGGCGGGCTGGTGACGATCCTGCCGGACTACTCCTCGAACCAGCCGGCCTACACGGGCTGCACCACCAGCGGCGCGCCGTGCACGGCGCACGGTTCCAGCGAGGTGCGGCTGTACTCGGACCACGACGTGAACGCGCCGCTGATCAAGGACATCGGGCTGAAGAAGGACCCGACCATCGACGTGAACGACCTGTCGTCCCGTGCCTCGACCGGTCAGCGGTACGCGGTCGCGGACCGCTGGGGCGACTGGACCGCGATCTGGTACCTCGGCCAGAAGGCCTGGTTCGAGAACCCGCGCAAGGCGCCGACGGCGGTGCCCGCCAAGGGTCTGGTGATCACCCCGAAGGAGGGCCTGGCGAGCGTCCCGGTGTACGGCAGGGCGTATCCGGAGAAGGAGGCCTACCCGGCGGGAGTGCCCGCGCAGTCGGTCGTCCCGCTGCCGTACACGATCCCGGCGGGACAGAAGTACGTGGCCGGTGACGAGGTGCCGGGCGAGTACTACTACGCGGTCACCTTCACCACCGACTCGCACCGGGTCGTGGTGGGCAAGGACCTGTACTACGAGATCCAGTACGGCCACCGGGTCGGCTTCGTCCGTGCGGCGGACGTGACCCTCGAGGGCTCGGCCGGCTAGCCGCGGCCGGTGGCCTCAGCCCTGCTGGAAAAGCTCCGCCGGGAGCGGCTTCAGCAGGGCGTACAGGTCGTCGGTGATGGGGCGGTCCCAGGCGGCGATGGTGACGAGGACGCCGTCGCTGCGGTCGAACTGGACGCAGGAGATGCGGGACTCGGACAGCTTCAGCCGCCGCACGATGAGGAGGTTGTCGCCCTGGAGGACCGGGGTGTCCTCGACACCGACGACGGTGACCTCCTCGTCGTTCTCCAGCGCGATCAGCAGCTGGCCCACCTCGAAGGGGATCTCGTCCTCGGCCACCTCGCGGGCCGGGGAGCCCTCGGGGAGATTGCCGATGATCATGGCGGGGCCGCGGCCGCCGAAGAGGTCGTAGCGCAGGAAGACGCCCTGGCAGGTGCCGTCGGGCGCGGGCAGCAGGCCCGCGCCGAGGTTGCCCGGCCAGTCGCCCGGGTCCATGGCCAGCACGTCGAAGTCGGGTCCCGCAGGGGTGGCGCTGCGGCGGCGGAGGAACGACATGCGGCCATGGTACGTGGGCTCCGCGCGTCGCGCCGCGACGGGGCCGCCGGGTTCGTCTTTCGGCCGCGGGTCCGTTGTGGCGCGTCGCGGCCCGCGGCGGAGCCGCATGTCGGACACGGCCCCGCGCCCCTCGGCGTGCCCCTCCGGGGTCGCGGCCCCGCTGCCCCTCACCGCAGGGGGCAGCTGGTCAGGAGCGTCGCCGGAGCGGCACCGGCCGGGCGGGGGACCGTGTGGTCGGCGGGTGGGAGGGCGGTGCCGGAGAGCCAGCCCTCCAGCGCCTCGAAGGCCGCGTGGTGGCAGGGGACCATGGGGCGGAGCCGGTCGGGGAAGGCGTCGACCAGGGAGTCGGTGTGGGTGCCGTCCTCGATGCGGTAGTAGCGCAGCAGGGAGCCGCGTCCGGCCGCGTGGACCATGCGGGCGTAGACGTCGGAGTCCTGGCTGATCGGCAGCAGCACGTCGAGGGTGCCCTGGATGGTGATCAAGGGCTTTCCGATGCGCCCGGTGAGGGCGATCCGGTCGACGGCGCGGTGCACGGACGCGGGGCGGGCCGCGTAGTCGTAGTCGGCGTCGCAGGCGGGTGTGCCGGAGGCGCAGAAGGGGGTGCCGGCCTCGGTGGCGCCGTCGTAGCCGGGGTCGAGTTCCTCGCGGTAGATGCGCTGGGTGAGGTCCCAGTAGACCTGGTCGTGGTACGGCCACAGGAACTCCGAGCCGGCCGGGAAGCCGGCCTGATGCAGCGCGGCCCCGGCCTCGGCGGCGCCCGGGCCGCCGGCGGCGTACGCGGGGTAGTGGCGCAGGGCCTGCGGCAGGAAGGTGAGCAGGTTCGGCCCGTCGGTGCGCCAGAGGGTGCCCTCCCAGTCGACTCCGCCGTCATAGAGCTCGGGGTGATTCTCCAGCTGCCAGCGGACGAGGTACCCGCCGTTGGACAGGCCGGTGGCGAGGGTGCGGGCAGGGGGCCGGTGGTAGCGCTGGGCGACGACGGCGCGGGCCGCGCGGGTGAGCTGGGTGAGGCGCGCGTTCCATTCGGCGATGGCGTCGCCGGGCCGCCCGCCGTCGCGGTAGAAGGCGGTGCCCGTGTTGCCCTTGTCGGTGGCGGCGTAGGCGTAGCCGCGGGCGAGCACCCAGTCGGAGACGGCCTTGTCGTTGGCGTACTGCTCGCGGTTGCCGGGCGTTCCGGCGACGACCAGTCCGCCGTTCCAGTGGTCGGGCAGGCGGACGACGAACTGGGAGTCGTGGTGCCAGCCGTGGTTCGTGTCGGTGGTGGAGGTGTCGGGGAAGTAGCCGTCGATCTGGATGCCGGGGACGCCGGTGGGTGTGGGCAGGTCCTTGGGGGTGAGACCGGCGTAGTCGGCGGGGTCGGTGTGGCCGGAGGCCACGGTTCCGGCGGTGGTCAGCTCGTCCAGGCAGTCGGCCTGTTGCCGTTCGGCGCCGGGCACCCGGAGCTGGGCGCGGCCGGCACAGTGCCCGTCGGCCGGGCCGGCGGGTGCCGCCGTGGCCGGGGTGGGCAGGAGCAGGCAGGCCGCGGTGAGGGCCAGTGCGGGGAGGACGGCTCGTCGGGTGGGCCGTCCGTGTGGTGTGGTGGGCATTCGGGTTCCCTCCGGTTGCGGGTGGACGCGCTGGAGGCTAGGGGCGCGGTGGGTGCGCCGGACATGTGTGGGGCCGCCATGAAGACGGCCCCCGGAGCGTTGTCGACCCCTATGGCCGAGGGTGGCTGACCTTCTGTCAGGGGCAGCCGCTGTCGGCGATGGTGTAGTAACCCGTGGGCGACTCCTTCAGGGTGTGGGTGACGAACGTGTTGTAGAGGCCCATGTTCTGCTGGGATCCCTTGGCGTAGGTGTTTCCGCCGCTGGTGGTAGCGCGTCCGGCCTGCACCTGGGCGTAGTTGCTCGCCGTCCAGCAGGCGGCGCCGCTGCCACCGCCTCCGTCGCCACCGCCCGGGTCGGTGGTGTCCAGTCCGAAGAACCGGGCGATCCAGTAGCTGGAGCAGATCGAGGCCGGGAAGTAGGGCGCGCCGGTGCTGCCGCACTGGTCGGTGCCGGTGCCCGGGTCCACCGGGGTGCCGTGGCCGATGCCGGGGACCCGGTCGACCTCGACGGCGACCGTGCCGTCGGCGGCCAGGTACTGGTCCTGCTGGGTGGCGTCGGGGCCGATGGCCGTGGTGCGGCTCGGGGTCTGGGAGAGGCCGTGCAGGGCCGTCCACTGGTCGCGCAACTCCGTGGCGTTGCGCGGGACGACCGTGGTGTCCTGGTCGCCGTACCATACGGCGGCGCGCGGCCACGGCCCGGTGTACGACGGGTAGGCGTCCCGCGCCCGCTGCGCCCACTCGGCCGGGCTCAGGTCGACGCCCGGGTTCATGCACGTGTAGGGGCTGTTGTCCTTGGTGCAGTCGTAGGGCAGGCCCGCGACGACGGCGCCGGCCGAGAAGACGTCGGGGTAGGTGGCCAGCATGACGGCGGTCATCGCGCCGCCCGCGGACAGACCGGTGACGTAGACCCGCTGGGGGTCGGCGCCATAGGCGCTCACGGCCTGGCTCACCATCTGCCGGACGGAGAGGGCCTCACCCTGCCCACGCCGGTTGTCCGTGGTCTGGAACCAGTTGAAGCACTGGCTCGGGTTGTTGGCGGAGCCGGTCTCGGCGAACAACAGCAGGAAACCGTCCCGGTCGGCGAGCCGGGGCAGACCCGAGTTGTCGGCGTAGCCCTGGGCGTTCTGGGTGCAGCCGTGCAGGGCCACGACCACCGGTGGGTGCGCGGGCAGGGACGCCGGCCGGTACACGTACATGGTGAGCGCGCCCGGGTTGGATCCGAAGTCGCTCACCCTGGTGAGCGTCACGGAGGCCTGGGCGGCGGGTGCGGGGCCGGCGAGCGCGGTGCCGAGGACGACGGCCAGTACGGCGAGGAGGCGGGGCAGCAGGCGGGCGCGGGGCGGCTCTCCGGGCGCCTTCGTGAACGGGGGCGGTGTCATGGGCGGCTCCTTCGCAGGACACGGGTCCCGGCCGCTCGTGCGCGGGGACGGCGCACTCGGCGCCGGGCGTGGCGGAACCGTACGTACGCGTGGGGGCCGTCACCATGGCGCGGGACACCACAGCCCGGTCCGTGCCGCTCGGCACCGGACGGATTGCGGGGCGCGGTGCGGTCTGCTACGCCGACCGGACCGGCTCAGTCCTCCGGCGGCCCTGGGGGCACCACCGCGACCGGGCTCGCCGCGTGCAGGAGGACGGCCTGGGTGACCGAGCCCATCATGCGGGCCGGTGCGAGCAGGCGTCGCCGGTGCCGGCCGACGACGACCAGTTCGGCGTCCTTGGAAGCGGCGACGAGGTGGCCGGCCGCGTCGCCGGGCAGCGCCTCGGCGTCGGCGCGGACCCCGGGGTGCCGTTCGCGGTGCGGGCCGAGGAAGCCCTCGGCGAGGGCGCGCGTCTCGTGTTCGATGGCGTCCCGGTCGACCTGGGGCGGCAGGATCTGGCCGGGGGCGGACCAGATCTGCACCGGCCACGGGTAGGCCGCGACGACCTGGACTCGGGCGCCGCGCAGGGCGGCCTCGGTGAAGGCCAGGTCGAGGGTGGCCTCGTCGGGGCTGTCGACGTGCAGGCCTACGACCACCCGCGGCCCGGGCTCGGCCGGCCCCTCCCCGTGCACCTCACTGCCGGGCCGGGGTACGACGACCACCGGGCACTCGGCGTCCCGGGCGGCGGCGAGCCCGTTGGAGCCGAGCAGCAGGCTGGCGAAGCCGCCGCGGCCGCGGGAGCCGAGGACCAACAGCTCGGCGTCCGTGCCCAGTTCGGGCAGCACGGCACCCGGTACGCCCTCCAGGGCGACGTACTCGACGACGGGCTCCTCGCCGCGGTCCGCGAGCCGGGTGTGCACGTCGTCCAGGACGGGATCGCCCTCCGTCTCGGGCGGCGCGGCGACGAGCACGTCGGCCTGGCCCCAGGCGGCGTACTGCCGTACGTGCACCACCCGCAGCGGCGCGGCGCGGCGCCGGGCGGCGTCGAAGGCCCACTCCAGTGCGCGCAGGCTGTCGTCCGAACCGTCGACCGCGGCGATGACCGGCGCAGTGCTCATCGTCCCTCACCTTTCGGAACACGACCTTCCCCTTGCTGGGGCCAGCCTGGCGCAGGCATCGGTCCCAGCGCGGTCCCACTGGTCGCGTGTCCGGAAATCGGCTCGGAACACCCCCGGTTCAGGTCAGGTCGTCCCGGTCAGGTGAGGTCGAACTCGCCTTCCCGGGCTCCGGAGACGAACGCCCCCCATTCCGCCGGCGTGAAGATCAGGGATGGGCTCTCCGGACGGTCGCTGTTGCGCATCGCGATGAAGCCCTCGACAAAGGCGATCTGGACATCTCCCAGCCCTCGGCTGCTGGACTGCCACTCGGCCTTGCTGAGGTCCAGCTCCGGCTTGTCCCAGCCCGCGAGCGGCTTCTGCTGGGTGGTGGTCTCGGCCACGTCCGTGCTCCTCCCGGTCACATCGTCCGCGGGTCAGCCTAGCGACCGCTCACGATGCCCAACAGGCCACGTGGGAAGGACTTTCAGTGGTCGGGGGGTGCCGCTCCCACGAGCCACATGGAGAAGAACTGGGAGCCGCCGCCGTAGGCGTGCCCGAGCACCTTCCGGGCGCCGTCCACCTGGTGTTCTCCGGCCTGGCCGCGCACCTGGAGCGCGGCCTCGGCGAAGCGGATCATGCCGGAGGCGCCGATCGGGTTGGTGGACAGCACGCCGCCCGACATGTTGACGGGCAGGTCGCCGTCGAGCTCGGTCGCCCCGGACTCGGTCAGCTTCCAGCCCTCGCCCTCGGCGGCGAAGCCCAGGTTCTCCAGCCACATGGGCTCGTACCAGGAGAACGGCACGTACATCTCGACGGCGTCGATGTCCCGCCGCGGGTCGGCGATGCCGGCCTGCCGGTAGACGTCGGCGGCGCAGTCCTTGCCGGCCTGGGGGGACACGAAGTCCTTGCCCGCGAACAGGGTGGGCTCGCTGCGCATGGCGCCGCCGAGCATCCAGGCGGGCGGCCGCGGAGCGCGGGCGGCTCCGGCGCGGTCGGTGAGGATCATCGCGCAGGCGCCGTCGGACGAGGGGCAGGTCTCGGAGTAGCGGATGGGGTCCCACAGCATGGGTGAGGCCTGGACCTTCTCCAGGGTGATGTCGTGCTCGTGGAGGTGGGCGAAGGGGTTCTTCAGGGCGTTGCGCCGGTCCTTGTAGGCGACGAGGGAGCCGATGCTGTCGGGGGCCCCGCTGCGGCGCATGTAGGCGCGGACGTGCGGGGCGAAGAAGCCGCCGGCGCCGGCGAGCAGGGGCTGCTGGAAGGGGATCGGCAGGGACAGGCCCCACATGGCGTTCGACTCGGACTGTTTCTCGAAGGCGAGGGTGAGGACCGTGCCGTGGACGCGGGCGGCGACCAGGTTGGCCGCCACCAGCGCCGTGGATCCGCCGACGGAGCCGGCGGTGTGCACCCGCAGCATGGGCTTGCCGACGGCACCGAGCGCGTCGGCCAGGTACAGCTCGGGCATCATCACGCCCTCGAAGAAGTCGGGCGCCTTGCCGATGACCACGGCGTCGATGTCGGCCCAGGTCAACTCGGCGTCCTCCAGGGCCTTTCGGGCCGCCTCGCGGACGAGTCCGGCGATCGAGACGTCCCGGCGGGCGGCGACGTGCTTGGTCTGGCCGATGCCGGTGACGGCCACGGGCTCCTTGCTCATCGTGGATCCCCTTCGAGTACGGCGACCAGGTTCTGCTGCAGGCACGGACCGGAGGTGGCGTGGGCGAGGGCGCGGTCGGACGCGCCGCGGTGGATGCGGGCGGCGGCCTCGCCGATGCGGACGAGTCCGGCGGCCATCACCGGGTTGGCGGCCAGGGCCCCGCCGGAGGGGTTCACGCGTACGTCGTCGCCGAGGCGGAGCGCCTTGCGCAGAACCACCTCCTGGGCGGTGAACGGCGCGTGCAACTCGGCGGTGTCGACGGGCCGTTCGAAGGCACCGGCCTGCTCGGCGGCGAGCCGCGTGGACGGCGAGTCGGTGAGGTCGCGGACGCCGAGGCCGTGCGCCTCGATCCGGTGGTCGATGCCCCGGATCCAGGCGGGCCGCTCGCACAGCTCCCGGGCCCGCTCCCCCGCCGCGAGGATCACGGCGGCGGCGCCGTCCCCGACGGGCGGGCAGTCGCCGGTGCGCAGCGGCCGTACGACGTAGTCGCCGTGCGGCAGCAGGCCCCTGAGCTGGGCGTGCGGGTTGGCCTCCGCGTCCGCCCGGCTGCGCGCGCCGACGGCGGCGAGCGCGGGTTCGTCGGTGTCGCCGGCGTCTACGAGGGCCTGCGCCTGGAGAGCGGCGAGGGCGACGGCGTCGGGCCACAGGGGGGCGAGGTAGTACGGGTCGAGCTGGCGGGTGAGGACGTCCCGGACCGACCCGGGCGAGCACTTGCCGTAGGAGTAGACGAGCGCGGTGTCGGCGTCGCCGGTGAGCAGCTTGGTCCAGGCCTCGTACAGTGCCCAGGCGCCGTCCATCTCGACGTGGGACTCGGAGATCGGAGGCCAGGCGCCGACGCCGTCGAGGGCGAGCGTGAAGGAGAAGGCGCGGCCGGCGAGGTAGTCGCTGGAACCGGAGCAGGTGAAGCCGATGTCGGCCGTCTTCAGTCCGGTCTGCGCCAGGACCTCGTGGAGGACCGGCATGAGCATCTCGACCTCGGAGGACTCCTCGCTGGAGCGCCGGTGGTCGGTCTGGGCGAAGGCGACGACCGCGATCTCCCGGGTCACAGCAGCTCCTTGTAGGTGTCGTAGTCGGCGTCGGGTTCACCGGTGGGCCGGTAGTGGTCGGGGTAGCGGGCACCCTCGGTCCACACGGGCTCGACGCGCAGGCCCATGCGCACCCGGTCGTACGGGATACCGCCGATCCGGGCGTGGAGGGCGAGGTCGGCGCCGTCGAGGGCGATGTGCGCGTAGACGTAGGGCACCTCGATGTCGAGGTTCTTCGCCTTGATGTTGACGATGCAGAAGGTGGTGACCGTGCCGCGGGGACCCACCTCGACCTGTTCCGCCGTGGCCACGCCGCATGTGGGGCACGCGCCCCTCGGGGGGACGTACACCTTGCGGCAGGAGGGGCAGCGTTCGCCGACGGTCCGTTGTGCGGAGAGGGCGTGGATGTAGGCGGACTGGGCACGGCCGGGCGAGTAGGTGTAGTCGAGGCGGGCCGGGGCGACGATGCCGGTGAGCGGGTTCTCGAATGCGCCGGTGTGGCCGGACGGTCGGGCCGGTTCGCCGTCGTACGGCTCGAAGCAGGCGATGTCGGTGATGGCGCCGGTGCGTTCGGCCGCCCAGCGCACGCGGACCCGCATGCCGGTGCGGACGGCCTCGGGCCCGGTGGCGTCGAGGGCGTGCAGCAGGGCGGTGTCGGCGCCGTCGAGCCGGACCAGGACCCAGGCGAAGGGGGTGGCGAGGGGCTGGCCGCGGCGCGGCTCGTGGTTCCACGCCCAGGTGGTGACCGTGCCCGTGGCGGCGACCTCCACCAGGTCGCGGATCTCCTCGGCGGTGACGGGGTCGTACTCGACGGGCGGGACGAGGGTGCGCCCGTCGGTGGTCCGCACGCCGAGGACCACGCGTTCGCGCAGGCCGGTGAGGAAGGCGCTCTGGACGGGGCCGAGGGAGCGGGTGAAGGGGAACTCGACGACGAGGGGCGCTTGGAGGACTTCGGGCATCCTGGGACTCCTTCGGCGGTTCAGGCGCGCTTGTAGACGGGGGGACGCTTCTCCGCGAAGGCGCGGGTGCCCTCCTTGGCGTCGGCGGTGTCGAAGACCGGCCAGCCGCGGGTGAGTTCGGCCGCCAGCCCGTCGGTCTCCGTCATCTCGGCGGTCTCGTACACCGACGCCTTGACGGCCTCGACGGCGAGCGGGCCGCAGGCGTTGATGCGCTCGGCGATCTCCAGGGCCGACTCGAGCGCGGTGCCGTCGGGGACGACATGGCCGATCAGGCCGATGTCCGCGGCCTCCCGGGCGGTGTACGGCCGTCCGGTGAGCAGCATCTCCAGGGCGTGGGTGCGCGGGATCTGGCGTTGCAGCCGGACCGTGGAGCCGCCGATGGGGAACAGTCCGCGCTTGACCTCGAACAGGCCGAAGGTCGCGGACTCGCCCGCGATGCGGATGTCGGTGCCCTGCAGGATCTCGGTGCCGCCCGCGACGCAGTACCCCTCGACGGCGGCGATGACCGGTTTGCGGGGGCGATGGTGGCGCAGCATCGCCTTCCAGTGCAGGTCCGGGTCGGCCTTGAGCCGGTCGCGGTACTGCTCGCCCTGCATGCCGTTCCCGGCCAGCGCCTTCAGGTCCATGCCCGCGCAGAAGGAGCCGCCGGACCCGGTGAGCACGATCGAGCGGATCCCGTCGTCCGCGTCGGCCTGGAGCCAGCCGTCGTAGAGGCCGACGAGCATCGCGAGCGAGAGCGCGTTCCTGGCGTCGGGCCTGTTGAGCGTGAGCACCAGTGTGGCGCCCGCACGCCGCACGGTGAGGTGTTCCGTCCCGCCCATGGGCTTTCTCCCCTCGGTGAGAACGAGAACAGGTTGCAGTAGGCGGGGAGGCACTTCAAGGGAGCTTCACGGGTTTTCTGACAGACAGTCAGATTTCTTGGTGCGAGCCCTTCACAGTTGCGGCGCCTTTTGCTCTGATGGCCCGCTAGTGGACGCATGCGGGCGCGATCGGGGTCAGGAGGAGCGGTGCAGTACAACCTTGCCGACCTGTTCGAGTCGGTCGTCGACGTGGTCCCGGACCGCGAGGCGCTGGTCTACGTCGACCACCCCGGCACCGGCACCGAGCGCCGGCTGACCTACGCGGAACTGGACGCGGCCGCCAACCGCATCGCCCACCACCTCGCCGACAGCGGCGTTCGGCCGGGCGAACACCTCGGTCTCCACCTGTACAACGGCGTCGAGTACCTGCAGACCGTGCTGGGCTGCCTGAAGGCGCGGATCGTTCCGGTGAACGTCAACTACCGGTACGTCGAAGAGGAGTTGGTGTACCTCTACCGGGACGCCGACCTGGTCGCGCTGGTCTTCGACAGCGAGTTCGCGGACCGGGTGGCGGCGGCGCTGCCACGTACACCGAAGGTGCGGCATCTGCTGCGGGTCGGTACGGCGGCGCCCGGGGTGGCGCCGGTGGCCGTGCCCGGGGCGGTGCCGTTCGCCGACGCGGAGGCCGCGGGCTCGCCCGGGCGGGGCTTCCCGGCCCGCTCCGGGGACGACCAGTTCATCATCTACACCGGCGGCACGACCGGCATGCCCAAGGGTGTGATGTGGCGCCAGGAAGACCTCTTCTTCGCGGGGCTGGGCGGCGGCGCGCCGACCGGGGAGCCGGTGAAGACACCTGAGGAGCTGGCCGAGCGGGTCGCCGCCGGGGGTTCCGGGATCACCTTCTTCCCCACTCCCCCGCTGATGCACGGCACTTCGACGCTGACGGCGTTCATCGGCTTCAACTTCGGCCAGCGGGTCGTCCTGCACCGCAGGTTCGTACCGGACGAGGTACTGCGGACCGTCGAGAAGGAGAAGGTCACCAGCATGTCGCTGGTCGGCGACGCGATGCTCCGGCCGCTGATCGACGCGCTGAGCGGGCCGCTCAAGGGGACGGACTGCTCGGCCCTGTTCAGCGTGTCCTCGTCGGGCGCGATCATGTCGGAGACGGTGCGCCGGCAGTTCCGTGAGCTGGTCCCGAACGCGATGCTGCTCAACAACTTCGGCTCCTCCGAGTCCGGCTTCAACGGTACGGCGACGGAGGACTCGGGTCCCGAGCGGGGATTCCGCCTGCGGGTCAACTCCCGTACGCGTGTGGTGGATCCGGCGACGCGCGAACCGGTCGCCGCGGGCGAACCCGGCCGGGTCGCGCAGTGCGGCCATGTGCCGCTCGGCTACTACAACGACCCGGCGAAAACCGCCGAGACCTTCTTCGAGAAGGACGGACAGCGCTGGGTCCTGCTCGGCGACATGGCGACGGTCGACGAGGACGGCGTGGTCACCGTGCTCGGCCGGGGCTCGCAGTGCATCAACACCGGAGGCGAGAAGGTCTACCCGGAGGAGGTCGAGCAGGCGCTCAAGGCGCATCCGGACGTCTACGACGCGCTGGTCGCAGGGGTGCCGGACGCGACCTGGGGCAACCATGTGGCGGCCGTGGTGCAGCTGCGCGAGGGAGCGACGCATCCGACGCTGGCCGACATACAGACCCACTGTCGCACCCGGCTGGCCGGCTACAAGGTCCCCCGCCAGCTGGTGATCACGGACTCCATCCGGCGGTCCCCGAGCGGCAAGGCCGACTACCGGTGGGCGCGGGACGTGGCGGCGTCGGCCGACCGGCGGTAGCCCCCGGGGCGTGCCGCCCCTCACCACCCCGTAGGACTACTCTGTGCGCACGATCGACGCCCTTCGGCTACTTTGGGTGATCATCGGTCGGACGGTGGGTGCCGGTCCCGGCCTTCCGCACCGGCACCGGGCCACGCACGGAAGGATCTCCGGGTGCCTCACCACACGCCACGCCACCTGCCGGAGCGCACGGACGAGACGAACACCGGGCCAAAGGGGGCGGGGGGTCCCAGCGGGCCGCCGGGGGGCGTCGGGGCCACCGGACCGACCGGTGGTGCGAGTCCTGCCGGACCGACCGGAGCGGACGGCTCCACCGGCCCGACCGGATTGGACGGCCCAGCCGGACTGACAGCGGGCGAGGAGCCCTCCGGGCCCGGCGCAAGCGGAAGTCCCACCGGGGCTACCGGAGCGAACGGCCCCACCCGACAGACAGCTGGCAAGCAACCCGCCGGGCCGGGCACAGGCGGAAGTCCCACCGGACCGGCCGCAGCGAACAACCCCACCCCACAGACAGCTGGCAAGCAACCCACCGAGCCGGGCACAGACGGAAGTCCCACCGGACCGGCCGCAGCGAACAACCCCACCCCACAGACAGTCGGCGACCAACCCACCGAGCCGGGCACAGACGGAAGTCCCAGCGGGACGACCGCAGCGAACAGCCCCGCCGGACAGACAGTCGGCGACCAACCCACCAGACCAACCAGAACCCACGGCCCCACCCGACAGACAGCGGGCGAGCAACCCGCCGAGCCGGACGCAAGCGGAAGTCCCACCGGGACGACCGGCGCGACAAGACCCCCGGGGCGGGCAGCAGGCGACGCGGCTGGCGGCCCGGTCGGCACCGGAAGTCCGGCCGGGTCGGCAGGCGGCGGCGAGGCCGCTGGGGCGGGCGGCGCGGGGAGGCCTGAGAAGGACGGCGGACCTGTGGCGCGGGAGGTGGGGGCGCCCGGAGTGGCCCGCCGGCTCGCGAGGCGGGCCCGTGGCGGGCGGGGACCGGCCGCCACGGGCCCACTCGGCGGGCTGGCCCGCGTCATGCAGGAAGTGGCGGCCACAGTCCGACCGACCGGCGGACGGGCCGGTATCACGTGGGAGAGGGCCGCCGAGCGCCGCCCGGCCGGCGGGTGGGGCCGAGTCGTGGCGGCGGGCGTGACCGTCCTCGCCGTCGGTCTGATTCTCGCCGCCCTGTTGGTGCCCGACCAGCCCGACCGTCTCACCCCGAAGGCGTTCCTGCGCCTGCCGGCCGAGGGGATCCTGCTCGCCACCGTGCTGCTGGTGCTGCCGACTCGGGCGAGGCGTGCCGGGGCGGTGGCCGCCGGCCTGCTGATCGGGCTGGTCACCCTCCTCAAATTCCTCGACATCGGCTTCTATTCGGTGCTGTACCGCCCCTTCGACCTGGTGCTGGACTGGGGCCTGCTGGGCAACGCGGCGGACTATCTGCGGGACACCTCCGGCCGCACCGGGGAGCTGGCCGCCATCGCCGGTGCCCTGCTCCTCGTGGTCGCCGTCCTCGTCCTGACCGCGGGCGCGACGGTCCGGCTGGCCACGCTGCTGGCCAGCCACCGCGCCCGGTCCGTCCGCACCGTCCTGGTGCTGGGCACCGCCTGGGTCACCTGCGTCGTGCTGGGTGTGCAGACCGGTGGCACGCCCGTCGCCTCGACGCTCGACGCGGGTCTCCTCGGCGACCGCGCCGAACAGGTCCGTGTCTCCCTCGCCGACGCACGGCTGTTCCGACGCCAGGCCGCCCGCGACGCCTTCGCCCACACGCCCCCGAACCAGCTGCTGACCGGCCTGCGCGGCAAGGACGTGCTGTTCACGTTCGTCGAGAGCTACGGCCGCTCGGCGATCGAGGACCCGGCCATGGCCCCGCAGGTCAACGCCGTCCTCAAGGAGAGCACGGACACCCTCGGGGCCGCGGGGTTCCGCGCGCGCAGCGGCTGGCTGCGCTCGCCGGTGGTCGGGGGCGGCAGCTGGCTGGCCCACTCGACCTTCCTGTCCGGCCTGTGGATCAGCAACCAGCAGCGGTTCCGCAGCCTCACCTCCAGCGACCGGACCACCCTCACCGGCGCCTTCCGCAGGACCGGTGCCTGGCGCACGGTCGGTGTGGTGCCGGGGGTGCTGGTGGCGTGGCCCGAGGGCCGGTTCTTCGGGCTGGACCATGTCTACGACGGCCATCACCTCGACTACCACGGCCCGGACTTCGGCTGGTCGCAGGTGCCGGACCAGTTCGCCCTGGAGACGTTCCGGCGGCGGGAGTTCGCCCAGCCCGGCCGCGGCCCGATCATGGCGGAGATCATCCTCACCTCCAGCCACTATCCCTGGGCACCCCTGCCCCGCATGGTCGACTGGGCGAAGCTCGGCGACGGCTCGGTCTTCCAGCAGGTCAGGACGGAGGGCAAGTCCCAGGAGGAGGTCTGGAAGGACCCGGCGAGCGTACGCACCGCCTACCACACCTCCATCGAGTACTCGTTGAACAGCCTCGTCGGATTCCTGCGCCGCTACGGCAACGACAACACCGTCCTGGTCTTCCTGGGCGACCACCAGCCCGTGCCCACCGTCACCGGGAACAGCCCGCGCCGGGACGTGCCGGTCAGCATCGTGGCCCGCGATCCCAAGGTGCTGGACCGGGTCTCCGGCTGGGGCTGGACGGAGGGCCTGAAGCCCGCCGCCAACGCCCCCATCTGGGCGATGGACAGCTTCCGCGACCGGTTCCTGAAGGCGTTCGGTCCACAACCGCGCTGACCCCGCCGACGTCGATCCCTCGGTCAGGATCGGTCGAGGAACTCCCGGACCAGGGCGAGGAACTCATCCGGGCGGCACTCGTGCACCAGGTGCCCGGCGTCCACGGTCACGAGCGAGGCGCCCGGGATCAGGCCGGCGAGCAGCGCGACCTGGTCCTGCGGAATGTGGCTGGTGGGGCCGCCCCCGATGACGAGCGTCGGCATGGTGATCCGGCCCATGTGGTCCCACCACACAGGTTCGGGCGCGTTGCGCTGCCCGTCGGTCGCCCGCACCATCGCCCAGTCGAACGGCAGTCCTCCCTCGGGCCGTTCGGCGGGCGGGCGGGGCGGGACGAGCGGTACGGGTGCGCAGACGTCCTCCAGCACCAGGCGCCGTACGAGTCCGGGACGGCGCTGCGCCAGCAGGTAGGCGACGATGCCGCCCAGCGAATGGCCCACGACATCGGCGCTGTCCAGGCCCAGGGCGGCCAGCAGGCCGAGGACGTCGTCGCACATCGCCTCGGCCCGGTAGTCCCCCGGCCAGTCGCTGTGTCCGTGGCCGCGCAGGTCCGGGGCGTACACCCGGCGTGGGCGCGGGGGTGCCGCGAGCCGTTCGGCGATCCGCGTCCAGTCCGAGCCGTCCGCGCCCCGGCAGTGCAGCAGCACGACGGGCGGGGCGTCGGCGGGGCCCCACGTACGGCAGGCCAGCGTGATGCCGTTCGCCTCGATGGTGCGCAGCGCGGCGGTGTCCATGCGGGGCACGATAGCCGGGCACCCCGCTCCCGGCGGCCCGCTCCGCCGAGGGCAGAGCCGCGTCGGCCGGCCTGTCGGGGAAGGCGCTCGTCGGCACTGCCGCAGCGGCGCTCGCTGTCCGACGCCCTGCTGCAGTCGAAGACGGCTGACGGCCCCGGCTAACCGCTGAACCGGTCCCGCAGTTCGCGTTTGAGGATCTTCCCGCTGGCGTTGCGCGGCAACTCGGCCACGAACAGCACCCGTTTGGGCGCCTTGAAGGGAGCGAGCTTCTCCTTCACGTGGGCGACGAGCTGGTCCTCCGTCACCTCACCGCGCGGGACCACGACCGCCGTGACCGCCTCGATCCACCGCTCGTCGGGCAGGCCGATCACGGCGGCCTCGGCGACGGCCTCGTGGGTGTACAGGGCGTCCTCGACCTGGCGCGAAGCCACCAGGACACCACCGGAGTTGATGACGTCCTTCACCCGGTCCACGATCGTGAAGTAGCCGTCGGCGTCACGCACCGCGAGGTCACCGGAGTGGAACCAGCCGTCCCGGAAGGCCTCGGCCGTCTCCTCCGGCTTGTCCCAGTAGCCCTCGCACAACTGCGGTGAGCGGTAGACGATCTCGCCGGGCGTGCCGTCGGGCACGTCCTCACCCTTGTCGTCCACGACCCGGGCGTCCACGAACAGCACCGTCCGGCCGCAGGAGTCCAGCCGGCCCTCGTGCTCGTCGGGGCCGAGCACCGTGGCCAGCGGACCGATCTCGCTCTGCCCGAAACAGTTGTAGAGGGCGAGCCTCGGCAGGCGTTCCCGCAGCCGCTCCAGCACCGGGACGGGCATGATCGACGCGCCGTAGTAGGCCTTGCGCAGGCCGTCGAGGTCGCGGGTGGCGAAGTCGGGCCGGCCCGCGAGTCCGATCCACACCGTGGGCGGCGCGAACAGGCTGTCCACGCGGCCTTCCTCGATCAGGTCCAGGAGGCGGTCCCCGTCCGGGGCGTTCAGGATGATGTTGGTCGCGCCGACCGCCAGATACGGCAGCAGGAACACGTGCATCTGCGCCGAGTGGTACAGCGGCAGCGCGTGCGCCGGACGGTCGCCGGCGCTCAGGTCCAGGGCGGTGATCGCGCTCAGATACTCGTGCACGAGAGCCCGGTGGGTCATCATCGCGCCCTTGGGCAGGGCGGTCGTACCGGAGGTGTACAGCAGCTGCACCAGGTCCTCGGTGCGGGGTTCGGGCCCGTCGTACGGGCTCGCGTCCGCCAGCCGGGCGAGGAGCGAGCCCTCGGCGTCCCTGAGCGCCAGCGTCCGTACGCCGTCCGGGAGTCGGTCCGCGAGGCCGGGGTCGGCCAGCACGAGCGTGCTGCCGGACTGGCCGACCAGGTAGGCCAGGTCGTCCCCGGTCAGGCTCTGGTTGACGGGCACATGGACCAGGCCCGCCCTGGCGCAGCCGAGGAAGGCGATCAGATAGGCGTCGGAGTTGTGGCCGAAGGCACCGACCCGGTCGCCGGGGCTCAGCCCCTGCGCGAGCAGCACCGAGGCCGCGCGGGAGACGGCGTCGTCGAGTTCCTCGTACGTCCAGCGGCGTTCGCCGTACTCCACCGCGAGGCGGGCCGGGGTGCGCCGGGCGCTGCGCCGCAGCACCCCGTCGACCGTGCTGCCGTGTCCCTGCGTCATGGCTCATGATCCTCGTTCCGTCGCGGAGCCAGGTCAAGCACCCCGGACGTGAGAGAAAAGCGGACATCGCGTTCGATGCACAAAGCATCAACGCCCCTGCGCAGAAAGTGATTTTTGCTTCTCCGTGCTCCCGTGCGCCCCTTTGGAGAAAGGTTTCCGGAAAGAGGCGCCGTTGAACCTGGGCAGGACTTGTCTCAAGTGCCAAGTCCGTGACGGCTTCACTCATTTCGCGTGTCACGTTGGGCAGGAGGTATCCATGAGCTCTGCTGCGCCCGATCAGAAACGAATGTGGAGGACAGGTACTGCTCCCGGCATATTCCCACTCCTCGGCCACGGTATCGCCTTATACCGACGGCCGCTGGCGTTTCTGAATTCTTTGCCGGCGTACGGGGACCTGGTCGAGATACGGCTGGGCCCCCAGCGCGCCTGGATGGTGTGCCACCCGGAGCTGACCCATGAGGTGCTCATGGATCCGCACACCTTCGACAAGGGGGGCCCGCTCTACGACAGGCTCGGGAAACTCATGGGGGACGGTCTCGTCACCTGCCGTCAGGCGGCCCACCGGGACAAGCGCAGGCTGCTGCAGCCCCGCTTCCGCCCCTCCCACGTGGCCGCCTGCACGGAGCTCGTCACCGAGGAGGCCGCGTCGGTGTGCGACGCCTGGCCGACGGGTCGGACGGTCCCCGTCACCGAGGCGATGATGACCCTCACGACACGCGTGATCAGCCGGGTCCTCCTGTCCGACGCCCTGGACGACGCGACGACCGCCGAAGTCCGGGACTGTCTCACCGACGTCGTCCGTGGCCTCTTCGTCCGCACCGTCGTACCGATCGATGGCCTCTTCCGTCTCCCCACCCCTGCCAACCGCCGCTACCGGAACGCGCTCTCCCGCCTGCACGCGATCATCGACACGGCGATCGCGGAGCGCCGCCGGGGCGCCGGCCGGGACGACGTGCTGGGCACCCTGCTGGCGGCCACCCGCGGCGACGGCGGAGCGGCGGCCCTCACCGACCAGGACGTCCACGACCACCTGATCACGCTGCTGCTCACGGGCGTCGAGGCCCCGGCACTGTGCCTCGCCGACGCCTTCAGCCTGCTGGCCCGCCATCCGGAGGCGGAGCGCCGTCTGCACGCCGAGCTCGACGCCGTCCTCCCCGGCGGCCGACGGCCCGGCCCGGACGATCTGCCGCACCTCGTCCACACCCGGTGCGTGGTCTCCGAGACACTGCGCCACTCGTCACCCGGCTGGCTCTTCACGCGCGTCGCCACCAGGGAGACGGAACTGGCCGGGTGCCGGCTGCCCGAGGGGGCCACCGTTCTGTACAGCCCCTACCTCCTGCACCACGATCCCTCGTCGTTTCCCGACCCCGGGCGTTTCGACCCCGCTCGCTGGCTGCCGGGGAGGCCCACCGCCGCACAGCGCCGCGCGATGATGCCGTTCTCCGCGGGCAACCGCAAATGCCTCGGCGACGAGTTCACCATGGTGGAGACCACCCTGGCACTCGCGACCCTCGCGGGGCGGTGGCGCCTGCGCCATGTGCCCGGGTATGTCGCACAGCCGCCGCGCCCGGCGATCACACTGGGGCCGCGCGCCCTGGTGATGGCGTGCGAAGCCCGTTCTCGCGCATCGGACTCCCGGACGGCAGGTGACCACGTTGTCGGCAACACATGAGGAAGTCGCGGTCGGGGTACCCGACGCGATTCCGGTCTCCACGCTCAAGGACCTCATCGACCGCCACCTCCACATGCCGTTCCCCTTCCAGCGCAACCCCGGTGAAACCGAAGCCGCGGCCGGCGTCGAGGCATGGCTGAGGGCGTGGGGGCTGACCGACGAACCGGGTGTGGCGGCGATGATCGCCCGCACTCGTCCGGCCGAACTCGCGTCCTACAACAGTCCCACCATGGATCCCGGTCTTCTGCAGATCGTGGCCGATCAGATCGCCTACCAGTTCGTCTTCGACGACCGTGCCGAGGAAACGGGGCGCGGCTCACCGGGCGGGCTGCTGCCCATGTTGTGCGAGAGCATCGCGATTCTGCGGGACGGCCGGCCGCCCGGCACTCCGCTCGGCGCGGCACTGGCCGATCTCCACCGGCGGGTCCGGGAACGGTGCACACCCGCACAGGCCGCGCGGTGGGCCTGGAAGAGCCGGGAATACGTGCACGGCCTGTTGTACGAAGCAGTGGCTCAGGCCCACCCCCTCCCCTTGCGGACCGGAGACTGCACCTCGATACGGTCGCTGACCGCGGGCGTCGAACCGTTCCACCCACTGTGCGAGGCCGCCCAGCCACATGAGCTCTCCCCTGCCGAACTCCACCATCCCGTCGTACGGCGGCTGAGCCGCCTGTCGGCGGACGCGGCGGTGTGGATTCCCGACCTCTTCTCCGCGGTGAAAGAACAGCGCGCGGGCGAAATGATCAATCTGGCCCTTGCCCACCAGCGTGAACACCGGTGCTCCCTGCAGACGGCCGTCCTCCTGGCCGTCCGGCAGATCAACGGCACGATCGAAGAGATCCAGAGGCTCTACGCGGAGATCGAACCCCAGTTGAGTCCGGTGGGCGTCGGCTACGTGGAGGGCATGATCGGCTGGATCCGTGGGTGCTACTACTGGTCACGCACCGTGCCGCGGTACGCGGACGTGGCGTCGGTGCCCGCCGAGCCGTAGTCGCCCCCGTCGCACCGCGGCGGGGGCGAGTGCATTCGGACCCCATACCCGGCGAGCGGGCATTCTCCCATCCCCCGGCGTCGATTCACCTTATGGAGTCCGATCCGGTCTGCCGCACCCCCACGAGGCGTACGCTCGGCTTTCCCGGGCCGAGTGAGAGAAGGCGGTACGGCACATGGCGACGGAGCCGCGGCAACCGATCATGGAGCAGCGGATGTTGATCGAGCGCCGACGGGAACTCCAGGCCCTGGATGCCGCGTTCCAGGAGTTGCGGCGCACCACGGACGGCGTGCCGCGCGCGAGGCACAGGGGACTGCTCGCCTTCACCGGGCCGGCCGGCCTGGGCAAGACGGCACTCGTCGCGGAGGCACGTGCCCGGGCCGCGGCCCATGGATTCACGGTGCTGTCGGGCAGGGGCGGGGAGACGGAACAGGGAGCGGCGTTCCGCGTGGTGCGCCAGTTGGTGCAGCCGTCCCTGGCCGCCATGGACGGGGCGGAACTCCGCTCGTTCCTGGGGAGCTGGTACGACATCGTCGCCCCCGCGCTCGGTCTCGAAGCGAGGGGCTCCGCCCCCGCGCCGGACCCGACCGGGGTCCGCGAAGGTCTCGACTGGGTCATGACGCGCCTCACCGTGCAGAAGGCGCCCGTCGTCCTGCTGCTCGACGATCTGCACTGGGCGGACGCGGAGTCCCTGACCTGGCTCGCCTCCTTCGCCCCACGGGTCGAGGACCTTCCGCTGCTGATCGTGGTGGCCTACCGGCCCGACGAGCTGCCGCCCGAGGCGGGCGAGCTCCGTTCGCCGGCCGGAGACCGGGGGAACCGCCCTCATGACCTGGCGCTGCTCACCGCCGACGGCGTGGCGCGGATCGTCAGGAACGAGATCGGGGCGGCGGCCGAGGACCGGTTCTGCGAGGAATGCTGGTCGGCCACCGGCGGAAGCCCCTTCGAGGCGGTGGAGCTCGCCATCGGACTCGCCGAGCGGAAACTGAGCGGCACCGAGAGCGACCTGCCCGCGATGCGTGAACTCGCCGCCGCGATCAAGGGGCCGGGGCTGATCGAGCGCCTGGAGCGGCTGGACACGGCGACCGTCCGCTTCGCGCACACCGCGGCCGTACTGGGTTCACCCTTCTCACCGCGGCTGGCCGCGACCATCGCGGTGCTCGGCGACGAGGCCGTCGCCGAGGCGACCCAGAAGTTGCGCGCGGCCCGGATCCTGGCCGACGGCCACGGCCCGGAAGGTGAGCTCGAGTTCCTTCACCCCCTGATCGCCACGACGATCTACCGGTCGATCCGCACGGCGTTCCGGGTCGGCCTGCACAACACCGCGGCACAGACCGTGCTGGCCGCGGGATACGGCCCCACAGCCGCCGCACGGCACCTGCTGGAGGTTCCCTGCGAGGGCAGTTCCGAGACGGTCGCATGCCTGCGCGAGGCCGCTCGTGAGTACCTCCGCGCCGGGGCCACCGAGGCCGCCCGGCGTCTGCTGAACCGTGCGCTGGAGGAGCCGCCCCCGCCCGAGGACCGCGCCGCGGTCCTTCACGAACTCGCCTGCGCCACATTCCTGATCGAGCCCACGGCCACCGTGCGCCACCTCCGCCAGGCGCTGGCGGAACGCGCCGTCGACCCCGATCTGCGTGCCTCCATCGTCTTCCGGCTGACGCAGGCGCTGGCCCACACCGATCAGCTGGCCGAGGCCGTGAACGTGGCCGCGAAAGAGGCGAAGCAGGCCACGAATCCGCGCGTCAAACTGCGCATGCAGGCCGATCAGTTCGTCTGGAGCATGGTCCGCACCGACGACCCCGGCTCACCCGCCCGCTCCCGGACGCTGGCGCGGCTGGCCGAGCAGTTGCCCGGCCGCGGTCTGGAGGAACGCTACATCCTCGGACTACGGGCGTGGGATGCCGTCAAGCGCGGCGAACCGCGCGAGACCGCCCTCGCGTACGCCGAGAAGGCACTCCACGGCGGCATGAGCTGGATCGACGAGAACCACGGATTCGAGGTACCCGTCTCGGTCGCCCTGGTGTTCATGTACGGCGACCAGCCGCGCCGGGCCGAGGAGTTGTTCAACAAGGGCATCGCCGAGTGCGTCGCCAAGGGGTGGCGCGGCTCCCACCTGGCCCTCGGCCAGACCCTCGCCGGCTACATCGGCTACCACCGGGGCTGCCTGGCCGAAGCCGACGACCTCGCGCGGGAAGGCCTGCGCATCGCCCAGAAAGTGCCTGGGGCCGTACCCGCGCGGTGGTTCGCCGTCGGCATCCTGGTCCAGACACTGCTGGCCCGTGGGCGCGTCACCGAGGCGCGCGCACTCGCCGACGAGCACCGATTCGGCGAGACGACGCCGAACGCCGTCATCTACCCCGATCCCCGGACGGTGTACGCGGAACTGCTCCTGGCGGAGGGACGGCACGTCGAGGCGGCGGCACTCCTGTCCGCGGTCGGGGACTGGCTGGACGGACGGGCCTGGCGGAACCCGGCCTGGTGCCCCTGGCTGCTCCGGCTCGCCTCCGCGCTCGCCCCCACCGCCCCGGACGAGGCGGCCGGCCACGCCCGGGACGCCGTGAAGCGCGCCCGGGACTTCGGCGCCGCCTCGACCATCGGCCAGGCCCTCCACACCCTCGCCGAGGTGACGGGCGGCCCGGCGGCCCTCGACCTGTACGCGGAAGCCGTCCTCCACCTGGAACAGTCGCCCGCCGCCTACGAGCTCGCCCGCGCCCAGATCGGCCTCGGCGCCGCGCTGTCCCGCAACGGGCGGCTGCAGGAAGCCGCCGACCGGCTCTACCAGGGCCTGGAAGGCGCCGTCCACTGCGGAGCCGAGGCACTGGCCTCCCGGGCCCGGGAGGAACTCTCGGTGGCCGGACTGCGTCCGCTGCCCCTGCGTTATGTGCAGGCGGACACCCTGACCGCTCGGGAACACCGGGCCGCCGGACTAGTCGTGCGGGGGCACCCGGTGCCGGTCATCGCCAAGGAACTGCGCCTCACCGAGCAAGGCGTGCGGCTGTTGTTGTCCTGTGTGTACCGCAAGACCGGCACCGACGCCGCCGGCCTCGCCGCATTCCTGGAGAGCTGTCCGCCCCCTCGCCCTTGACCCCGTCCGTCCCCGCTCCCGGTCACAGCACCCGCGCACGCCCCTCCCAGTACGGGTCCCGCAACCGCCGCTTGTACAGCTTGCCGTTGGGGTCGCGGGGCAACTCGGCGACGAAGTCGACGCTCTTGGGCCGCTTGTAGCCGGCGAGCCGCTCGGCGCAGTGGTCGAGCAGGGCGGCGGCGAGAGCCGGGCCCGGCTGATGGCCGGGGGCGGGTTCGACGACGGCCTTGACCTCCTCGCCCCAGTCGTCGTGCGGGATGCCGAAGGCGGCCGCGTCGGCGACACCCGGATGGGAGAGCAGCACCGACTCGATCTCGGCCGGGTAGATGTTGACCCCGCCGGAGATGATCATGTCGATCTCGCGGTCGCGGAGGAAGAGGTAGCCGTCCTCGTCCAGGTAGCCGAGGTCGCCGACGGTGAAGAAGTCACCGATGCGGTTCTTCCGGGTCTTGGCGTCGTCCTTGTGGTACGAGAAGCCGCCGGTGCTCATCTTCATGTAGACGGTGCCCAGTTGACCGGGCGGGAGCCGGTTGCCCTCGTCGTCGAAGACCGCGAGCTCGCTGATCGGCCAGGCCTTGCCGACCGTGCCGGGCTTCTTCAGCCAGTCCTCGGCGGTGGCGAAGGCACCGCCGCCCTCGCTGGCCGCGTAGTACTCCTCCACACAGTGCCCCCACCAGTCGATCATGGCCCGCTTGACGTGGTCCGGGCAGGGGGCGGCGCCGTGGATGGCGTGCCGCATGGACGAGACGTCGTAGCGGGCCTTCACCTGGTCCGGGAGGGCCAGCAGGCGGTGGAACTGGGTCGGGACCATGTGGGTGTGCGTGCACCGGTGGGTGTCGATGCGGCGGAGCATCTCCTCCGGGATCCACTTGTCCATCAGGACCAGGCGGTGGCCGATGTGCAGGGAAGCGCCCGCGAACTGCAGGACGGCCGTGTGGTACAGCGGCGAACAGACGAGGTGGACGTTGTCGTCGAACGGCCTGATGCCGAAGATGCCGAGGAAGCCGCCCAGGTACGACTCCTCGGGGGCCTTGCCGGGCAGCGGGCGGCGGATGCCGCGCGGGCGTCCCGTCGTACCGGAGGTGTAGTTCATGACCCAGCCGAGTTCCCGGTCAGGGGGCGCGGACTCCGGTTGCCCGTCGAGGAGTTGGGTGTACGGCCGGAACCCGTCGGCCGCGCCGACCGCGTACCGGTGGGTGGCGGGCAGTCCGGCCTCGTCGGCGGCGGCCCGCGCGGCGGCGGCGAACCGCTCGTGGGCGATGAGCACCTTGGCGCCCGAGTCGGCGACGATCCAGGCGATCTCGGGTCCGACGAGGTGGTGGTTGACCGGGACCAGATAGAGGCCGGCCTGGGTGGCGGCCAGGTAGGCGGTGATGAACTCGACGCCGTTGGGCAGGACGACGGCGAAGGCGTCGCCGCGCTCCAGGCCGGCCGCGCGCAGCCCGTGGACGAGCCGGTTGGCGGCGCTGTGCAGGCGTTTTGCGGTCCACTCCTCGCTGTCGGGCGCGACGAGGACCGGGCGGTCGGGGTGCTGGGCGGCCTCGGCCCAGAAACCGGCGGGGGGTGTGCTCACGACTGGCCGCTCCTTCCGGCGATGCGGTTGATGCGGTCCACGGCCTCCTCGAAGCCGCGGGTGAGGTCGTCGAAGACGGCCTGGACGCTGCGTTCGCTGCTCATCCGGCCGACGATCTGCCCGACCGGCGTGCCGAGCAGCGGTTGCACCTCGTACCTCTGGATCCGGGAGACCGCCTCGGCGACCAGCAGGCCCTGCAGCGGCATGGGCAGGGTGCCCGGTCCGGCCGGGTCGTCCCAGGCGTCGGTCCACTCGGTACGGAGCTGACGGGCCGGCTTGCCGGTCAGGGCCCGGGAGCGGACGGTGTCGCCGGACCCGGCGGCGAGGAGCTTGCGGGTCAGGGCGGGCGAGTGCAGGTCTGCTTCTGTGGTGGTCAGCCACACAGAGCCCAGCCACACACCCTGTGCGCCGAGAGCGAGGGCGGCCGCCACCTGCTGTCCGCTGCCGATGCCGCCCGCGGCGAGGACGGGCAGGGGGTCGACGGCGTCGACGATCTCGGGCGTGAGCACCATGGTGGCGATCTCGCCGGTGTGCCCGCCGGCCTCGTAGCCCTGCGCGACGACGATGTCGATGCCGGCCTCCTGGTGCTTGCGGGCGTGCCGGGCGCTGCCGGCCAGCGCGGCGACCAGCACGCCCCGGTCATGGGCGCGGGCGACGACATCGGCGGGCGGGGAGCCGAGGGCGTTGGCGAGCAGCTTGATCGGGTAGTCCAAGGCGACGTCGAGCTGGGTGCGGGCGACCTGCTCCATCCAGCCGGTGATGCGCCACCCGGACGCCTCGCCCTCGGCGAGCTCGGGGACCCCGTACTTGGCGAGGATCTCGCGCACGAACTGCCGGTGCCCCTCGGGGATCATCGCCTCGACGTCCGCCTCGGTCACACCCTCGACCTTCTTCGCGGGCATGACGACGTCCAGCCCGTAGGGCCGGCCGCCGGCGTGCGCGTCGAGCCAGTCGAGGTCGCGTTTGAGGTCATCGGGGGCGGTGTAGCGGACCGCGCCGAGCACGCCGAAGCCGCCGGCCCGGCTGATGGCCGCGGCGACGGCGGGGAACGGCGTGAAGCCGAAGACGGCGTGCTCGACTCCCAGTTTCCTGCTCAGCTCCGTCTGCATGGGCGCAGGATGCCGCAGCCGACCGGACGACGGAAGGGCTTTTCTGACGTTCCGTCAGATTGTTTCGGGGCGGTCGGCTACGCGGTGGTCTCCAGCACGGCCATCGCCGCGTTGTGCCCCGGCACCCCGCTCACCCCTCCCCCGCGCACCGCGCCCGCGCCGCACAGCAGGACGTTCGGGTGGCGGGTCTCCACTCCCCAACGGCCCGTCCCCTCCTGGGCGTAGGGCCAGGACAGGGCTCGGTGGAAGATGTTGCCGCCGGGCAGCCGCAGGTCCCGTTCGAGGTCGAGCGGGGTCTTGGCCTCGATGCAGGGACGGCCGTCGGCGTCGGTGGCCAGGCAGTCGGTGAGGGGCTCGGCGAGGTGGGCGTCGAGCTGGGCGAGGGTGGACTTCAGCAGCTCCTCGCGCGCGGCGTCGTTGTCCCGGTCGAAGAGCCGGGCCGGGGCGTGCAGACCGAACAGGGTGAGCGTCTGGTAGCCGCGCTCGGCGAGGTCGGGGCCGAGGATGGTGGGGTCGGTCAGGGAGTGGCAGTAGATCTCCGAGGGCGGGGCCGTAGGGAGTTCGCCGGCGGCGGCCTGGGCATGGGCGGTGGCGAGCTGCCGGTAGCCCTCGGCGATGTGGAAGGTGCCGGCGAAGGCCTCGCGCGGGTCGACGGCCGCGTCGCGCAGCCGGGGCAGCCGGGTGAGCAGCATGTTGACCTTGAGCTGGGCGCCCTCGGCGGGCTCGGGCGCCGGGTCCCCCGTCAACGCGGCCAGTTCCTGCGGGGAGGCGTTCACCAGGACGTGCCGGGCGGCGGCGACGCCCTCGCCGTCGGCCGTGCGGTAGGTGACCTCGGCGGTGTGTCCGTCGGTGGCGATCCGGACCGCCTCGTGCCCGGTCGCGACGACCGCGCCCGCGGAGCGGGCGGCGGCGGCCAGGGCGTCGGTGAGGGCCCCCATGCCGCCGACGGGCACGTCCCAGGCGCCGGTGCCGCCGCCGATGACGTGGTACAGGAAGCAGCGGTTCTGCACGAGAGACGGGTCATGGGCGTCGGCGAAGGTGCCGATCAGGGCGTCGGTGAGGACCACGCCCCGGACCAGGTCGTCCTCGAAGTTCTCCTCCACGGCGACGCCGATCGGTTCCTCGAACAGGGTCCGCCAGGCGGTCTCGTCGTCGATGCGGCGGCGCAGTTCCTCGCGGCCGGGCAGGGGCTCGGTGAGGGTGGGGAAGACGCGTTCGGCGAGGCGGGTGGTCATGCCGTAGAAGCGCTGCCAGGCCGCGTACTCGCGCTCGCCGCCGGTCAGCCGGGCGAAGGCCTCCCGGGTGCGCTGCTCGCCGCCACCGACGAGGAGCCCGGTGGGCCGTCCCGCGCGCTCGACGGGGGTGTACGAGGAGATGGTGCGGGAGCGGACCTGGAAGTCGAGCCCGAGATCGCGCAGGATCTTCCGCGGCAGCAGGCTGACCAGGTAGGAGTAGCGCGACAGCCGGGCGTCGACGCCGGCGAACGGGCGGGTCGAGACGGCGGCGCCGCCGGTGTGGTCCAGCCGTTCCAGCACCAGCACCGAACGGCCGGCCCGGGCCAGATAGGCGGCGGCGACCAGGCCGTTGTGTCCACCGCCGACAATGACGGCGTCGAATGTGCGGGTGAGCTCGTTGGCAGCCATGGTTCTTCGTAACACGTGATGATCCACTGCGGCCAGAGGCGTGCCCCGACCGTGGTCAGGCTCCGTCGGACGCGTGCCGGCGCACCACCGCGAGCCTGCGGTACAGCTCGCCGGCCTCGGTGCCCCGGCCGAGCCGCTCCAGGCAGTGGGCCTCGTCGCCACGGCCGGCGAGGGTGTCGGGGTGGTCCGGGCCGAGAATCTGCTCCCGGGTGGCGGCGATGCACCGGTACTCCGTGAGGGCCTCCGCCCAGCGGCCCAGCCAGCCCAGGGCGACCGCGACCTCGCGGCGGCTGACGAGGGTGTCGGGGTGCGCGGGCCCCAGGGTGTGCTCGCGGAGCAGGCAGACGTCCCGGGCCTCGGTCAGCGCGTCCTCCCAGCGTCCCAGACGGCCGAGGTTGACCCCGAGCCCGTGCCGGGCGCGCAGGGTCTCGGGATGGGTGGGGCCCTGGACACGGCTGCGGTCCACGATCAGCTCCCGGTACCGGCGCAGGGCGTCCGCGCTGCGGCCGAGCCGGCCGAGGCTGAGAGCGGTCTCGTAGCGGGCGGCGAGGGTGTCGGGATGGTCGGCCCCGAGCACCCGCGCTCTGGCCTCGGCGACCTCCCCGTAGATGCGCAGCGCCTCCTCCCAGCGGCCCGACTGACCCTCGGCGTAGGCGACTTCGGAGCGTGAGACCAGGGTGTCGGGGTGGTCGGGGCCGAGGACCCGGGCCCGGGCGGCGGCCACCTCCAGGGCCGTGCGGCGCGCGTCGTCCAGGCGGCCGAGCCGGCCGAGGGTGCAGGCGAGGTTGTGCCGGCAGCGCAGGGTGTCGGGGTGGTCGGGGCCCATGACGCGCACCCGCGCGGCCAGCACCTCCGCGTACACCTGGTGGGCCTCGAAGTGACGGCCCAGCCGGCCGAGCGCATAGGCCGACTCCTGGCGGGTGGCGAGGGTGTCGGGGTGGTCGGCGCCGAGGACGCGTGCTCTGGTCTCGGCGAGGTCCGTGTAGGCGTCCAGCGCCTCGGCGAGCCGGCCGGCGCGGACGAGGGCGAAGGCGGTCTCGTAGCGGGCGGCCAGGGTCTCGGGGTGGTCGGGGCCGGGGCGGGCGGGCCGCTCCCCGGGACCTGCCGTGCGCCCTGCGGGGAGCGCCGCCACGGGGCGTCGAGCGTCCGCGGGTCCGTGGTCGCCGGCCGCTCCCCCGGTTCCCCGGCTTCGTTCGATCCCGGGGGGACCCGCCTCGCGCCCGGAGCCGCGTATCGGACGCGGCCCCGCGCCCCCTTCGGGCGCGACCAGCCAGCGGCCGGACAGAGCCGCCCCGGCATCCGGGGGCAGCGCGCCCGGTCCGGCGCCGAGCGCCTTGTGGCCGGTGGTCATGCCCCGGCTCCAGGACGGCGGCCGGGCAGCGCCTGCCGGCGCCGGGAACTCCACGGCCGTGGCGGCGGTGTCCGTCGCGCGCCCGCCCCGGATCCGGCGGACCAACTCACCGGCGTCGTACGGGCGTTCCTCGGGCCGTTTGGCCAGGAGGCCGAGGATGATCCGCTCCAGGCGGCCGGGCAGCTCCGGGCGCAGTTCACGGGGCGGACGGGGCGGGGTGTCGCGGTGGCCGATGAGGATCGCCCAGGCGTCCTCCAGATCGAACGGCGGTGCGCCGGTGGCTATTTCGTACAGTACGCAGCCCAGCGAGTACAGGTCGCTGCGCTCGTCCACCTCACCGCCGCCGATCTGTTCCGGGGACATGTAGTGCGGGGTGCCGAGGGCGACGCCGGTGCCGGTCAGCCGGCTGGTGAAGCCGATGTCGTGGCCGAGGCGGGCGATGCCGAAGTCGCAGAGCTTCACCGTGCCGTCGGTCAGCAGCACGATGTTGCCCGGTTTCAAGTCGCGGTGGACCACGCCCTGTCGATGGGTGTAGGCGAGGGCGGCCGCGACCTGGGCGGCGATGTCCTCCACGTGGTCCACGGGCAGTGGATGGCCCTTGTTGTCCTGCAGCAGCCGGCTCAGGTCACGCCCTTCCAGCAGCTCCATCACGAGGTACGGAACGCCGTCGGACTCGCCGAAGTCGTGGACCACGGTCACTCCGCGGTGCGAGAGGCCCGCGGCCACCCGGGCCTCACGCCGGAACCGCTCCCGCAGGACGCCGGCGAGGGAGGGGTCGTGGTACGGGCCGAGCGGCTTGAGGCACTTCACCGCGACCTGCCGGCCCAGGGACTCGTCCCGGGCCCGCCACACCTCGCCCATCCCACCCCGCCCGATCAGGTCGAGCAGCCGGTACCGGCCCTGAACCAGCCTGTGCTCCCCCATAGCGATCCGCCGCCCCCGTCGCCGCCCGCCCCGCCGCCGGAAGGCCACTTCGGGACCACGCCCGGCCGCAAAGCGCCGGTCCGATCCGCGCCAGACCCCCCTGACTCGTCCAGTATGGCGGTCTATCGCCCCACTTTGTATGGTGCCGGACGCGCTTGCGGGCCGAGCCTCGCCATGGCCCGCAGGATGTGTTTGGGCGGCAGCTGCCAGCGCACACGTGGGGGAACGCGCCGCAGTACCGCGCCCGTGAGCCGCAAGCGGCGGGTGACGACCGCGGGTGCGGGGGCCGGTCTGCCGTACAACTCGTGGGCGTACGGCGGCAGAGCGGCGTACGCAAGCTCCGCCACGCGCCGCCACAGCACCTCGCGCGCCGGTACGAGAAGGGGATGCGTCGGCGGGCGGAGCAGGAAGTCGTCCACCTCGCGCGCGTCGGGCCCCACGGCCAGCTCCGGCCGCACCTCGCCGAAGTACGCGGCGAGTTCGGCCCGGCTCGCGGGGACGGCCACCGGATCGAGGCCCACCAGACGTGCGCTGACCCGGTGTTCGGCTATGTACCGGTCGGCCTGCGCGTCGGTGAGCGGGAATCCGGAGCGGCGCAGCACGTGCAGATACGAGTCGATCTCCGCGCAGTGCACCCACAGCAGCAGCCCGGGTTCGTCGATGCCGTACTGCTCGCCGGTGTCCGGGTCGGTCGCCGTCAGCATGCTGTGGATCTTCCGTACGCGGGCGCCGGCGCGCTCGGCAGCGTCGGTCGTGCCGTAGGTCGTCGTACCGACGAAGTTCGCGGTGCGCATCAGCCGGCCCCACGCGTCGCGCCGGAAGTCCGAGTTCTGTATGACGCCGCGGACCGCCCGCGGGTGCAGGGCCTGGAGGTACAGCGCGCGGACACCGGCGACCCACATCATGGGGTCGCCGTGCATCTGCCAGGTCACGGAGTTCGGCGTGAACAGCCCGGGGTCGCCCATGCCCGCAGGCTAGCGCCGCACCCTGGGCATCCCCAGACCGATCCAGGAGATGATCTCGCGCTGGATCTCGTTGTTGCCGCCGCCGAAGGTGAAGATGACGGCCGAACGGTAGCCGCGCTCCAGCTCGCCGTGCAGGACGGCACCCGCCGAGCCCTCCTTCAGCGGTCCGGCGGCCCCGACGATCTCCATGAGCCAGGCATAGGCGTCCCGGCGGGCCTCGGAGCCGTAGACCTTGACGGCGGAGGCGTCCTGCGGGGTGAGCGTGCCGTCCTCGACGGCGCCGACCATCTGCCAGTTGAGCAGCTTCATCGCGTCGAGCCGGGTGTGGGTACGGGCCAGCAGCCGGCGCACCCAGGGCAGGTCGGCGACCCTGCGGCCGTCGGCGAGCTTGGTCTCCATGGCCCAGCGCTGCACGTCGTACAGGGCGCGGATGGCCATGGTGCCGTGCGCGGCGAGGGTGACGCGTTCGTGGTTGAGCTGGTTGGTGATCAGCTGCCAGCCCTGGTTCTCCTCGCCGACGCGCCGGGAGACCGGGACGCGGATGTTCTCGTAGTAGCTGGCGGTGGTGTCGTGGGAGGCGAGGGTGTTGATGAGCGTGCAGGAGTAGCCGGGGTCGGAGGTCGGCACCAGCAGCATGGTGATGCCCTTGTGCGGCGGGGCGGCGGGATCGGTGCGGGTGGCCAGCCAGACCCAGTCGGCGGTGTCACCGTTGGTTGTCCAGATCTTCTGCCCGTTGACGACGTACTGGTCCCCGTCCCGTACGGCCCGGGTCTTCAGCGACGCCAGGTCGGTGCCGGCGTCCGGTTCGCTGTATCCGATGGCGAAGTCGATCTCGCCGGACAGGACGCGCGGCAGGAAGTACGCCTTCTGCTCCTCGGTGCCGTAGCGCATGAGAGTGGGGCCGACCGTGTTCAGCGCCATCAGCGGCAGCGGCACGCCGGCCTGCGCGGCCTCGTCGAAGAAGATGAACTGCTCCATCGCCGTCATGCCGCGTCCGCCGTACTCCTCGGGCCAGCCGACGCCGAGCCAGCCGTCCGCGCCGAGACGGCGGATGGTTTCGCGGTAGAACCGCTTCTGTGCGGCGGGGTCGGCGTACCGGGCGTAGGCATGGTCCGGGACCAGCTGTGCGAAGTAGGCGCGCAGTTTGGCGCGCAGTCGCTGCTGCTCGGGCGTGTGGTCGAGATGCACGGCGCCTCCAGGCTCCCCACGGGCGGTCCTGACGGCGCACACCGTAGAACGTGTTCCAGAAATAGGGAATGACACGCCACGGGGGAATTCGACGGGAGCGAGCAGCGGGCACCGCCAGGCGCGGGCGCGGCGGGCACCGCCAGGCGCGAGAACAGCGGACACCGCCAGGCGCGGGCGCTGGAGGCTCAAGTGCGGACCGGAGACTCAAGTACAGGCGCGAGGCTCAAGCGTGGGCGGGACGCCCACGGGCGGGAGGCGTGGAAGCGACGCGAGACGCAGGAGCGACGAGAGAAGCAGGAGCGCGGGAACGGGCGAAGCGGAGCGGCAGAGGGCTCAGGTCCGACCCTCGGTCGGGCGGGAGGCGCGGGGACGGCAGCAGGCCCCGACCCGCGGGGGAAGGAGGTCCCGGCCCCGGTGCGGGCGGGAGCGCCGGCGCGGCAGATGGCCCCGGGTGGCAGCAGGCGCGGGGACGGACCGTGCGGCCGGAGGCTCAGGTGTGGGTTCCGGGCAAGGTCAGGCGAGAGTCTGCAGGAACTCGGAGCAGGCGTCGGCGCACGAGCGGCAGGTGGCCGCTGCCGACTCTGCGCCGGGCTGGGCGTCGAAGGCGCGGGCGCACTCCAGGCAGACCGAGCGGCACCACTCCAGCCGCACCCGGATCTCCCCCTCGTCCTGCCGGCACTCCTCGCCCAGCACACGGCACGTGGCGTCGCACACCTCCGCGCACATGATCCCCAGCCTGCGCACCCGGTCGTGACACTCGCTGCCGTCCGGGTCGGTCAGACTCGCGCGCACCGCACAGGCCCGGGCGCACTCGGTGCACGCCTGGGCACACGCGAAGCGGTCCTCCAGGAACCGGTAGAGCTGCTGCGAAGTCGGCGTTGTGGTCACCCCGTGCGGGTAGCCGGGGCGCGGGGCCGCAAACCAGGGGGCGGGCGCCACTGACGCGCCGGGCCGGACGGGACGCGCCCGTCCGGCGGGGGAGGTCGCCGTACGTCCCCACCCGTCACACATAGTGTCCGGTTCGTCCGGTTCTGGGGCGGGTATTCCTGTCCTATGAATACCGCATCGATGCAGCTGGCCGCAGCGAGCGGCCTGATGAGCCTTGTCCTGTTCATTGTGGCCATGGGCGTCCTGGCACTGCTCGCCGGCGGCTTCTGGATGACCTCCCGCGTCCGGTACCGCGAGTCCCCCCGGCCGCGGCCCGACGAACAGCCCAAGCTGCCGCCCGAGGGCCCGGTGCGCGAGGTGCGGGAGAACAGGGATTTCGAGGAGGTCCCCCAGACACCCGAGGGCGGCCGGCCGCTCACCCCGTACGAGCTGAGGAACCAGGACTCCAAGCCGAGCGCCTCGAAGGACCGCCCGCGCTGGAGCCGGGGTTCCAGTGGCTCCTTCGGCGGTGGCGGACTCGGCGCCCACTGAATCCGGAAACCACCGGGACTCCTCGTTCCGTCGGTCCGTCCCGGCCCGCGCCGGGCCGCCGTACGCCTCTAGGAATCCGTCCGGGCGGCGTCCAGGCCGTCGACGCGGGCCACGTTCCGCCGGTCCTCGGGGTCCTGGCTGGGTTCGGCGGCGAACCAGGCGTCGAGGATCTCCTTCAGCAGCGGTTCGGAGGTCAGGCGCAGGCTCAGGGCGAGGACGTTCGCGTCGTTCCAGCGGCGCGCCCCGTCCGCCGTGACGGCGTCCGTGCACAGCGCCGCGCGTACGCCGGGCACCTTGTTCGCCGCGATGGAGGCGCCCGTACCGGTCCAGCAGCACACCACCGCCTGATCCGCGGCACCCTCGGCCACGTCCCGGGCGGCCGCCTCGGAGCAGGCCGCCCACTGCGCGTCGGCGCCGGGCCGCAGGGCCCCGTGCGCCCGCACCTCGTGACCGCGGCGCGGCAACTCGGCGAGGAGGAGGCGGGCCACGGGTTCGTCCATGTCGGAGGAGACGGAGATCCGCATACGGGGGAGCGTAGTGCCTGCGCAGCGCGGAGGCCGCGGGCGGAGCACCCCGGCACGCCGTTCCCCGCGCCCCTTCGGGCGCGGGGAACCGCTTAGGGCCGGTCAGGGATGCTCGGGGCGCTGGGCCGGGGGCACTCCGCCGCCCTCGCCGCCGCCCTTCTCCCCCTTGTCCGAGCCGTGCGGGCGGGCGCCGTCGTCGCGGGCGGCCGCCTGGCGGGCCTTGAGCTCGCCGCTGTCCTGCGGGGTGGCGCCTCCCTTGTCACTGCGCCGCTGTTCGGGCTGCTGCGGATTGGACATGCGCCGGACTCCCTCCGAGTGGATGGTGCGTGCGAGGTCCGGGTTCCCAGGGCGGCGCGGATCTCCCACCCCGTCCTCGGGCGGCGGCGCGGCGCCGGTCAGCGTCCGGTGCACGTGTTCGAGGGCGTCGAGGAGTACCGAGCGGTGGTACCAGCTCAGCCAGGCCGCCGTGTCGGAGGCCAGCAGACCGAGGGCCTCGGCCTCGCCGGCCGTGGGCCGGTGCCCGGCGTCGGGCCAGTGCAGGGTGATCACGCCGGTGCAGGAGCCGGCCGAGGACAGCACCGGGACGCTCTGCAGGGCGCGGGTGCCCGTGATGAGCAGGACGCGCCGGGAGTCCTCGGAGAGCAGCGCGTCGGTGGCCACGTCGGGCAGGCTGACCGGGCGTCCGCGCAACCGGGCCACCGCCTCGGCCGTGCCCTCGTCGCGGCCGCGCACGAGATGGTCGACCAGCACGTCCGCACAGCCGTAGTGGGTCTCCGGCACCAGGGCGTTCATGGCCGGGTCGACGAACAGCACGTACCCGGCCTCCGCCCGCGCGATGGCCAGCGCCTCGTGCAGCACGGCGTCGATCATCTGCCGCCGGTAGCGGGGGTCGCGCCCCTCGCGGGCCAGGATCCGCAACTGGGGCAGCGGCAGGGGACGCCGGCCCGGGAACCACACCTCGCCGTCCGGGGGCCTGGCCGCCACCACGGCGGAGACCAGGACCCGCAACGGCACGTTGAAGCGCTGCGACACCTCGCGCAGCACCCGGAAGGCGCTGCCGGAGTCCGGCAGGCCGTAGCGGACCATGAGCACGCCCTGCGCCATGCCGATGACGGGGGCGGTGCGCACCCGGGCGCGCAGCGCGCGGACCTCCTTGCGCAGATCCTCGTAACTGGGCCGCAGCGGATCCGCCATCTGCGACCGCCACGCGGGCAGATCCTCGACGCGGGAGGCGGCGCGGGCCAGCTCCCGCAGCGCCTCGTCGAGGGTGGCGTAGAGCCGGACCCCGTCCAGGCGGGCGAGGTGCACCGCCTCGCGCACTCCGGGCCGGGCCCGGACGATGATCAGGTCCGGGCGTCCGGCGCGCGACCGGCTGGTCTCGCTGAGCGTGTGCAGCACCGCGGCGCCGCCGAGCTGCACATGGGCCATGTCGAGAACGGGGCGCAGACCCGCCCGGTCCGCCTGTTCGAGGTGGCCGCGCAGTTCCGCCGACCAGGCCTGGGCCCCGGCGGCGTCGAGGCTGCCGGAGATGCGCAGCAACAGCGCTCCCTCGGCGGGTAGCCCCTCGACGACGGACGACTCGATGACGACCGGGGCCGCGGCGGCGGGCGGGTCGGAGGAGGGGTTCATGGCATCACCCGGACAGGACGTCGCGACGGACTCGGGCGGCCTCTTCCTGACCACGGTGCACGGTAGGGGCCCGACCCCCGACCGCGCCATCCACCGCGCCGGGCGGGGCGGGCCGGCCGGCTCACCAACCGCGGCCGCCGGGCCGCGGGCTCACCCGTCTCCGGGGCTCCAGGGAGACGAGGGCGGACGCCATGGTGGCGTACACCCGGACGCCCGGCAGCCCTGCCGCACGCAGCGCCTCCCGCACATGCGGCCGGGGCTGTACGACGGGCAGGGCGCGGCCGGAGAAGGCGAGGGCCCCGGTCGCCCGGTCCACGGAGCGCACCGCGGCCGCGCAGGCGAGGTACACCTCGGTCATGTCCAGCACGGGGTGCTCGCCGGCGCCCTCGGCCCCGGCGATGTGCTCGGCGAGTGCCTCCGAGAACTCCAGGGCGTTGGAGCCGTCGACCGTACCCCGGGCCTTCAGGACGCTGACCGCCCCTGCCTCGGGCCGGTGCTCGCGCACGATCTGCAGGAGCAGCGGGGTCGGACTGCCGGGGCGGACCCGGGCGCGGGACAGCTGATCGTTTTCCATGAGGATCGGACTTCCTGAGCGGGGAAGGATCAGCCGGCCGCGTCTTGACCGGGAGTTCACTGTGCCTCCGGCCCCGCGCCCGATGCAACGATTCTGCCCGGGCGTGTCGCACCTCGGTGGGTTCGGCCGACACGCGGCCGGGCGAGTGAGCTTCGGCGCTCCGCGAGCGGGCCGGATGCCGGCGGCCCGGCATGCGGGGGCTCGCCCGGCGGGGCGGGCCGCCGTGTAGCGCGCCGCGCTCGGGGCACTCGACGCGGCGACGGCAGGCCGTTCATGGGCCGCCGCGATGTCTCGCAGGAGGTGACGACATGGGTCACGGCGGAAACGTCATTCAGGAGCTGACGACCGATCACCGTGAGGTCGAGGAGATCTTCGGCCGTATCGAGGCGCTGCCGCCCGGCTCCGAGAACCGCAAGAACCTCGCCGACCAGGCCACCATCGAGCTGGTACGGCACTCGGTCGCGGAGGAGTCCTATCTGTACCCGGCGGTGCGCGAGCACCTGACGGGCGGGGACGCCCTGGCGGACAAGGAGCTCGAGGATCACGCCAAGGCCGAGCAGATCATGAAGGATCTGGAGGGCTGCCGGGCGGACGACGCCCGGTTCGACACGCTGATGGCGCAGCTGATGACCGAGATCCGGTCCCATGTGACCGACGAGGAGCAGAACCTCTTCCCGCGGTTGGAGGCCGCCTGTCCCGCCGACATGCTGATGGATCTCGGTGACAAGGTGCGCCGCGCGAAGAAGATGGCCCCCACCCGGCCGCACCCGTCGGCCCCGGACACTCCCCCGGCCAACAAGCTGCTGGCGCCGGGCGCGGGTCTGGTCGACCGGATGCGCGACGCGCTGTCGGGGCGGGGGAAGCAGAGCTGAGAGCGCACGACTGAGCAGCGGACCCCGGCCCACCCGGGCCGGGGTCCGGTTCTGTCCGGGTCACCTCGTCCTCTGGCGCCACGGCCGCATCCGCTCCCCGGAGCGGCCCCGGCGCCGGACCGCCCGGCCCAGAAGGCGGAATGCCTGGATGAGGGTCAGGGGCCACAGGAGGGCGAAGCACCACAGCAGCGCGGGGTCCGAGGTGCGGACACCCATGACGGCCGCGAACGCGGAGGCGATCCCGAGCAGCAGTACCGCGAGCGGCAGCCAGAACTCCCCGTGCCCATCACCCATGCGACGCGCGAAACGGCGGTCCCGCCGCAGCTCGGTCTCCATCTGCAGCAGCTGGAGACGTTCGCGGCGCGACAGCCGTACCTCGTCGTGCATCTCCCACTTCTCCCCGTCGTCCACGGCAACGGCACCTCCTCCGCCGATCGACGGCCATGCGCCCCGAGTCCCGGGACACCGAGTTCCCCGGTCGGCGAGGCCGATGCGAAGCCACACCCGCCCGCCGGAGCCGCCCCGGGCACCGTCGGCAAAGGGAGCACCACGCACCGTTAGGGTGTGCGCCGCAGGCGCCTGGCATCGTGAGGTGTCTACGCTCACGACGAGAGACCGATGCGGATGTGCGGCCGCAAGCCGGGAGGGTTACGTGATGTTCCCGGCCGCACCTGGTGCGACGGCCCGGCGGGAGAGCGGCCGCCGAGGTGGAACTCGCGGAAGCGCAGCGGCGTTTCAAAGGCCCGGTGATCGAGTGAGTCTGTGGGCGTCCGCGCACGTGAAGGAGTACTGAGCCACGTACGGGTGACCGTGCGGAGGAACGTGGCTACTCAGTATCGGCGCAGCAGCGGCCAGAGCACGGACCATGGCCGGTCCGGGCCTGCGCAGAGCACCACGGCCGCGTGCTGCTCCTGGTTCGCGGTGCCGTGCCCGTTGTCGACGCGCGCCACCATGTGGCAGCCGGTGAAGTGCCGCTCCAACTCGGGGTGGCCCGCCGGGTGCACGAGCAGTACCGGCCCGGTGGCGGTGGCCGGTGGTGGGCCCCAGGCGTGCAGGCCCATGTGGCCGGAGTACGGTGCGGGCAGGCCGAGGGCGGGCCCGTACCGTGCGACGGCCCCGGCCTCGCCGTAGTTCGCGGTCAGCAGCACGGCGGTGGCTCGCTGGTCGGCGGGGATCGCCTCCCAGCCGGTGGCGGTGGCGCGTGCGAGCTGTGGCCAGCCGACCTCCTCGCCGAGGTCGGGGTCAACGGCCATGGGCACGGTCAGCGCCGATGCGGGCAGCACCGGCAGGGCGGCCAGGGCGCTGGTGAGCAGGGCCGCGAGCAGTGCGCCTGCCAGCTTGGCGCGGTGCTCGCGGATCCAGTGGGCATAGGGCTCGGACCCGGCGGCGCTGATCGCGTACAGCAGCGGAATCGGGTAGTACCCCTTGCCGCCGCCGGCCAGCACCAGCAGGCACAGCACCACCCAGGCCACCACGATCGGTCGGGCCCAGCGCAGCTCCGGCCGGCGCACCAGCCGGCTCAGCCCGGTCAGCCACAGGGGTGCCAGCACCGGCGAGTACTGGAGCAACTGCATCGGCAGGGCGAGCAGGCGCCCGCCGGTTCCGGCATCGGCACTGATTCCGTGAGCCACCGTCAGCTCGGGCCAGCCGCGCACCGCCTGCCACCACAGAGTGGGGATCGCGAAGGGCAGCGCGGCGAGGACGGCGGTCAGCGGACCCAGCAGCGCGCGTGGACGCGGTACGAAGAAGCCGCGCGGCCCGGCCGTCAGCGCGCCCAGCGCCAGGGCCGGCAACAGCCCCAGCACCAGCAGCTTGTTCAGCAGCGCGATCCCGACCAACGCTCCGAGCCATGGCCACCAACGGAACTCACCCGTGCGCAGAAGCCGGAGCGCCAGCAGAACGATCGCCAGCCAGACCGTCAGGTCGAAGGTCGCGGTGGAGAGCAGGTGGCCGATTCCGAGCGTGTAGCCCGAGCAGGCCGCGGATCCTGCCGCCAGTACCTGCCCGCTGGGTCCGGCGCCCAGCTCACGGGCGATCAGCGCGGTGAGCGTGATGGTGACCGCGGTGAGCAGCGCGGGCAGGATCCGCACGCCGGTCGGGGTGGGGCCGAAGAGTTCCGCGCCGAGCCTGGCCAGCAGCGGGGTGAGGGGTGGCTGGTCCGGGTAGCCCCAGGCCGGGTGCCGGCCGGCGAGCAGGAAGTACAGCTCGTCGCGGTGGAATCCGTAGCGGCCCGACAGGACGATCAGCAGTGTCGCGGCCGCGGCCGCGATCCCCCCGACCGGCCCGGCTGCGAACCGCCGCAGGCACGGCCGCGCATCCCCCCGAATGTGCATGCCGGCATTCTGACAGTCCGGACGGGGCCGGAGAAGGTCCCGGAAGACGAGGGAACCGCCGGAGCTTCGAGGCCGGCCCTCGGAATTCCAGACGTCAGAGGCGGTCGGCGTCCAGGACCGCCTGGGCGAACGCCTCCGGAGCCTCTTGCGGCACGTTGTGCCCTGTGCGCTTGAGCGTGCGGTGGGCGTACGGACCGGTGAACTTGGCGCGGTACGCGGCACCGTCGCCGGCCGGGGTGAACGGATCCGACGCGCCGTCGACAGTGATCGTGGGCACACCGATGGCCGGGCCCGTGGCGAGCTTGGCCTCGATGCCGTCGTAGCGTGGGTCGCCCGCCGCAAGGCCCAGCCGCCAGCGGTAGTTGTGGATCACGATGCTGACGTAGTCCGGATTATTGAAGGCCGCAGCTGTGCGGTTGAAGGCGGCGTCGTCGAAGTGCCAGGTCGGGGAGACGTTGCGCCAGATCAGTTCGGCGAAGTCGTGGCGGTGCTCAGCCAGGCCCAACTCGCCTCGTTCGGTGGCGAAGTAGTACTGGTACCACCACGCCCACTCGGCCGCAGGAGGCAGCGGCTGCTTGTTCTTCTCCCGGTTCGTGATGAGGTAGCCGGTCACCGAGACCAGGGCCTTGCAGCGCTTCGGCCACAGTGCCGCGATGATGTCGGCCGTCCGCGCGCCCCAGTCGAAGCCGCCGAGCAGCGCCTTCCCGATCCGGAGGGCGTCCATCAGGGCGATGATGTCCAGCGCGACCACGGCTTGCTGGCCGTTGCGGAAGGTCCCCCGGGACAGGAACGTGGTGGTGCCGTAGCCGCGCAGGTAGGGGACGATGACGCGGTAGCCCTCGGAGGCCAGCAGCGGTGCGACGTCGACATAGCTGTGGATGTCGTACGGCCACCCGTGCAGCAGGATGACCACCGGGCCGTGGGCCGGGCCGGTCTCGGCGTAGCCGATGCTCAACTCGCCGGCCCTGACCTGCTTCAACGACGTGAACGAGGTACGCCCCTGCGCTGGGCCGGCCGTCGAGGCGTTCCCTCCGGGAGGAGTGGCCACCGAGGCGGACGCGGAGGACGAGCCGAGCCGTCCCGCCAGCGACGCGGCCGCTGTGCCGGCGGCTCCTGCTCCGACGGCTTTACCGAAGGCCCGCCTATTGATCATGAGAACCGTCCTGTATCGGCGTGTCGAGGGTGCCCTCCCCCTGGAGCGCGGTCGTGGTCAGGTTCGTCTGTCGGCCGGGCCGGGCGCCACGACCGGTTTCCTCGCGTGTGAGAGGCACGGACTCTCAGTCGATACAGGTCAGGGGCCGGTGCCCGGCCCTGGAGACGCCCCGGATCCACCGTCCCGCACTTGGCGGTCGCTCGCATCCGTTGCCAGCCCCGGTCACCGGCCCTGGCCGGGACCGTCCTGCAGCAGGACGGCCGCCTCGGCGGCCCGTGCGGTCACGCGGGCGGCGGCGCGTGTGGCACGTCTGGTCATGGGGCCAACCTGCCGTTCCGGCCCCTGGCCACCGCGGGCCCCAGGCCGGATGCGCCTGAGGGCGCGCTGAGGGCTGAGGGCGCTTCGAGGCAGGAGTGGCGCGGCTGTGGCGGAGCAGTACCGTGGAGGGGTCTCTTCGGCGCGCCGCCGCCGACCTGGTGCGAAGACCGGCGCGCCGGTGGCGACCGGCCGACGGTTGCCTCGAACCTGATCGAACACGCGCAGCCTCTAGCCCACCCCCATGGCAGGGCTTCCACAACCAATCTGCTGCCGGTGCCCAATCAGCCCTCGTCAGGTGTTCCGCGCCTGCACCTCTTGAGTGCCAGAGCGCGGGAGGCGTGGCGACCGGCGGTGTGCACAGCCGCCGGAAGGGCAGGAAGGCTCCACCATGGACATGAAACTCGAAGTCGTAGTGCTACCGGTCTCTGACGTCGACCGGTCGAAGGGCTTCTACGAGTCGCTGGGCTGGCGCCTGGATGCCGACTTCGTCGCCGATGACGGCTTCCGGGTGGTGCAACTGACACCGCCGGGGTCCCCGTGCTCGGTGATCTTCGGTAACGGGGTCAGCTCGGCCGTGCCGGGATCCGCCGAGGGCCTCCATCTCGTGGTCTCGGACATCGAGGCAGCGCGAGCGGAGCTGGCACGCAACGGTGTTGAGGCAAGTGAGGCCTTCCACGACTCGGGCGGAGTGTTCCACCATGCAGGCAACGAGAACCGGGTGCCCGGTCCGGACCCCGAGCGGCGCAGTTACGCGTCGTTCGCCTCGTTCACGGACCCGGACGGCAACGGCTGGGTGCTGCAGGAAATCACCGAGCGGCTCCCCGGCCGGTGATGCCGCTTTGCCCCTGGCCGGCAGCTGACGGAGAGATACCCCGGCAGACGCGCGGCCGCGTCCCCGATCACGACCGGCCGCAGCAGGACGAACTCATGGGCCCCGCGTCGACTTCACCAAGGATGAGACATGGCAGCCCTGTACGGTCGTCGGCCGGATCCCCTTCACTAGACCGCGAGCGCCTGTTCGGCCCACACGGTCTTGCCGCCGGGGCCGGAGGTGTAGCGGACGCCCCAGTCCTCGCTGAGCTGCGCAGAGATGAACAGGCCCCGGCCACCCTCGTCCACCGTTCGGGCGTGGCGCAGATGTGGTGCGGAGGGGCTGCTGTCGTGGACCTCGCACGTCAGGGTGCGGTCTTTGATCAGACGCAGTTGCACGGGTGGGGCACCGTGACGGATCGCGTTGGTCACCAACTCGCTGACGATCAATTCGGTTGAATACGCGGTCTCGTCGTCGACTCCCCACCTGGCGAGCCGGTGCCGCGTGCGCGCCCGCGCCTGGCTCACGGCTTCCGGCCGGTTGTCCAAGTCCCAGGTGGCGACCTGGTCTGCGGGAAAGCCGCTGGTGCGGGCAAGGAGGAGGACTGCGTCTCCGGTGGGGGCGTTGTCGCCCAGCCGGTTGGCGGCGTCGTCGCAGATGTCCTGCAGGGGCCGCGGGCCGTGTACCAACAGCCGGTGGAGGGAGCCCAGGTCGGCCGGTCCGTCGGAGGAGAGAGCCGACACGAGCGAGGTGGTGTAGAAGGCGAGGACACTCCCCTCCGTGAGGAAGACGGTCGTCTTGGCGAACGGCGCCCCGTCGGCGCTGCCCAGCGCAGGCCCGTCGGGCAGGTCGAAGAGCTCGGTGGTGCCGTCGGGGTGGACGAGGACGGGCGGGGGGTGGCCGGCCCGGGCGATGCTGCAGGTCCTGTCGAGTGGGTCGTAGACCGCGTACGCGCAGGTGGCGGTCAGCGGCTGTCGGCGTAGCGGGTCGTCGGCGGGCAGCGCGGCTCGCTCACGGGCCAGGCGTGTCGCGGTGTCGTTGAGGCGCGCCAGGAGCTCGTCGGGTTCCAGGTCGAGGGCGACCAGGGTTTGTACGGCCGTGCGTACTTGCCCCATGGTGGCTGCGGCGTGGATGCCCTCTCCGGCGACTTCGCCGATCACCAGCGCGGTACGGGCGCCGGGCAGGGACAGGGCATCGAAGCAGCCTCCTGCTCCCTGAGTTCCCGGCATGAGCAGGTGGGCGGTTTGGATGCCGGTCCCCGAAGCCTGACACGGAGCCAGCAGATGCCGCTGAATGGTCGCTGCAGTGGTGTGCTCGCGGGCGAACCGTCGAGCAATGTCGAGGCATACGGCCGTGTGGGCCGCCGCTTCCATGGCCAGAGCGACATCCTCCTCCCCGAAACAGTCGCCTCGCTTCGTCCGGTACAGGCTCAGCAGCCCGAGCACCCTGCCTCGCAAGGTCAGGGGAGCGGCAAGGAGCGTGCGGGCACCCGACGCCTGGATCGCTCGGGCGCGTTCGGGATCGGCCGCCAGCCATGACGGCTTGCCGTCCAGTGCGACGACGTGGGGCTCGAGGTCGGTCAGGGTCTGTGCGTAGGGGGTCGAGTACGGCAGGCCGCGCACGTCGCCGATCGGGTGGGCCTGCACCTGTTGTTCGCCGCCGCTGTACCGGAAAGCAGCACGACGTAGCGGAACGTCTCGCCCGACGGGGCCGAGCGGCAGGTCCTCACCGCGCGCGAGAGCGTCCACGACTTCCACCACCGCCACGTCGGCGAAGCCCGGCACCAGCGCTTCCGCCAAGTCCTGGCAGGTGGTGATCAGATCGAGGGTCCGCCCCACTCGCTCCCGCACCGCATGGACGATGCGCGAGCGGGCACGCGCCTGTTCACGTTGAGTGGCACCGAGCAGCAGCACGGCGACCCCCTGGACCGCCCCCTGCCGGTCCTCCAGCCGGAAGGCCGAGACACGGGCCGTGCACGCCGTTTCCGGGGCGTTCCTGGCGTGGAAGCACACCGCATGCTCCGATGACGACGCGCCACTCTCCAGTACGCCGCGCAGGATGCTCTGCACGTCCTCCGCGGCGGGGAAGTCGTACACATCGCCGAGGCGGCGTCCGACGATCTGCGCCGGGGCCGCTTGGCACATCACTTGCGCGGCTGCGTTGCATGCGGTGATCCGAAGCGTCGGATCCAGGACGTACACGGCGAAGGGTGCCTGCGCGAAGAGGGCTTCGAGCACTGCCGCGCCCGTCCAGGACGCCTTGTGCTCGTCCGCTGCGGCCTGGAACACGGCCCACGCGACAGAGCCGTCCTCGCGGAGCAGTGGCCGCATCCGCAGATCGACGGCGACCGCACGGCCACTTCGATGACACAGCGCTACCCGGTCGCGTCCCAAGGAGTGGCCGGAAGCGGCGGGGACGGGCCTGACCAGGCTTGTTACGGGTCGTCCCACTACCTCGCCCGCGGTATGACCCAGTAGCTCCTGCGCCTGGCGGCTCCACTCCACCACGGCTCCCGCACCATCCATGACCATCAGCGGAGCATCGCTTGCCACGGCGACCACCTCCGCCAACCAGCTTGCCGGAAGGTGTCAGCTTTGGCTGGTTTTGCGAATCTCATGGCTGGCCACTCCGCCCTCGCCCCCTTCCGAGGATCAAGAGCCGTTGACGGACGCGGCCGTCACGGTCGCCCTGCTCGCTCAGTGGCCGGCGCTCTGGCCGCCGTCGACGTGGAGGATCTCGCCGGTGACGAAGGGCGCGTTCTCGAGGTAGACGACCGCGTCGACGATGTCGCCGATCTCGCCCACCCTCCCGAGCGGGTGCAGGGCGGCGAGCGTCTCATCAGAGTCGTCCGAGTGCATCGGCGTCTTGATGACGCCGAGCGCCACCGCGTTGCTGCGGACGCCTCGCGAGGCGTATTCGATGGCCAGGGCCTTGGTGGCGGACTGCAGACCACCCTTGGTCAGGGACGCCAGCACCGAGGGGACCGCGGAACTGGCGTGGTCGACCAGGCTGGTGGTGATCTGGACGACGTGGCCACCACCTTGGCGGAGCATCTGCTCCACGGCGAGCTGGGTGATGCGGAAGAACCCGCTCAGGTTGACGCCGGTGACCGTGTCGTAGTCCTCCTGCGTGTACTCGGTGAACGGCTTGCCGACGAAGATGCCGGCGTTGTTGACCAGGGTGTCGATGCGGCCGAAGCGCTCCAGCCCGGCGGCGATGACGCGCTCGGCGGTGGCAGGGTCGGCGATGTCACCCTGAACAGTGAGGATCTCGGAATCCGAGGAAGGGGCGATGCCGCGGGAGGTGGCGACGACGGCGTAGCCGAGCTTGCGGTAGGCGTCCACCAGACCGGCGCCGATACCCTGCGACGCACCGGTGACGACGGCGACCTTGCGACTGGGATTGCTCATGATCGTCCTTCCGGTCGGGACCCGCCACCGCGCCGGCGTCGACCCGCGCCCCTCCCCGTCAAGGCGTGCCGGAAATACACGAACAGGAACATACTGACCGAAAATCGCCAATGCGTGCCACCGCACAGGCAACCACCGGATCTCCGACGGCCGCACCCACCAGGAAGGGGCGATACGCGCTCGCGGCACCGGAGGCCCACCCGGCCGAAGAGGAAGTGTCCGCGTTCCGCACCACCCCTGGGCCCGGTGAGCACCCGAGCACCCCGGGGTCAGGGCTGGTCAGGAGGAGCTGACGGCCGTCGCGTCCGTCCGACGCGCGGACAGCAGCGACAGGCAGTTCTCCCACAGGACTTGGAGGTACTGGGTGTTGTTGTAGAGCTTGGCGAACAGCACCTGGCCCTCGAGTTGGGCGACGACCGACCGGGCGGCGTCCCGGGTGTCGCCGACGGCGACCTCCCCGCGCTCCCGGGCTTCCGCGACGACCTTCTCGACCATGTCCACCTGGGCGTCGAAGATCTGCTGCAAGCGCTCACGGATGGGCTCGGTCTGGTTGCTCAGCTCCAGAGTGAGGTTGCCGAACATGCATCCGGAGACGGTCCCGCAGCTCTGCTGACCCGCGCGCAGGCCCGCCGCGGTCTCCTCGAACAGCCGGCGCAGCCGCGACAGCGGCTCCACATCGTCCCGCAGGGCCCGGGCCCAGTCACCACGCTGGGCCTCCCAGTGCTCGTCGAGCACGGCGAGGGCGAGGGCCTCCTTGGACTCGAAGAAGTAGTAGAAGCTCCCCTTGGGCACGCCGGCGGCCTTGCAGATCTCGGCCACGCCCAACGCCGAGTAGCCACGCAGTTCGATGAGCGACTGCGCGGCGGTGAGGATCTTCTCCCGCGCATCACTGGTACGTCCCATGCCGCAAGTGTACGACCGGTCGTCTATGCCGGGGCACCGCAGCCCCCGGGCGGCTGACACAGCGCCCGGGGGCGACGGATCAGTGGCCGGCGCTCTGGCCGCCGTCGACGTGGAGGATCTCGCCGGTGACGAAGGACGCGTTCTCGAGGTAGACGACCGCGTCGACGATGTCGCCGATCTCGCCCATCCTCCCGACCGGGTGGAGGGCGGCGAGCGTCTCGTGGAACGCCTCCGGGTGCATGGGGGTCTTGATGACGCCGAGCGCCACCGCGTTGCTGCGGACGCCTCGCGTGGCGTACTCGATGGCGAGGGCCTTGGTGGCGGACTGCAGACCGCCCTTGGTCAGGGATGCCAGCACTGAGGGGACCGCGGAACTGGCGTGGTCGACCAGGCTGGTGGTGATCTGGACGACGTGGCCGCCGCCTTGGCGGAGCATCTGCTCCACGGCGAGCTGGGTGATGCGGAAGAACCCGCTCAGGTTGACGCCGGTGACCGTGTCGTAGTCCTCCTGCGTGTACTCGGTGAACGGCTTGGCGACGAAGACGCCGGCGTTGTTGACCAGGGTGTCGATGCGGCCGAAGCGCTCCAGCCCGGCGGCGATGACGCGCTCGGCGGTGGCAGGGTCGGCGATGTCACCCTGAACAGTGAGGATGTCCGGCTCCTCCGAGGCTGCAATACCACGGGAGGTGGCGACGACGGCGTAGCCGAGCTTGCGGTAGGCGTCCACCAGACCGGCGCCGATGCCCTGCGACGCACCGGTGATGACGGCGACCTTCTTGCCAGGAATGCTCATGATGACCTTCTTCGCGAGTGATTGTGCGAACCGACGTTGTCAGCCGGTCGCCCTAGAGAACTAGTCGACCGGTCGGCAATGTTCCGCAGCGCTTCCGGCGGCCCACCCCGGGGACAGGCCCCCCACCTGCAGTGGGAGGCCTCACCTACCAGCTCGGAGAAGACTCGTCATGAAAGGACCGCTGGGCACCGCGGGCCGGTGGGGAGGCCACTTTGTGGCACCACGCCGTCGGGGCCACCGCCGCACCGACGTGCACTGGGAATCTGGATCTCTCAGCTGCGAGGAATCAGGTCGCGGCTCAGGACCGCTCGGCCTTTGACTCCCCCGGCCCAGCCCCCTACGTTGCCAATAGTCGACCGGTCGACCAAGTACGACGCCGATCGCGACATCCCCTTGATCCGAGATCCGATACGAAGGCGGCACACAGCATGCGCACCACCACCCTCGGCACCCACGGACCGCAGGTCGGCGTCATCGGCCTGGGCGCCATGGGGATGAGCTTCGCCTACGACATGGCCGCCGCACGCGACGAAGCCACCTCCGTCTCCGTCCTTCACGAGGCCCTCGACCTGGGCATGACGTTGATCGACACCGCCGACGTCTACGGCCCCTACACCAACGAGGAACTCGTCGGCCGGGCCCTGGCCGACCGCCGTGACCGCGCGGTGATCGCCACCAAGGCCGGGATGGAATGCATCGACCCCACCGGCGGCCCGGGCGGTGCCCCGCTCGTCAGGCCCAACGGCCGGCCCGAACATGTCCGTGCCGCCATCGACGCCAGCCTGCGCCGCCTGGGTACCGACCACATCGACCTGTACCAGCTCCACCGCGTCGACCCCGAGGTCCCGATCGAGGAGACCTGGGGCGTCCTGGCCGAGGCCGTCGCCGCCGGCAAGGCCCGGCACATCGGCCTGTCCGAGGTCGGCGTGGAGCAGATCAAGCGCGCCCAGGCCATCCACCCGGTCACCACCGTGCAGTCCGAGTTCTCCCTGTGGACCCGTGACGTGCAGGCCGAGGTCCTGCCCTACTGCCAGGAACACGGCATCGGCCTGCTGCCGTACTCGCCGCTGGGCCGCGGCTTCCTCCTCGGCCGCTTCAGCTCCTTCGACGAACTGCCGCAGAACGACCAGCGGCGGCGTCTGCCCCGCTTCCAGCAGGACAACCTCCGGGCCAACCTCGACATCGCGGCCAAGGTGCGCGAAGTCGCCGACCGCGTCGGCGCCACCCCGGCGCAGGTCGCCCTCGCCTGGCTCGTCGCACAGGGCCAACACGTCGTGCCCATCCCCGGCACCAAGACCCCCAAATACCTCGCCGACAACGCGGGCGGCTCGGACGTCAATACCTCGCCGACAACGCGGGCGGCTCGGACGTCAAGCTGTCCGCGACCGACCTCGCCGACCTCGACGCCATCCCGGCGCCCGTCGGCGCCCGGTACTGACCGTCCCGCCACCAGGGCCCGCACGAGACACGTCCCGTCACTCGAGCTGCTTCGCGGCTCCTCACGTCGTCGGGCTCGGGCAGGCGGGGACGACCTCCCGGACTGAACGCCTCCTGCCGCCAACCGCGCGTGCGTCCGCGTGACCCGCAGCCGGTGGGATCGAAACCGAGCGGAGCGTCGCCATCAGGGACGCGCACGTCGACGGCCCGCAGACCCGGCTCGAGCTGCCCGGTCCTGCTCCCCCCTCCCGGTCCTCACCGACGTACTCGTGGTCGTGCGCGCGGAGTTCCTGTTCGTCACCGCCCACCCGATCGACGGTGGGGACCACGGCCGTCGGTCGAGCCGGAAAGCGGGGCCGCGCTGAGGCGCCCCCGCCTGCGGGTGACGACCTCCCGATCACGGAGAAGGAATTGATGTCGTCGCCGAGAGTCCTCCAACCGCTATGAGGCCGAGGCTCCCAGCAACGAGGAAGCCGGTCCTGGAGTCTCCCCCGGTGCCAGGCGCACTCTGAGCCCATGGGAAACGGACAGCACGTCAGCTCCGAGGCTGCGGGCAGCAGGCCGCAGTCGGTCCCGTGCGGCCGGCCGGCGAGCCGACGGCACATCATCGCGCTGCCCGCCTGGTACCACCTCACGCTCGACCGACCCGACGGCGGCTCGGTCGAGGTCACCGGCGTACCCGCTCAGCACGGCCCGGGCGGCTCGGCAGCACGACATGACCGCCGCAACCCGTCGGTCCCGCCCCCGGGCGACCCCACCGGCCCCCGCCGTTCCGATTGATCTGCCGAACACCCTCAAGGGACTTGCTCGCATGACCGCAACACCGTCGCGAGACGACACCTACGCCCTGGGAGGCACGCTCGCCTCACCCTGGATCCACGTCGCCCAGGCCGCTGCCGCGCTGGCGACCGGCATGGGAGTGGGCCGCTTCGTCTACACCCCGATCCTCCCGCTGATGCACGCACAGGCCGGACTGTCGGCCGGCGCGGGAGCGAACCTGGCGACCGCCAACTACGTGGGTTACCTGGTCGGGGCCCTCGCCGGAATCCTCCTGCCGCGGCTGGTGCGTTCCACGGCCGTGCTGCGCGGGAGCCTGCTGGCGCTGGTCGCCTCCCTGGCCGCGATGCCGCTGACCCACTCCACCACCGTGTGGTTGCTGCTCAGGCTGGGCGCGGGAGTCCTCAGCGCGCTGATCTTCGTCATCGCCGCCAGTTCACTGCTCAGCCATCTGCGCGCGCACCCGGCCCACCTGCCCGGCTGGGCGTTCGGCGGAGTCGGCGCCGGAATCGCCCTGTCGGGCCTGCTCGTCCTGATGCTGCGCACGGTCGGCACCTGGCAGGCCGCGTGGTGGGCCTCGGCAGCCCTGGCCGCGGCACTCACCCTCGCCGCCTGGGGCCTGCGACCCGAGCCCGCCCCGCGACCGGTCCCGTCCGCGTCGGTGACGCACGTACGGACATCCGGGCCGCGTACCCATCGCTGGTTCGGCGCCCTGCTCGCGTCGTACACGCTGGAGGGCATCGGCTACATCATCTCCGGCACCTTCCTGGTGGCGGCCATCGAGCAGACCTCGCCCGGCTGGATCGGCAGCGGCGCCTGGGTACTGGTCGGGCTGGCGGCCGTTCCGTCCTCCGCGCTGTGGGCCTGGCTGGGCCGCCGATGGTCCCGCCCCGGCCTCCTGCTCGCCGCGCTCGGCGTGCAGGCCGTGGGCATCGCCCTGCCGGCGCTGGTCGGCGGGGTCGCGGCCGCACTGATCTCCGCGGTGCTCTTCGGGGCGACCTTCATAGGCGTGAGCACGCTGGCCCTCGCGACCGGCGCGCACCTGCGGTTCCCACGCGCCGTGGCTCTGCTGACCGCCGGATACTCGGTCGGCCAGATCCTCGGCCCACTGGTCGCGACCCCCCTGCTCCACCACGGCTACCACCAGGCCCTGATCCTGGCCTCCGTCGTCGTCCTGGCCGCGGCGCTCGCCGCACTGGTCCTCCGCATCGGCTTCCCCCACCACATGCCGCCGCCCGGTCACCCCGTCCGGCACTCCGAACCCGCCTCCGGCCACCCACTCGATGCGCAGACCTGCGGGAGGGCCGCAGTACGAGCGGTTCCACCGGCTCAGTGAGCCCTGCGCCGCCCCGGCGCTGCGCGAGGACATCGTCACCCTCGTCGAGGAACTCGACGAGCGCCCGACGGCCGAGTTGAGAGCGCTGCTAGCCCGAGTGGGACCCGCGCCGCCTCGCCCCCGCTCCCGTCGGTTCGTCCGGGCCGAGCCGGAACCGGTACGCCGACCTGTTCGGACCGCCTCGTGACCGGCGGCCGTGGACGAGAGACATCAAGACGGCGAGAGACAACAGGACAGGAAGACAACGCGACATGAGCACGTTCACCGGGATCGCCCACATCGCCATCGTGGTGCGCGACATGGCTGCCGGCGTCGACTGGTACCGACAGGCGCTCGGATTCGAGCCTGTCGGCGAGGTGAGGCCCGGGCCGGTCGGCGTCGGGCATCCCCGGCAGATCATGCACCACGCCGACAGCGGGCTCGTCCTGGCCGTCCACCAGCCCCTCCGACGGAGCGGCGACATGTTCGACCCGTCCCGCACCGGGCTCGACCATTTCTCACTCGGCCTCTCCGACCAAGCCGCTCTGGGCAGCTGGGCCCGGCACCTGGACGGTCTCGGGGTGCCCCGTTCGCCTGTGCGGGACGCCGGCTACGCGGAATTCATCTCCGTGGCCGACCCGGACGGCATCGCCTGGGAGTTGTGGGCCGGCAAGCCGGGGCACTGAGCAGGCCGGATCCGTCAGCGGCCGCGCAGAGCGACGCCCCACGGCCTGCGGTCGGCAGACCGTCCACCACTGCCGTACCGGACCACGACGTCGTGTTCGGCACGGTACGGGCCGCCCGGCGGGCAGAGGACGACCCACAGGCGGCGATTGCGCACACGCCGCGAAGACGGCCCTGTTCCAGGTGCTCGACGGCGACGAACCGTCCGTGCGCCTCGTGCCCGGCAGCGACGCCGTGCGCCGTGTCGAGCGGGGACGTCGGCAACCGGCCGCAATCCGCCCGCACGGCCCGCGCTGTCGGCCTCCACCGAACTCCCCGGCAACGGCCGACCGCCGCCGGAGCACCGACCTCGTCGGCCAGGCTCCGGCCCCAACCACACACATCGCAGCGGCAATTGGAGTTTCCCATGCACGAACCGACCTCCCCCGTGTCCGTCACCCCCGTCGACTTCTGGTTCGACCCCGTGTGCCCGTGGACCTGGCTGACGTCCCGCTGGATCCTGGAAGTGGCGAGGACCCGGCCCGTCGAGGTGTCCTGGCACGTCATGAGCCTGTCCGTCCTGAACGAGAACCGGCTGGACGAACTGCCCGAGCGCATCCGCGTACTGATGGGCGAGGCGTGGGCGCCGGTACGCGTCCTGACCGCGGCCGGCCTCACCCACGGGCCCGAGGTGCTCGAACCCCTCTACACCGCCCTCGGCACCCGCTACCACCTGCAGCAGCAGCCCAAGGACCGGGCCACGCTGGAAGCCGCCCTGCGAGAGACCGGACTCCCCGTGGAGCTGGCCGACGCCGGCGACACGGACCGTTACGACGAGGAGCTGCGGGCGTCCCACGGCCGGGGAATCACCCTGGTCGGCCAGGACGTCGGCAGCCCGATCATCGCCGTCCCCGGCCCGGACGCGGGCGGCGGCCCCGTCGCCTACTTCGGCCCCGTCGTGACGCCCGCCCCCAAGGGCGAGGAGGCCGCCCGGCTGTGGGACGGCGTGCTCACCCTTGCCTCCACGTCGGGTTTCCACGAGATCAAGCGGACGCGCACGAGCGGGCCCGATTTCAGCTGAGCCCCACGCGTACGGCTGATCGGCCCGCGCACCTTCCGGTCGGCTCCTGACGGCCGTCCCCGCCAACTGCCACTTGCACTAGACGACCGGTCGACTAATATAAGTGACCGGTCGGCTTCACGACCGTTGCCCCTAGTCCCATGAAGTGGAGAGCCTCCGTGGCCACCCCCGTCAATCTCGCCGTCGTCTACTACTCGTCCACCGGCACCATCGCCGAGATCGCCAGAGAGCTCCGCGACGCCGGCGTCAAGGCCGGCGCAGAGGTACGCCTGCTCAAGGTCGCCGAACTCGCTCCCCAAGCGGCCATCGACTCGAACCCCGCCTGGGCGGCCAACCACGCGGCCACCGCGGACATCCACGAGGCCACCCCCGAGGACATCGAGTGGGCCGACGCCGTCCTCTTCGGCACCCCCACTCGCTTCGGCAACGTCTCCTCCCAGCTCAAGCAGTTCATCGACACCCTCGGCGGCCTCTGGGCCCAGGGCAAGCTCGCCGACAAGGTCTACAGCGGCTTCGTCTCCAGCGCCACGGCCCACGCGGGACAGGAGTCCACGCTGCTCGCCCTCTACAACTCCATCCACCACTTCGGCGGCATCACCGTCAGCCCCGGCTTCACGGACCCCGCCAAGTTCATCGACGGCAATCCGTACGGCACCTCTCACGTCGACGCCCAGGGCAACAACCCCGTCGACGACACCACCCGCGCCGCCGCCCGCATCCAGGCCGAGCGCGCCGTCAGGCTGGCGGCTGCGCTCAGGGCCGCGGCCTGACAGCCCGCTGGACGCAGGCCTGTCGCCGCCGCTCCCGCGGCGGC
>NZ_JBEZMO010000019.1:0-156272 GCF_040652655.1 Streptomyces sp. NPDC048191
GTCAGTTCGGGCTCGGACGCGACGAACTCGCGCAAGCGGGCCGCCTGCGCCGCCAGGCCCGCCGCGTCCCGGCCGGAGAGCACCACCGGCACCGGCAGTGAGAGCACCGGCTGTGGCGCGGACCCGGAAACCGGTTCCGGAGTGTCGTCGGCCTGTGCGGCCGGGTCGGGAGCCTCCTCCAGGATGACGTGGGCGTTGGTGCCGCTGATGCCGAACGAGGACACCGCGGCGCGGCGCGGCCGCTCACCGCGCGGCCAGGGCACCGCCTCGGTGGCCAGTGACAGGGTGCCGGAGGACCAGTCGATGTGCGGGGAGGGGGTCCGCGTGTGGAGCGTCTTCGGCACGGTCTCGTGTCGCAGTGCCAGCACGGACTTGATCACCCCGGCCACCCCGGCGGCGGCGAGGGTGTGTCCGATGTTGGACTTCACCGTGCCCAGCCAGAGCGGCCGGTCCCGGTCGGCGCCGTAGGTGGCGAGCAGGGCCTGTGCCTCGATCGGGTCGCCCAGCGAGGTGCCGGTGCCGTGCGCCTCGATCAGGTCGACGTCCGCGGAGGACAGCCCGGCGGCGGCCAGCGCGGCCCGGACGACGCGCTGCTGGGAGGGCCCGTTGGGTGCGGTGAGCCCGTTGGACGCGCCGTCCTGGTTGACGGCGGAGCCGCGGATGACGGCGAGCACCGGGTGGTTGTTGCGCTGCGCGTCGGACAGCCGCTCCAGGACCAGTACGCCGACGCCCTCGGCCATGCCCATGCCGTCGGCGTCGGCGGAGAACGCCTTGCACCGGCCGTCGGCGGCCAGCACCCGCTGGCGGCTGAACTCGATCAGCGGCCCGGGGCCGGCCAGCACGGTCACGCCGCCCGACAGGGCCAGCGAGGACTCTCCTTCGCGCAGCGACCGTACGGCCAGGTGCAGCGTAACCAGCGAGGTGGAGCATGCGGTGTCGACGGTGATCGCCGGGCCCTCGACGCCGAGGGTGTAGGCGACGCGGCCGGAGAGCACGCTGGGCACCACGCCGGTGACCAGGTGTCCCTCGACGCTCGCCGGGGCGGACGCCAGGCGGGTGCCGTACTCCTGGTGGTTCTGGCCGACGAACACGCCGGTGCGGCTGCCGCGCAGCCCGGTGGGGTCGATACCGGCCCGTTCCAGCGCCTCCCAGGACGTCTCCAGCAGCAGCCGCTGCTGCGGGTCCATCGCCAGCGCCTCGCGCGGCGAGATCCCGAAGAAGCCCGCGTCGAACTCCCCTGGGTCGTCCAGGAAGCCGCCGCGCCGTACGTAGGTGTGGCCGGAGCGCTCGGGGTCGGGGTCGTAGAGGCCCTCGACGTCCCAGCCGCGGTCGGTGGGCAGTGCGCCGGTGGTGTCCCGGCCCTCGGCCAGGACCTGCCACAGGTCCTCCGGGGAGCGCACCCCGCCCGGGTAGCGGCAGGCCATGCCGACGACGGCGATCGGCTCGGTGCGGGACTGCTCGGCCTCCTGCAGTCGGCGGTTGGCCTTGCGCAGGTCGACCATGACCCGCTTCAGGTAGCCGCGGAGCCTGTCTTCCTCGGTCATGTCCAACCCCCTTCAGTTCGTCCCGAGTTCGCGTTCGATGAGGTCGTACATCTCCTCGTTCGACGTCGGGTCGAAGTCGTCGTCGTCCCCGCCGACCAGCGACAGCATGGCCCGTAGCCGCAGCTCGATGTCGGCCCGCTCGCCGTCGACGTCCGCCTTGGACAGGCGCTCGGAGAGCCGGTCGAGTTCGGTGAGGAGGGGCGGTTCGGGGGGTGTGAGCCGGGTGCGCAGGTACTCGGCCACCGCGGCCGGGGTGGGCTGGTCGAAGACGAGTGTGGCCGGCAGGGCGAGACCGGTGGTCTCGGCGAGCCGGTTGCGCAGCTCGATCCCGGTCAGGGAGTCGTAGCCCAGGTCGCGGAACGCCCGGTCGGCGCCGATCGCGGTTGCGCCGGAGTGGCCCAGCACGACGGCGGCCTGTTCCCGCACGAGCCGCAGCAGGGTGGTGCCGCGTTCGGTGTCCGACAGCCCGGCCAGCCGCTGTGGCCAGGAGGAACCGGACGGTCCCGGCTCCGCGTCGGGGGTGGCGCCGAGCGCGCGCCGTGCCTCGGGGATCTCGTGGAACAGCGGCCTGCTGCGGGCCGAGGTGAACAGCGGCATGAACCTCGGCCAGTCCACGTCGGCCACCGACAGGCCGGTCTCGGCGCGTTCGAGGATGGTGCGCAGCGCGTCCAGCGCAGGTCCGGGGGCGATCAGGGGCAGGCCCTGGCGGCGCAGCTGGTCGGCGTCCACCCCGTCGGGGAAGCGGGCGCCGTCCCACACGCCCCAGGCCACCGAGGTCACCGGCAGGCCGGCCGCGCGGGCCTGCTCGGCCAGTGCGTCCAGTTCGGCGTTGGCGGCGGCGTAGGCGCCGTGGTCGCCGCTGCCCCACACCCCGGCGATGGAGGAGTAGAAGACCAGCGCGTCCAGCTCGGCCGGGTCGAGCAGTTCGACGAGGTTCCGGGCGCCCCGGACCTTGGCGGCGAGTACGTCGGCGTACTCGGCCAGGTCGGTGTCGGGCAGCGCGGCCAGCCGCATCAGCGCGGCGGCGTGCACCACCGTACGCACCGCCTCGCCCTGTTCGCGCAGCCCGGCGAGCAGCTCGGCGAGGGCGGCCCGGTCGGTGATGTCGCAGGCCAGCGCGGTCAACCGGACGCCTCGGCCGTCCAGTTCGGCGGCGAGCTCGGCGACTCCCTCGGCGTGCGCTCCGCTGCGGCTGACCAGCACCACGTGCCGCGCGCCGAGTCCGGCCAGCCAGCGGGCGACCTCCGGGCCGAGGGCGCCGGTGCCGCCGGTCACGATCGCGGTGTCCCTGGCCTGCCAGTGGCCGGCCGCGCCGGCGTGCGGCGGGGCGTGCACCAGCCGCCGTACCAGTGTGCCGGAAGCGCGTACGGCCAGCTGGTCCTCCTCCCCCCGGCCGCCGGCCAGCACGGCGCGCAGCTGCTCCAGCGCGGCCTCGTCCGGTTCGGCGGGCAGGTCGACCAGGCCGCCCCAGAACGCCGGGTGTTCCAGCATCGCCACCCGGCCCAGGCCCCACACCTGTGCCGCGCCCGGCTCGCGCACCGGGTCGGTGGCGCCGGTGCTCACGGCGCCGGAGGTCACCAGCCACAGCGGCACGGTCGCGGCCAGATCGCCCAGGGCCTGCACCACGGCCAGGGTGGCGGCCACCCCGGCGGGCACCACCGGGTGCTCGGGGTGCGGGCGGAGGTCGGCGGCCAGCAGGGACAGCACCCCGCGCGGGGTGTGCGCGGTGAGGGTGCGGCGCAGCAGAGCGGTCAGGCCGGCGCGGTCGGCGTGCTCGGTGTCCACGGTGACGACGCGCACCGGAAGGCCGCCGGTGAGCGTCTCGGCCCAGTTCCGCGCGGTGTCGGCGGCGGGCACCAACGCCAGCCATTCGCCGTCCGGTTCGGTGCGTTCCGGCGTGCCCGCGGGGCGCCACTCGACGCGGTGGCGCCAGGTGTCGGAGCGGGACGCGGCCTGCTCGGCCAGCCAGTACCAGCGGTGCTGGAAGGCGTAGGTGGGCAGGTCCACCTGCCGCGCGCCGGTGCCTTCGAACACCTCGGCGAGCCGTACTCCGGCCCCGCGGACGTGCGCCTCGGCCAGCGACCGGGCGAACCGCGGCCAGCCGCCGTCGTCGCGGCGCAGCGTGGAGAGTACGACGGCCCGCGCGCCGGCGGCGTCCACCGTCTCCTGCACTCCCGGGGCGACCACGGGGTGCGGGCCGATTTCGATGAAGGTGCCGATCCCGGCGTCCAGGGCGGCGGTCACGGCGTCGGCGAACCGTACGGTCCGGCGCAGGTTGGCGTACCAGTAGTCGCCGGTCAGCTCGCGGGGGTCCAGCCGTTGCCCGGTGACCGTGGAGTACAGCTCGGTCCGTGTCGCCCTGGGGGCGGTCCCGGCGAGCAGCGCGGCGAGGCTGTCCTTGACGGCGGTGACGTGGGGCGAGTGCGAGGCGTAGTCCACGGCGATGAGCCGGGCCCGCGCCCCGCGCGCCACGCAGTCGGCGCGCAGCTGCTCCAGGGCGGTGGGGTCGCCGGAGACGACGGTGGAGGTGGGGCTGTTGACCGCGGCCACGCTCAGCCGGTCGTCGGTGAACAGGGCCCGTACCTCCTCGGCGGGCAGCGCCACCGACATCATGCCGCCCTTGCCGGACAGGTCGGTCAGCGCGCGGCTGCGCAGGCAGACCACCGCGGCGGCGTCGGCCAGGGACAGCGCCCCGGCCACGCAGGCCGCGGCGATCTCGCCCTGCGAGTGGCCGATCACCGCCTCCGGTTCCACGCCGTACGCGCGCCACAGCGCGGCCAGCGACACGGTGACCGCGAAGGTCACGGGCTGGACCACGTCGACGCGTTCCAGCGCCGGCGCGCCGGGGGTGCCGCGCAGGACGTCCAGCACCGACCAGTCGACGTGCGTCTCGATCGCGGCGGCGCACTCGGCCAGCCGGGCGGCGAACACCGGGGCGGAGTCCAGCAGTTCCAGCGCCATCCCCGGCCACTGCGCGCCCTGCCCGGGGAACACGAACGCCACCCGCCGCGCCGCGTCGGTCGCGGTGCCGCGCAGTACGCCCGGGGTGTCCCGGCCCTCGGCCAGCGCGCCGAGCCGTTCGCCGAGCTCCTCCCGGTCGACGGCCAGTACGACCGCGCGGTGTTCCAGGGCGGCCCGGCCGGTCGCGCCGGTCCAGGCGATGTCCGCCAGCCGGTCGCCGGGGTGGTCGGCGAGGTGTGCGGCCAGCCGGGCCGCCTGGTCGCGCAGGGCGTCCCCGGTCTGCCCGGACAGCGCGAACGGCAGCGGCGACAGCCCGGTTTCCGGCTGTGCCCCGGCGGACACGTCCGCCTCGGCCTGCTCGAGCACGACGTGCGCGTTGGTGCCGCTGATGCCGAACGAGGACACTCCGGCGCGGCGTGGCCGGCCGTGTCGCGGCCAGGGCCGTTCCTCGGTGAGCAGCCGTACCCCGCCGGACGCCCAGTCCACGTGGGGGGAGGGCTCGTCCACGTGCAGTGTGCGGGGCAGGACCCCGTGCCGCAGCGCCTGCACCATCTTGATCACTCCGGCGACGCCGGCCGCGGCCTGCGCGTGCCCGATGCCGGACTTGACCGAGCCCAGCCACAGCGGCTCGCCGTCGCGGTCGCGTCCGTAGGTGGCCAGCAGCGCCTGCGCCTCGATCGGGTCGCCCAGCGGTGTTCCGGTGCCGTGGCCCTCCACCGCGTCGACGTCCTGGGGGGACAGGCCGGCGGCGGTCAGCGCGGCGCGGATGACCCGTTCCTGTGAGGGCCCGTTGGGTGCGGTGAGCCCGTTGGACGCGCCGTCCTGGTTGACGGCGGAGCCGCGCACCACGGCCAGCACACGGTGGCCGTTGCGGCGGGCCGCGGACAGCGGTTCGAGCAGCAGCAGGCCGACACCCTCGGACCAGCCGGTGCCGTCGGCCGCGCCGGCGAAGGACTTGCACCGCCCGTCCGGTGCCAGCCCGCGCTGCCGGGAGAACGCGGTGAACGTGGTCGGCTCGGCCATCACCGTCACCCCGCCGGCCAGCGCCAGCGAGCACTCCCCGGACCGCAGGGCCTGCGCGGCGAGGTGCAGCGCGACCAGCGAGGAGGAACACGCCGTGTCCACGGTGACCGCGGGTCCCTGCAGGCCGAGGGTGTAGGCGACCCGGCCGGAGGCGACGCTCGCGGCGGTGCCGGTGAGCAGGTGCCCCTCGACGCCTTCGGGCAACTCGCGCAGTGTGGTGGCGTAGTCGTGGTACATCACGCCGGTGAACACGCCGGTCCCGCTGCCGCGCAGCGAGGTCGGGTCGATGCCGGCGCGCTCCAGCGTCTCCCAGGCGGTCTCCAGCAGCAGCCGCTGTTGCGGGTCCATCGCCAGCGCCTCGCGCGGGGAGATCCCGAACAGTGCGGCGTCGAACCGGCCGGCGTCGTGGAGGAAGCCGCCGGATCGGGTGTAACTGGTGCCCTGGTGGTCCGGGTCCGGGTCGTACAGGCCGGCGACGTCCCAGCCGCGGTCGGTGGGGAAGGGGCCGATGGCGTCGCCGCCGGAGGTCACCAGGTCCCACAGGTCCTCCGGTGAGGCGATGCCGCCCGGGAAGCGGCAGGCCATGCCGATGATCGCGATCGGCTCGTCCGCTGCGGCGGCCGCCACCGGTGCGGCGGCCGCGGGGGCGGTGTCGCCGAGCAGTCGGTGCTGCAGGTACGTGGCCAGTCCGGACGGGGTGGGGTGGTCGAACACCGCCGTCGCGGGCAGTCGTACCCCGGTTGCCCGGCCCAGCCGGTTGCGCAGTTCCACCGCGGTCAGCGAGTCGAAGCCGATGTCCTTGAAGGGCCGTTCCGGTGACAGCCCGGCGGGGTCGGAGTGGCCGAGCACCACGGCCGCCTGGGTCAGCACCAGGTCCTGGAGCACCCGCAGCGGCTCGCCCTCGGCGAGCCGCCGGCGCAGCCCGTCGGCGCCGTCGGCCGCGGCGTCGGCGGCGGCGCGCCGCACCGTCGGCACCAGGCCGCGCAGCACGGGGGACAGCACGCCCTCGGCCGCCCGATCGCGCAGCGCAGCGGGGTCCAGCCGGGCTGCCAGCAGCACCGGGTCGTCCAGCGCGATGGCCGCGTCGAACAGGTCCAGCGCGGTGCCGGAGTCCAGCGGCAGCACTCCGGCGCGGGCCAGCCGGGCCCGGTCGGTGTCGGCCATCCGCTCGGTCATCCCACTGCTCTCGGCCCACAGCCCCCAGGCCAGCGCGGTGGCGGGCAGTCCGGCGGCGCGGCGCTGCGCGGCCAGCCCGTCCAGGGCGGCGTTGGCCGCCGCGTAGGCGCCCTGCCCGGCGTTGCCCAGTGTCCCGGCGACCGAGGAGAACAGGACGAACGCGGTGAGCTCCGGGCCGGTGAGTTCGGCCAGGTGGCGTGCGCCGTCCACCTTCGCCCGGCACACCTCGGCCACCCGCTCGGGGGTGAGCGCGGCCAGCACCCCGTCGTCGAGGATCCCGGCGGTGTGCACCACGGCCGTCACCGGGTGCTCGGCCAGCAGCGCGGCCACCGCGTCCCGCTCGGCCACGTCACACGCCACGACCCGTACGGTGGCGCCGAGTTCCGCGAGCTCGGCGGCCAGCTCCGCCATACCCGGCGCCCCACCACCGCGCCGCGAAGCCAGCACCAGACCGCGCACCCCGTGCCGCTCCACCAGATGCCGCGCGACCAGACCACCGAGCGTGCCACTCGCCCCGGTGATCAGGACGACGTCCTCGGCCGACCAGCACGCCTCCCCCGCCGCCTCGGTCACCCGCGCCAGCCGTGGCACCAGCAACCGACCGGCCCGCAGGGCAAGTTGGGGTTCGCCGGTCCCCCCGAGCCGGGGCAGCAAGGCCTCGGAGGCGGCGTGCCCGTCGGTGTCCACCAGCACGAAGCGGTCGGGGTTCTCCGTCTGCGCGCTGCGCAGCAGACCCCACACCGCCGCGGCCTCGGGGTCGACCGGCTCCCCCGGCCCGGTGGCGACAGCGCCGCGCGTGAGCAGCACCAGCCTGGACTCGGCCGACCGCTCCTCGGCCAGCCAGCGCTGCGCCACCGCCAGGGCCTCGCGGACCCCGCCGACCGGGACGCGCACCACGCCGGGCAGCGGATCACCCGGCTCGTCCGGACCCGCCGGTGGGGCCGACGCGCTCTCCTGCGGCGGGGCCGCCGGCGCAATCCAGTCGGTGCGGTACAGGTGATCCCGGCGGCCGACGGCGAGTTGCCCGGCGGTCACCGGACGGAAGGCCAGCGAGTCGACCACCAGTACGGGGTTGTCCTCGGCGTCGGTCACGGTGACCGACACGGTTCCCCCGGCCGCGGGGCGCACCCGTACCCGCGCCGCGGCGGCACCGGTGCGGTACAGCCGGACGCCGGTGAAGGCGAAGGGCAGTCCGGTCGTGGCGGTGCCGTCGGCGGCGATGACCGCTTGCAGCGCCGCGTCCAGCAGCGCCGGGTGCAGCCCGAACGCGCCGGCCTCCCCCGCCGCCGGTTCGGGCAGGGTGACCTCGGCGAACAGGTCCGCACCGTGCCGCCACAGCCGGCGCAGGCCCTGGAACACCGGCCCGTAGCCGTAGCCGAGCCGGGCCAGTCCGGGGTAGGGGTCGGCCGGGTCGACCGGGGTGGCGCCCTCCGGCAGCCACGGGCCGGTCCCGGGCGCGGGCGGCTCGGTCGCACCGAGCCTGCCCGTGGCGTGGTGCGTCCAGTCCGTACGGCTGTCCGCCCGGGCGTGCGCCGTACCGCCGGCGGGGCGGGCGTACACGTCCACGGCGCGGCCGCCGTCCCCGTCCGGCGCGCCGAGCACCACCTGCACGCGTACGGCGCCGCCTTCGGGCAGCGGCAGCGGCGCGTGCACGGTCAGCTCCTCCAGCACCGTGCAGCCGGCCTCGTCCCCGGCGCGTACGGCCAGTTCGACGAAGGCGGCGCCGGGCAGCACGACGGTGCCGAACACCGTGTGGTCGGCCAGCCAGGGCTGGCGCTGCCGGGACAGTTCCCCGGTCAGCAGTAGTTCACCGGTGGAGGCCACCGGCGCGGCCGCGCCCAGCAGGGGGTGGGCGGTGGCGTCCAGGCCGAACCCGGCGGGATCCGCCGTGCCCGCCGGGGTGGTCAGCCAGAAACGTTCCCGCTGGAACGCGTACGTGGGCAGTTCGGCCCGGGGGCCCGCGGCGCCGAGCGCGGCGGTCCAGTCCACCGGGACCCCGCGTACGTGGGCCTCGGCCAGCGACAGCAGGAACCGGCCGGGGCCGCCCTGGTCGCGGCGCAGCGAACCGGCCACCACGGCCGTGCTGCCCGCCGACTCGACGGTGTCCTGCACGGCGGCGGTCAGGATCGGGTGCGGGCTGACCTCCACGAACACCCGGTGACCGGCGCCGTCCAGCTCGCGGATCGTCTGCTCGAACCGGACGGTGTCGCGCAGGTTCCGGTACCAGTACTCGGCGTCCAGGGCCGTGGTGTCCAGCCGCTCGCCGGTCACCGTGGAGTGGAAGGGGATGTCGGCGCCGCGTGGCTGGAGTCCGGCGAGCCGGTCCAGCAGATCGGCGCGGATCCGTTCCACCTGCGGGGAGTGCGAGGCGTAGTCCACCGCGACCAGCCGGGCCCGCACGCCCTCGGCGGTCAGCTCGGCTTCCAGTGCGCGCAGCGGGCCGGGTTCGCCGGACAGCACCACCGCGGCGGGCCCGTTGACCGCGGCCACCGACACCCGCCCGGTCCAGGGCGCGAGCCGCGGTTCCAGCTCGGTGACCGGCATCGCCACCGACATCATCCCGCCGGCGCCGGACAACGCCGCCAGCGCGGCGCTGCGCAGTGCGCTCACCTTCGCGGCGTCGCGCAAGGAGAGCGCTCCCGCCACGCAGGCCGCCGCGATCTCCCCCTGCGAGTGACCCACCACCGCATCGGGCTCCACCCCGAACGACCGCCACAACGCCGCCAACGACACCATCACCGCGAAGGACACCGGCTGCACCACATCCACCCGGTCCAACGACGGCTGACCACCCTCCCCCCGCAACACACCCGGCAACGACCAGTCCACGAACTCACCCAACGCCTCAGCACACTCCGCCATCCGCGCCGCGAACACCGGCGAGGACTCCAGCAGCTCCACCCCCATCCCCGCCCACTGCGCCCCCTGACCGGGAAACACGAACACCGTGCGACCGTCCACGTCGGCGACCCCACGCACCAGACCGGCCGCCTCCTCGCCGGCGGCCAGGGTGCGCAGGCCCCGTATCAGGTCCGCGCGGTCGGTGGCGGTGAGCACGGCGCGGTGCGCCAGGCCGGCCCGGGTGGTGGCGGCCGCACGCGCGACGTCCTGCGGCATCAGCCCGGGCCCGGCCTCCAGGTGCGTGGCCAGACGCTGTGCCTGCGCGCGCAACGCGGCCTCGGTCTGCCCGGACACCACCACCGGCACCGGACCTGACGGCACCGCCCGCGTCGCGGGGTCCGGTGCCGTTTCCGCCCCCTCGGGTTCCTCGACGATCAGGTGGGCGTTGGTGCCGCTGATGCCGAACGAGGACACCGCGGCCCGGCGCGGCCGGTCACGTTCGGGCCAGGGCCGCGCCTCGGTGAGCAGCCGCACCTCCCCGGCGGACCATTCGACGTAGGGCGTGGGCTCGTCCACGTGCAGCGTGCGCGGCAGCAGCCTGTGCCGCAGCGCCTGTACGACCTTGATCACACCCGCGACCCCGGCCGCCGCCTGGGTGTGGCCGATGTTGGACTTCAGCGAGCCGAGCCAGAGCGGCTCACCGGCGCGGTCTCGGCCGTAGGTGGCCAGCAGCGCCTGCGCCTCGATCGGGTCGCCCAGCGTGGTGCCGGTCCCGTGTGCCTCCACCAGGTCCACGTCCGACGGGGACAGTCCCGCGGCGGCCAGCGCGGTGCGGATCACCGTTTCCTGCGCGGGGCCGCTAGGCGCGGTGAGCCCGTTGGAGGCGCCGTCCTGGTTCACCGCCGAGCCGCGCAGCACCGCCAGCACCGGGTGCCCGGCCGCCCGCGCGTCGGACAACCGCTCCAGGACGAGTTGCCCGGCGCCCTCCGCCCAGCCGGTGCCGTCGGCCGCCGCCGCGAACGACTTGCACCGCCCGTCCGGCGCGAGCCCGCGCTGCCGGGAGAACTCCACGAAGATGCCGGGCGTGGCCATCACGGTGGCGCCGCCGGCCAGCGCCAGCGAGCACTCCCCCGCGCGCAGCGCCTGCGCCGCCAGGTGCACCGCCACCAGCGACGAGGAGCACGCGGTGTCCACGGTGACCGCCGGACCGCGTAGCCCCAGGGTGTAGGCGATCCGCCCGGAGGCGACACTGGCCGTGGTACCGGTCAGCACGTAGCCGTCCAGGCCGGCGGCGCCCTCGTGCATCCGCGGGCCGTAGTCCTGGGCCATCACCCCGGCGAACACCCCGGTCGTGCTGTCCCGCAGGGACAGCGGGTCGATCCCGGCCCGCTCCAGCGCCTCCCAGGCGGTCTCCAGCAGCAGCCGCTGCTGCGGGTCCATGGCCAGCGCCTCGCGCGGCGAGATGCCGAACAGTCCGGCGTCGAACTCGGCCGCTCCGTAAAGGAATCCGCCGGTACGCGCGTAGCTGCGGCCCGGCCGGTCCGGATCGGCGTCGAACAGTCCGTCCAGGTCCCAGCCGCGGTCGGTGGGGAAGTCGCCGATCGCGTCACCACCGGCGGCCACGAGGTCCCACAGGCCCTCCGGCGAGCCGACCCCGCCGGGGAGCCGGCAGGCCATCCCGACGATCGCGATCGGCTCGGCGGCGGCCGCTCGAACGGCGGGCAGTGGCACCGGTGTCCCCGCCGCCAGCTCGGCGACCAGGTGCCCGGCGATCCGTTCCGGGGTGGGATGGTCCAGTACGACGGTGGCGGGCAACCGCAACCCGGTCACCTCGGCCAGCCGCTGCCCCAGCTCCACGGTCATCAGCGAGCCGAAGCCCAGGTCCCTGAAGGTGCGGCGCACGTCCAGTTCCTCGGCGGAATCCAGCTCCAGCGCGGCGGCCACCTCGGCCCGCACCAGCGCGCGCACCGCCTGTTCCCGCTCGGCCGCGGGCAGGTCGGCCGGCCGCGGGACCGCACGCGCCGGAACCTCGGCCACCGGCGCGTCCGTGACGTCGGTCGAGGCGTCGCCCGTGGCCGTGACCCCGGCGAGCCAGTACCGACGCCGCTGGAACGGGTAGGTGGGCAGCGGGATCCGCCGTCCGCAACCGGCGTGGAAACGCGCCCAGTCCACGGGCACTCCGCGCGCGTGCGCCCGGGCCACCGCGGTGAGCAGCGAGCGCAGGTCCGGGCGTTCCCCGCCGGCCATCGCGGAGACGAACGCCACGTCCTGCGGTGCGCTGCCCGGCCCCATCGCGCACAGCGTGCCGTCCGGGCCCAGCTCCAGGAACGTACGCGCGCCGCCCGCACAGGCCGTGGCGATCGCGTCGGCGAACCGCACCGTGTCGCGGGTGTGCCGCGCCCAGAACTCCGGCCAGTCGAGGCCCGTGACGTCGAGTTCGGCGCCGGTCAGCGAGGAGATGACCGGCAGGGCCGGCCGCCGCCAGTCGATCCGGGCGGCCGCGGCGCGCATCCCGTCCAGGATGCCGTCCACGTGTGACGAGTGGCTGGCCATGGGGACCTGGATGCGCCGGGTGCGCCTGCCCCTGGCGGACCAGCGGCCCGCGATCGCCAGTGTGGCGCTCTCGTCGCCGGAAATCACCGTGGCCGCAGGGCTGTTGAGTGCGGCGACGGACACCAGTCCGCCGGTCGCGTCGACGTCCGGCAGCAGCTCCGCCTCGGACGCCTCCACCAGGACCATCGCCCCACCGGGCGGGATGCCGTGCATCAGCCGGCCGCGGGTGGCCACCAGTGCGCAGGCGTCGGCCAGTGACATCGCCCCGGCGACGTGCAGGGCGGCCAGCTCGCCGAACGAGTGGCCGAGGACCGCGTCCGGAGTGATCCCCCAGCTCTCCACCAGCCGGAACAGCCCGACCTGCACAGCGAACAACGCGGGCTGGGTGTACGTTGGTTCGTCCAGCAGCGCCGCGTCCGCCGAGCCCTCCGGGGCGAACATCACCTCCTGCAGCGGCCGCGGCAGGTGCGGACGCATCAGCTCGCAGATGTCGTCCACGGCCGCGGCGAACACCGGGTAGCGCCGGTGGATCTCCCGGCCCATGCACGGCCGCTGGTTGCCCTGGCCGGCGAACAGGAACACCGTCCGCCCCTCGACGGCCGTCCCGCGCACCACCCGCGCGCTGGCCGCGTCCTGGGCCAGCGCCTCCAGCAGGCCGGGCACCTCCGCGGCCGTCTCGGCGACCAGCACCACCCGCCGCTCCAGCGAGCGGCGCGTGGTGGCCAGCGAGTAGGCGAGGTCCACCGGGGAGTCCGCCGCCGCCTCGCCCAGCCGGCCGGCCAGTTCGGCCAGGGCTTCCGGGCTCCGCGCGGACAACGGCACCAGCACCGGGCCGTCGTACCGCCCGGCGTGCCGATCCGGCGGCGCGGCGGGAGCGGGCGGCTCGGCCAGCACCACATGGCAGTTGGCCCCGCCCATGCCGAACGAGCTGACCCCGGCCAGCAGCGGGCCCTCCGCCGCAGGCCACGGCCCGGTCTCGGTGACCACCCGCAACCCCAGTTCCGTCAGCGGGATCCGCGGGTTCGGGGTACGGAAGTTCAGGCTGGGCACGAGCTCCCGGCGCGACAGGCACAGGACCGTCTTGAGCAGACCGGCGATCCCGGCCGCGCCCTCCAGGTGCCCGATGTTCGTCTTCACCGAGCCGACCAGCAGCGGCCGTTCGCGCTCGCGCCGCGCCACCGCGCCCAGCGCGGCGGCCTCGACGGGGTCGCCGAGCCGCGTCCCGGTGCCGTGCAGTTCCACGTAGCTCAGCTCGCCCGGGGACACCCCGGCCGCCGCGCAGGCCAGCCGCAGGACCTCCGCCTGCGCCTCCTGGCGCGGGGCGGTCAGCGTGTCACCGCCGCCGTCGTTGTTGGTGGCGCTGCCCCGGATCACCGCGTGCACGGTGTCCCCGTCGGCCAGCGCCGCCGACAGCGGTTTGAGCACCAGCACCGCGCCGCCCTCGCCGCGCACGAACCCGTTGGCCCGTTCGTCGAAGGTGTGGCAGCGCCCGTCCGGCGAGATCGCGCCGAGCGCCCGGGTGACGTCGTAGCCTTCCTGGGCGATGTTGAGGTTGACGCCACCGGCCAGCGCCACCGCGCACTCCCCCGCCGCCAGCGCCCGGCAGGCCAGGTGCACCGCGACCAGCGCGGAGGACTGCGCGCTGTCCACCACCAGGCTCGGCCCGCGCAGTCCCAGCGCGTAGGACACCCGGTTGGCGATCATCGCCCGGTTGCGGCCGGTGGCCGAGTACGCGCTCGGCCGTGCGCCGCGCAGTGCCGCGTAGTCGTCGTAGGTGGCGCCGACGAACACCCCGGTGCCGTCCGGGGAGCCGCCGTCGCCGTCGCCGGGGACGATCCCCGCGTCCTCGAACGCCTCCCAGGCCAGTTCCAGCACCAGCCGCTGCTGCGGGTCCAGCACCGCCGCCTCACTCGACGAGATGCCGAAGAAGCCCGCGTCGAAGGAGTCGACCTGGTCCAGGAAACCCGCCCGCACCGGCTCACCGGAGGGCAGTACGGGTACGGCCGGGCCGTCCGGGTGGCAGCGCCGCGGACCCGGTTCGCCGAGCGCGTCGCGCCCGTCGCGCAGCAACTGCCAGAACTCGGCGGGGTTCGCCGCCCCCGGCAGCCGGCACGCCAGGCCGACGACCGCGACGGGTTCCCGGTCGGCTGCGTCACCCACTCGGTCGCCCACGCGTATCTCCCCCTCCACACTCACGCGCGATTCCCCCTCCACGTCGCCGTCCGAGGGACGGGGACACGTCGAACTGCCCGGTGGGCACACAGGTGGGACGGCTTCCGCGACAGCGCGGGCAGGCCGAGGTGTCCCCGTCGTGCACACCCGGCGCGGTCGGCCGGCGGGCATGCCGCCGGCCCGGGCCTGCCGTGGCAGGCCGACCGGATTGCGGATCGATGCGCGGGCCGGGCCGGGGCACCGGTCCACCGCGGGCCGTGCTGGTCACCGGACCGTGGCCACACCGCCCGAACCGCCTGGGCGGTCGTTCGTGGTCACCGCGCCTGACGGCGGCGGCAGGTCACGGGTCCGCTCAGGCCCGGACGAACTCCACGGGCACTCTCAGCGCCACCGTGTGCTTGTTGTTGTTGGCCCAGGGCACCGGACCGGTCAGCCGCACCTCGGCGACCCGGTCGAGCAACGCGCCGAACAGCGCGCGCAGTTCGGTGCGGGCGAGGTCCACCGCGAGGCAGCTGTGCGGCCCCCGGCCGAAGGCCAGGTGCGGGTTGGGGTCGCGGCGCACGTCGAAGGACATGGCGTCGGCGAACACGCTCTCGTCCCGGTTGGCCGACGCCCACCACAGGGTCACCTTGTCCCCGCGGCGGATCCGCGCGCCCTGGAAGGTGAAGTCCTCGGTGGCCGTACGACGGTTGTACGGCGTCGGCGTGGACCAGCGCATCATCTCCTCGATCGCGCTGTCCAGCAGGGACCGGTCGGCGCGCAGCGCCTGCCACTGGTCCGGCCGTTCGGCCAGCGCGAGCAGGCCCACGGCGATCACGTTGCGGGTCGGCTCGCTGCCGGCCAGGGAGAGCAGGTTGACGAACACCTCGCGCTCGTACTCGCGCAGCGGCGGCTCGCCATGGCCTTCCGGCAGGTCGGCGGCGGCGATCACGGACAGGAAGTCCTGTGCCGGGTGGGCCCGTTTCCCGGCGATCAGCTTGACGCCGTAGTGGTACATGGCCAGCAGCGCGTCCTGGCTGCGCGAGGAGGACTCGCCGGACTCGCGGTCCTCGTAGCCCATCACCACCTCGGTCCAGTCGACGAACTGGGGCCAGTCCGCGCGGGGCACGCCCATCAGCGCGGCCATCACCTCGACGGAGAACCGGCCGGCCACGTCGTTCTGGAAGTCGCAGGAGCCCCGCTCCACGACCTCGGAGACGATCGCCTCGGCGCGTTCGGTGACGGTGGGGGTCAGCGCGTCCAGTACCGGGCCGGTGACCGAGGGGGTGACGAGTGCGCGCAGGAGCCGGTGGCGCGGGTCGTCCATCATGTTCAGCATCGCGCCGGAGTAGGTGCCGGCGGGCAGGTCGTCGAGGTGGGTGCCGCCGCCCTCGCGGTCGCCGCCGCCCTGGGAGGACAGCAGCGGATGGGCCGCGGCCTCGACCACGTCGGCGTAGCGGGAGAGCACCCAGAAGTTCTCACCGTCGCGGGTGCGGCCGGGCGGGTGGAGCAGGACGGGCGCGTCCCGGCGGAGCCGGGCGAAGACCTCGTGCGGGAATCCGTCGCCGAAACGATCCTGGTCGCTGAGATCGAACCCGTCCAGAACGGCGGGTAACTCGCTTTGGCGAACCTCTGTGGAGCTTCGTAACAGCGGGATGGCGGGTTGTTCCAAGGACATGAAACTCTCCATTTTGCACTGACGCAACAAGGGACGCCAAAAGCATCAGCAGTGTCACCCGATCGTGGAAATGTCGTCAAGCGACTGCCGGGTACAACCAGTGTGAGGTAACGGACGTTTCAACCGTCCTTTCTTTGCCGTTTCCATGCCGCATCGTCCGCCGGACGTCGCGTCAAGGTGCTGCGGATGACAGGAACTTGACGTTCCGTCAATACAGGATCTCGATGCAGCGGCCCTGCGCGTCGGACTCGGGCTCCGCGGGAATCCGCCCGGCGGTCCCGAGGGCGATCCGGTGTGCCGACCAGGCGGCGGCAGCGGCGTCGAGGACGTCGTCCACCGGGACCCGGTCGGCCTCTCCGAGCTCGTCCGGGAGGACGACTCCGGCCCCGGTCAGCAGTGCGCGGCGCAGGTTCTGGCCGCGCCAGGTCTTCTTGGCGTACGCCGGCGGCACCCCGCCCGCCAGGGCGCGGAAGGACACCTCGGGGTGCACCTCGTGGATGCGCTCGTCGGCGAGCCAGCACGCCCGCGCCTCGAGAAGTCTCGGCGCCAGTGCCCACGCCTGCCGGCTCAGCCCGCTCCCGGTGAGCTCCCGGCACCGCCGGGCGGCCGCCGCGTAGTCGGACTCCTGCCACGCGGGTCTCGGCGCGATGAGGAAGACGCTGCTGCGGCGCGCCCCCAGCAGCGCCCGGGCGGCGAGATCGGCGGCACGCGGGCCCCGCTCGACCAGCCCCAGCGGCATGTCCACCGCGATCGCGCGCACCGCCCCCGCACGCTCGATCAGCGTGCCGAGGGACGCGGCGACCAGGCTCCCCGCGTACGCGCCGTCGGTGAGCCGGATCCCCACCCACCCCAGCCTGCCGCAGGCGTCGATCCCCAGGACGTCCGTCCCCGCCCTCATGTCACCGAGTGAAACCGCCATGCTCCCCATACTGACGATCTCCGGCCGGGCGTTCGACGAGGAGCAGCCGCGCCGTCGCCGACCACTGACGGTCACCGGCGATACGGTGGGGGCGGCCGTACGACTGCCGAAGGAGCCGGTGGCATGGAGATCGCGACGTCGCAGAAGATCACCACGTTCTTGATGTTCGAGGGCGACGCCGAGGAAGCGATGACGTTCTACGTCTCGCTCTTCGACGACGCCGAGGTCGTCCGGGTCACCCGGCACGGCGCCGAGGGTCCCGGCAAGGAGGGCACCGTGCAGCACGCGACGTTCTCGCTCGCCGGCCAGCAGTTCATGTGCATCGACAGCCCCGTGCAACACGGTTTCACCTTCACCCCGGCGGTCTCGCTCTTCGTGCAGTGCGAGAGCGAGGCCGAGATCGACCGGCTCTACGCCGCCCTCGCGGAGCGGGGCACAGTGCTCATGCCCTTGGGGGAGCACGGCTTCAGCGCCAGGTTCGGCTGGGTCAACGACCGGTTCGGCGTCTCCTGGCAACTGAACCTGCCCGCGTGAGCCGGCGGGCGCCGGCGACGGACGGCGGCCGTCCCGCTGTCCCGGCTCGGGCCCGTCGGTCCTCTCGTCCGTGTGCCACCCGGTGCGAACGCCCTGCTCGGGCCGCTTCGCCGGCCATCGGCCGGGGGCCGGGCCGCTCGCGTCCGGCCGCCAAGTCGCCGTAGCCTGGCGGGCGTTGGTGTTTCTCATCGACCTCGCGGTGGCCCGGTGCGACCGCCACGGAAGGAGTCCGCGGTGACCCCCGATGAGCCCGATCCGCTCGCAGCCGTGTTCCTGCGGTCCGCACGCGACGTGCCCGACCGCGTCGCGGTCCGGGACGGCGGCGGCGGCGCGTGGACCTACGCCGAGGTCGCCGCGGCGGCCTCGGAGCTGGCCGACCGGCTCGCCGCCGCCGGGGTGGCGCCCGGCGACCGGGTCGGGGTCCTGGCATCGCGCCGGGCCGGCGGCCCGGTGGCGATCCTGGCCGTCCTGTGGAGCGGGGCCACGTACGTGCCGATCGACCCGGGCTGGCCGACCGCGCGGCGCGCCACGGTACTGCGGGGCGCACAGGCCCGGATGGTGCTGGCCGTCGACACCGCGCAGGACACGCCCGAGGCTGTCCCGCGCATGGACTTGACGACGCCGGAGCTGCTCGGGACCCGGAGCACGGCGCCGTCCTCCCCGCGCCCCCGCCCGCACCCGGGCTCCGCCTACATCATCTTCACCTCCGGATCGACCGGTGCGCCCAAGGGCGTCGAGGTGCGCTCCGCCGCCGCGGCCGGGCTGGTCGCGTCGGTGGCGTCGCTGATCGGGGCGGGCCCGGACTCGGTGTTCGTCGCCCTGTCCTCCTTCGCCTTCGACGTCTCGGTGTTCGACGTCTTCGCGCCGTGGTCGGTCGGCGGCGAACTGGTCGTCGCCGCCGAACTGCAGATCCTGTCGAACCAGCTGGGGCCGCTGTTGGAGACACCGGGCCGGCAGACCTTCCTGCAGACCACGCCGACGGTCCTGCAGCATCTGCTCCGGGCCGGGCTGAAGGTGCCGGCGGGCACGGTCCTGCTGCTCGCCGGGGAGCGGCTGCGACGGTCGCTCGTGGCCCAGGTCGCGCACGTCACGCAGGTGTGGAATCTGTACGGCCCCACCGAGACCACGATCTACGCGACCGCGCACGCCTGCCTTCCGCTGCCCCCCGACGACCAGGAGCCGGACCTGCCGATCGGCACGGCGGTCAACGGCGCGGTGCTGGAGGTCCGGCCGCTGCCGGACGCCCCCTGCGAGGAGACCGGCGAACTCGTCATCGGCGGACCCGGCGTCGCCCTGGGCTACTTCGGCCGGCCGGACCTGACCGCGGAACGTTTCCTGGACGGCGGGTCACGCTACGCCACCGGTGACGTGGTCCGGCGCCGGGCCGACGGCCTGCTGGTCCACGCCGGGCGGGTGGACCGCCAGGTGAAGATCCGCGGCAACCGGGTGGAGCTGGACGAGGTGGAGCGCGCGCTCGCCGACCTGGTCGGGCACGGTCGCGTCGCGGTCCGGGTGGACGAGCACCGCGTGGCGGGCCCGCACCTCGCGGCGTTCGTCGCCGATCCCCACCACGACGTCGTGGAACTGCGCCGGCGGCTGGCGGAGCGGCTTCCGGCCTACATGGTGCCCACCCGGATCCATCAGGTGCCCGGGATCCCGATGACCAGCAGCGGAAAGACCGACCACAGAGCCCTGCGGGCCCCGGAGGAGAGCGGGGCCTAGACGAAGCGGGCCCGTGCCGCTCCCGAAACCTCGGGAGCGGCGTCCGGGCGCGCCGGTGGTGCGCGGCGGGCGGTGGTGCGACCGTCGTGAGGAGATCCCTCACTCGGTGACGAAGACGAGGCGTTCGACGGCCGCCCGGGCCTGGGAGAGCGCCTGCTCCGGGGTGTCCGCCAGGGTCCAGGCGTGCGCGGGGCGGGAGAGCGATTCGGCCAGGTCGCCGAGCTCCTGGCCGACCTCCAGAAGCAGCTTCACCTCGCGCACCCCTTCCATCGCCGCGGCCTCCCGCACGCCCTCCACGGCTTTGAGTACTCCTCGCCGGTCGGGGGCGGCGTGCCAGATCGCGGCGTAGCAGGGGATGTCGCGTGCCGACGCCACCGCACGCCGGGCCTTGTCGAGGATCTTCTCGCCCAGGCACTGCCGTACCAGAAGGCCGACCAGATCGATGCCGCGCGCGAGGGCCAGCATGTACGGGATGCGGTCGCCCCCGGGCCGCAGGTGGGTCTCGATGATGCGTACCGCGTCCGGCTGGACCATCACCTCGGTGTGGGTCACGCCGTGCGTCACGCCCAGCGCGGACAGGGCCGCGCTCACGGTGGCGCCGATCCGCTCGGCCTCCGCATCCGCGAGCGGTGCGGGCACGACATGGCCGAGCTCCACGTAGCCTTCCGTCTCCGAGTACTTCGCGGTGATCCCGGCGACCACATGGCTGCCGTCCTCGCTGATGCACTCCACGCTGTACTCGGTGCCCTCGTGGAAGGGCTCGACGAGGATCTCGGCGGAGGCCAGGCCCCCGGTGCCGGCCCGCGCCCGCTCCAGGGCGCGGGGCACGTCGTCGGGGCCGTCGATCCTGCTGATGCCCTGGCTCCCCTCACCGCGCACCGGCTTGCAGATGAGCGGATAGCCCACCCGCGCCGCGAACGCCTCGATCTCCGGGGCCGCGGACACGATCCGGTTCGGCGTCGGGTCCACGCCGGCCGCGGCGAGGATCTCGCGCATGAGGTCCTTGCGGTCGATCGCGTCCACGGTGCGGCGTGCGGGCGCGGGCAGTGCGAGCGCCGCGCCGATGTCCGCCGCGTGTGCCACGTCGTCATCGGTCGTCAGCAGCGCGTCCACGGGGTCCACCCCGTTCAGGAACCGTGCCGCCGCCACCCACTCCGAGCCGTCGGCGTGTCCGGACACCGACACGAGGCGCTCGAAGGTCTTCAGATCCTGGTATTCCCTGAGCGATTCGCGGCGGCACACCGCGCTGAGTCTCACGTTCTCGTCGTGCGCGTGGACCAGCGCCGGCAGCGTCAGGCTGCCGCCCACGATCAGCACATGGCGGACGTTACCGGTCATGCGACGCCTCAACTTTCCTTGTGGGGCAGGATCAGGACACCGAGGGCGTCGGGACCGCCTGGGCTCCCCCGCCGCGGGAGGCGGGCAGCGACCGGTAGATCTGTCCCATCCCGCCGAGCACGCCGCCCAGGCGGGGCAGCGCCGCGTACACCGGGTCACGCCGCAGGATCGCGTCGACCTCACGCAGCCGCCACATCGGCGTTCGCGGGAACAGATGGTGGACCAGATGGAAGCCCTCGCCGTCCTTCTCGCCGAGCAGGAAACGGGTCGAAAGGCCGTACACCCTGTTCCAGGACATGTAGAGGTCGACACGCGGCGCGGTCTCGATCAGCGGGAAGTGTTCCATGAGTTCGGCTACGGCACCGATCCAGACCTGCGTGGTGACCAGAGGCACGAACCAGAACAGCACGAGCCAGGCCCACCAGCCGCCGAGCACCGCCCACACCAGCACCACGGCGAGCAGGGCGACTCTCAGCCCGCGCTCCGCCGTCCGCTCCCCCTTGGACACGATCCGGTGCCGCAGCAGGTAGAGCACGTACGAGGCGGTGGCCTGGGGGCTCACGACCGTCCGCAGGTACCGGCGCAGCGCGGCACGGCTGAGGTTGTCACCGCACAGCGCGTTGTCCTGGTACTGCTGGTAGTCGGGATCGCGCTCGGGATCGCCCAGCCGGCCGTGGTGCTCGCCGAGGTGGGAGGCACGGTAGCCGGTGAAGCTCTGGAGAACCGGGTATCCGCCGAACAAGGCCCCGATGACGTCGCCCGTGCGGTGGTGTGCCATGAAGGCGCGATGGGTGGCCATGTGCAACACCCCGGCGAGGGCCCGCTGACGGCCGCCGATGAAGAAGACCGCGACAATGTAGACGGGCACCGCGGCCCACAGCGGGAAATAGTGGAACGCCAGCAGCGAAGCCGCGCACCATGCCGCGATCCATAACCAGTGTTCGATCACTTCGAGCGGTCCGTGCCAGTTGTCGGGACGCGAGGCGGCGCGGACTGCCGCGAGGATGTCCGACGAGAACCGGTACCGCTCGGGGCGATCAGTTCTGGACATAGTCGTATCCCTCCCGGTGCAGACCCTTCCACCGCCCCCGCGGCATGGTCAAGACTGCGTTATGGTCAAGGCTTTGGCGAGTTTCTTGATCCTCAATGCTGCCCAACTCCCCTTTCCGAAAGGCGTCTTGTGCGGCACGGAAACCCGTGCGTAAGCTGGTGCGGAGTGATCGACTGCTGTGATACACGGAAGGTTGCCGACCATGCCGGTGCAAGAGCAGGAGGTTTCCCAAATCTGGGCCGACGTGATCGGGATCCGTGAAGCCGACGTCGATACGAACTTCTTTGATCTCGGCGGGCATTCACTGTTGTTGATGGAGCTTGTCAGTCAGCTCAACCAGAAACTGGGCATCGACACGGACGTGCTCATGTTGCTGGAATATCCGACGGTAGCGGCGTTCACTTCCCGTTGGAATGCTCTGGAAGGGCTCGTGGACGACAACCACTGATTACCGGCCTCTTTGGCCGAGTTATTGCGTTCCGCTCCGTCCCGCGCCGACCCCTGGTCCGCGACCGTGCATGTCGAACTGATCCGATCACCGTGAGAAGTCCGGGCCACGGGAGGGACTGGCGTTCATGGGCACACCGTTCGTACTCGACCGGATCCGGGACATGGCCGTGCGCGATCCGAGCCGGCCCGCACTGCGCGCCGGCGGCCGGTCCACCGGCTACGGCGAGTTGGTCACGACCGCGAGCGGCCTCGGCGATCTCCTGCGCGCCCACGGGGTCGGTCCCGAGGACGTCGTGGCCACGGTCCTGCCACGCGGCGGCACCGCGATCACCGCCATGCTCGGCATCTGGATGTCCGGAGCGGCGTACCTGCCGACGGATGCGAAGTGGCCCGAGCGGAGGCTGGACCTCGTGCTCGCCGAGTCGGCCACGTACGTGCTGGAGGAGGCCGCCGCGGGCGACGCGGACGTCGTCGTGCCGGGCGGGACCGGCCTGCGGATCAGACGGTCGGACGGCGGCCGCGGACGCTCACGGGATGCCGGCCCGGGCACGCGGAACCTCGCCTACGTCCTCTACACCTCCGGGTCGACGGGCACGCCCAACGCGGTCGGCGTCGAATTCGGCGCGATGGACAACTACGCCAGGTACCTTCACGATCTCGTGAAGCAGTCGGCCGTCCACACCGACGGCGACATGAGGGTGCTGCTGTCCGCGAACCTGTGCTTCGACGCCTCGCTCCGGCCGGTCCTCCTGCTCGCCGCGGGCGCGACGCTCGTCGTCGCCCCGGACCTGACGGACGGGTCGTGGCAGGAGCAGATCGACTGCATCGCCGACAACGGGGTCACGGTCCTGAGCGGAGTGCCTTCCTGGTACTCCGGCCTGTTCGGCGCGGGGTACCTGCCACGCGACTTCGGCGTGCGGCTCGCGTTCATCGGCGGCGAGGCGGTGCCCAACGGCGTGGTGCGCGAACTGACCGCCGACGGGTGCGCCGTCGTGGTGCAGTACGGCCCCACGGAGACGGCGGTCGCGGCGACGGGAGGGGTCCTGACCGGCGACGACTTCACCGAACCGCCGATCGGCGAGGCCATACCCGGAGCCCGGATCCACCTGTACCGGAACGACCGTCTGGACGAGGCGACCGAGGGCGAGCCCGGGTACCTGTACGTGGGCGGTGCGGGCGTCGCCCGCGGGTACCTGCACAATCCCCGGCTGACCGCCGAGCGGTTCGTGCCCAACCCGTCCGGACCGCCCGGGTCGCGGATGTTCCGGACCGGTGACCTGGCCAGAATGCTGCCCCGCGACGGATACAGCTTCCTCGGACGGCAGGACGACCAGGTCAAGATCGGCGGTCGGCGCATCGAACCCGGCGAGGTCGCATCGGTCCTCAACCGGCACTCCGCGGTCGCTCAGTCGGTCGTCTTCGTGCACCGCGACGGAGCGCATCCGCGTCTGGTCGCCTGCTACGTGGGGAACGTCGGCGCACAGGCACCGGGAGTCGACGACAGTGTCCGGGACCACCTGGCCGGCGAGTTGCCCGAGTACCTGGTTCCGGCCGTGATCCGACGGGTGGAGTCCCTGCCGGTGACGGATCACGGCAAGGTGGACGTCGCGGCGCTCGTGGAGTCCGTGACGGCCGGCGGCACCGGAGCGCGGACGGACGACATCTCCCTCGACGACGTCGAGCGGCGCCTGCTCGCTATCGTCCGCAAGACATTGGGTGTCCCCTGCACGCTCGACGACGACTTCTTCGGGCTCGGCGGCGGCTCTCTCGACGCGCTCGACGTCCTGGCACGGATTCGCGAGGACTTCGGGGTCCGGGTGCGGCTGCGCGACTTCTTCCAGGCCCGCACCCTGAGCGCCTTGCGCCACCTGATCGGAGACGTGGGTTGAGAACCAACAGGACGGACGCGCTGACGGACACCCTTCCGATCGGCCCGCTCCAGGAGGGTATCTGGCTCTTCTGGCGGCTGAATCCGACCAGTCCCGCCTACAGCATGCCCGAGGTCTTCCACTTCGACGGCGATTTCGACACCCGGGCCGCGGAGTTCGCGTTCAACGAGGTCGTACGCCGCCACGAGGCCCTGCGCACCACGTTCCACGAATCGGACTCCGGCGTCGTGCAGGTCATCGACCGTGATCCGGAGCCTGTCCCGGTCAACGTGGTGGACCTGCGGGGGCTGCCGGCGGCCGTGCAGGACGAGCGGCTGCAGTCGGCCCTCGACGCCGCGGCGAACCTCCCTTTCGACCTTTCCGCCGAGCCGGCGATCCGGCTCACCGCCATCCGGGTGTCCGAGAGCCGGACCACGCTGGTTCTGGTCGCCCATCACATCGTGTGTGACGGCACGTCGATGACCATCGTCCTCGACGAGTTCGGTGAGCTCTACCGGTCGGTGCGGCAGGGAACACCGCCCGGCCTCGGGCCGGTCGCACCGGGATACAGCACCTTCGTGCAAGGCCAACTCGCCGCACTCGCCGACGGCGGCCTCGGGGAGGAGTCGGCCTACTGGCGGGCCCGGCTCGCCGGAGTCACCAGCAGTGCGCTGCCCGGAGCCGACCGCGCCGCCACCCGGCTGCCGGGGTCGCTGGACACCTACCTGGTGTCCACCACGCTCGACGACGGGCTGACCGAGACGCTCTCGGCGTACGCACGCCGCGCCAGGTCGACACCGTTCTCCATCCTGCTGTGCGCGATGAACGTCATGATCGCCGCCACCGGGGACACCGACGTGGCCCTGGGGACGGCCACGAGTGGTCGCACGCCCGAGTTCGCGCGCACCGTGGGGATGCTCGCGAACATGGTCGTGGCCCGGGCGCGGATCGACCTGTCCCGGTCGTTCGCCGCCACGCTCGAAGAGGTGTCGCTGGACCTCATGGACGCCATCGACCACCAGGACCTGCCGTTCAGCCGGATGGTCGCCGACCTGCACGACGCCGGGCTCCAGCCCGGCGCCGACGTGGTGCGCACGGTCTTCTCCGCGGGTGCCGTCGGTGGCCTGAAACTCGGCGAGGGACGGCTGTCGGAGGTCGTGGCCCGCACCGAGGAAGGGCCTTTCGACCTGGTCGTGATCTGCGACATCACCCCCTCCGGCATCGCCCTCGACTGGGAGTTCGCCCTGCGCACCTACGCGCGCGAAGCCGTGCACGGCTACTGTGCCGCGTACGAGGAGATCCTGGCAGCGTTGCTGCGGCAGCCCGACGCGGCGATGGACTCCCTCGGACTGGCCGGGATCCTGGCCCGAGTCACCCCGTCCCCCCGGCGTGACACGCCCTCGCACGGCGCCGTGTCCCCCGCGGCGGAGCGGCACTGCCCGGCCGACGGTCCGCTCACTCCGGTGGAGGGAGCGGTTGCCGCCATCTGGGGCGAGGTGATCGGCGTACCCGTCCGTTCGCCGCACGACGACTTCTTCGATCTGGGCGGTCACTCGATGCTGGCGAGCGACGTCGTCGCACTGGTGCGCAAGAGGGTCTCGCCCACCGCGTCGCTGCGACTGCTCTTCGACCACCCGCGGTTGCGCGACTTCGCCTCGCGTCTGGACGCCGGAGCCGAGGCCGGCCACGCGCCGGACGCCTTCCACGTTCCCCGCCTGCCGCGGTCGGCCGGGCCGGCCTGAGCGCGCACCGGTGATCCCTGAGAGCGGGGCTTCCGGCGAGGCGGCACGACGACGCAGGTGAGGAGGAGCAGATGCGGGAGCCGTTGGCCATCGTGGGCATGGCATGCAGGGTTCCGGGCGCAGCCGACTACCGCTCACTGTGGGCCAGCGTCGAGGCGGGCTCGACGGGCATGGTGGAGGTCGGAGAAGAGGATCTCCGGCGAGAGGGAATCAGTCTGGACCCGGCGGTCCGCAACAGTTACGTACCCGTGTCCGCGCCGCTGGACGGATACGACGAGTTCGACAGCGCCGCGTTCGGCATCAGCGCCGGCGAGGCCGAGGGGCTCAACCTCAGCCACCGCGTGATGATGGAGGTCGTACTCGAGGCACTCGAGGACGCCGGCTGCGACCCGCTGCGGTACGCCGGGAACATCGGGCTGTTCGCCGCCGGGGGTGGCGCGTCGCCGATCCCGGTCCTGCAGCGCGTCGGCGACGCGCGGTACGGGGACGCCGCGAGGCCGCTCAGGGTGTCGGAGGCGGTCAATTGGACGGCACTGCTCGACCATGACTTCCTGACCACGCGGATCGCCTATCCGCTCGACCTCCGTGGTCCGTGCGTGACGATCCAGACCGCGTGCTCCAGTTCCCTCGTCGCCCTGCACCTCGCCTGCCAGAGCGTACTGTCCGGCGAATCCGACATGGCGGTGGCCGGCGGGTCGAACATCGAACTCCCCCAGCGGGCGGGCTACTACCACCAGGAGGCGAGCGTCTGGTCCACCGACGGCTCTTGCCGGCCGTTCGACCGGGCGGCCAGCGGCACCATCACCGCGAGCGGCGCGGGCGCGGTGGTGATCAAGCGCCTGGACCGGGCGCTCGCCGACGGTGACGCCGTCCATGCCGTCATCCGCGGCAGTGCGATCAACAACGACGGCAACCGGAAGATCGGGTTCACGGCGCCGAGCGTGAACCAGCAGAGTCTCGTCATCGGTGCGGCGCTGGCCGCCGCGGGGGTGGACAAGCGCGACATCGGTTACCTGGAGGCGCACGGTACCGGAACCGAGATCGGGGACGTCGTCGAATGGACGGCCGTCGAACGCGCGCTGGGCGCGGAGGGTGTGCGGTGCGCGATCGGCGCGACCAAGGCGAACGTCGGCCATCTCGGCGCCGCCGCGGGCATCGTCGGTCTCATCAAGGCCGCACTCGTCCTGGCCCACGGGCGGATTCCCCCGGTGGCGAACTTCGTCGAACTCAATCCGCGGATCAAGCCGGCGAGCACCAGGCTCTTCGTGCCCGACGGCTGCCGCGAGTGGGCGGACGACGGCAGGCCGCGGCGGGCCGGAGTGAGTTCGATGGGCATCGGCGGAACCAACGCGCACGTCGTCCTCGAGCAGGCGCCGCTCGCCGACGCGGCCGACGAACCGGGCGAGGGTGTGCATGTCGTGCCGATCACGGCCGCGTCGAAGCGCAGCGTCGAGGACACCGCGAACCGCGTGGCGGAGTTCGCCGCCGGGAATCCGCACCGTCTGCGGAGCCTCGCCCACACGATGAGGACGGGCCGGCGCGTGCTTCCCCATCGGGAGGCGATCGTCGTCGCCCGGCGGGCCGGCCGTCTCACCACCTGGCGCACGGGAAGCCGGCTCGCGAAGCGGAATCCCGACACCGCCGTCGTCTTCCCTGGCCAAGGAGGACAGATCGGGGATCTGACGACGGCCGCAGCCGAGATCGACGGGTTCGCGGACCTGCTCTCGGAAGCGCTCCGGTGTCTGCCGGACGACGACCGGCCCCTGGTGAAAGGGCTCCTCACCGGGGCGTCCGAGACCGCGTCCGCGCCGGGAGCGGCCGAACTCGCGGTGCTCGTCCAGTCCGTGACGATCGCACGATCGCTGCTGGCCGACGGCTTGCGGCCCCGGTCACTGTGCGGTTTCAGCCTGGGCGAGGTCGCCGCGGGCGTCGTCGGCGGTGTTCTCACCCTGACCGAGGCCGCCGCGGTCCTCTCGGAGCGGGCCCGGATCCTGACGGGCGCCCCGGCGGGGTCGATGATCCGGGTCCGGCTCTCCGAGGCCGCCGTCGCCCCGTACCTGGGGGCCGGTGTGTCACCGGCGATCGTGCCCGGCGGCCGGGACTGCATGCTCAGCGGTGAGGCGGCCGCGATCGACGCGATCACCGCTCGCCTGCGCGGCGACGGCGTGGCCTGCGTGCGAGTACCTGTGGCGCACCCGTTTCACAGCGCGGTCCTGGAGGACTGCGTCGCCGCGTACACGGCGGCCTGGTCGCGGGTGGAGCTACGGCCACCGGTCCTGCGCCTGATGTCGCCGACAACGGGCGACTGGCTGGACGAGGAAACGGCCCGCGACCCCGGTTTCTGGGCGAGCCATCTGATCCGGACGGTCCGTTTCGGCGACGCCATGGAAAGGCTCCGGGCGCACGGTACGGATCTCGTGCACGTCCTGGACTCCACCGCGGGTGTCACCCCGTTCGTCAGGGAAGTGTTCGGCGCCGACGCGCTGGCCATGACCACCGTCAAGCAGACCGGCTACGACGCGGTCTCCCGGGCACGGATGCTGGCGGCGGCGTGGTCGGCCGGACAGGACCCTGCCACGGTCGCCATCGGCGAGACCGGCCGGGGAAGCGGTTCCGACGCACGTCCGGTTCTCGTCCACGCTCCCACCTACGCGTTCGACCGAGGTTCCCGGAAGGAGCAGCCGCTCATGGAGGCAGCAGCAGAGCCGACTCCCGGTTCCGGCCGGCCGAGCCCGGCGACGGCGGACCGGACTCCGGCGCAAGCACCGGTGCCGGCCCTGTCACGGGACGACGCGGCCAGGATCGACGACGGGGTCCGGCGGATCGTCGCCAAGCTCGTGGGGGGCTCACCGGACGAGGTGGCACGCGGCGCCTCCTTCATCGAGCTCGGATACGACTCCTTCCTGCTCATCCAGCTCGCGGACGCCCTGTCGGCGGAGTTCCGGACCGACATCGACGTGCGTCTGCTGTTCTTCGACCTGGATTCGTGTGACGCCGTGGGCGACCACCTCAAGGGCGTCGTTCCCCCGAGCGGCGCGTCGTTGCCGGCCACCACGGCACCGGAGCCACGTCAGACACCCGAACCCGCCCCGAGCGCGGCCCCGGAGCCACGTCCGGCACCCGAACCCGCCCCAAGCACAGCCCCGGAGCCGCATCCCGCACCCCTCGCCGCACCCGTTCCGCGCCGCTCCGCGCCGGTCGTCCCCGCCGACGGAACCGATCCGCTCCGGGCGGAGGTGGAGTGGGCCCGGCGGACCCCGTTGTCGAAGCGGATCACCGAGGAGGACCGGTTCGCCCTGGCGGACCAGCGGAATCTGGTGTCCATCCGCAAGGGACGCCGTGAGGTGAGCTACCCGGTGGTCGGGGTTCGCGGCGAGGGCGCCCGCTTCACCGACGTCGACGGTCAGGAGTTCCTCGACCTGTGCATGGGCTTCGGTGTCCTCATGCTGGGACACGCGTCGGAGCCGCTCACGGCGGCCCTGCGCACGTTCGAGGCCTCCGACTTGCTGATCGGCCCGCAGTCGTCCACCGCCGGCGAGGTCGCCCGCGGCATCGCCTCGCTGGCCGGTGTCGACCGGGTCGCCTTCACCTCCTCCGGGACCGAGGCGGTCATGGGCGCCCTGCGCGCGGCGCGCGCGAAGACCGGCAGAGACCTGATAGCGCTGTTCTCAGGGTCCTACCACGGCACGTTCGACGGTGTGCTGGTCGCGCCCCGGGCGGCCGGCGAGCGGGGCGAGGCGACACCTCTGGGCCGTGGTACGCCTGCCTCGATGGCCCAGGACGTCATCGTGCTGCCCTATGACGACTCCGCGATCCCGGTCCTCGAGTCCTACGGCGAACGACTGGCCGCGGTGCTGGTCGAGCCGGTGCAGAGCCGACGCCCCGGGTACCAGCCCGGCGAACTGCTGCACCGCCTCCGTGCGCTGACCAGCGCGCAGGGCGCCGCCCTCGTCTTCGACGAGGTCATCACCGGCTTCCGGTGCCACCCGGGCGGCGCGGCCGCGTACTTCGGCGTCCGTCCCGACCTCGTCACCTACGGCAAGGTCATCGGCGGCGGCATGCCCATCGGGGTCATCGCGGGCGACGCGGAGTTCATGGCACCCATCGACGGCGGGCGCTGGCGGGAGGGCGATGTCGGGTTCCCGCAACGGCCGAGCATGATGTTCGCCGGAACGTTCAGCAAACACCCGCTGGCCATGGCGGTGGCGCAGCAGATGATCCGGCACCTCAAGAAGGAGTCGCCCCGTCTGCAGAACTCGCTGACCGACCGGACAGCCGACCTGGCCGGGCGGATCAACGCCCACGCGTCCGCCCACGGATACCCCGTCTCGGTCGAGTACTTCTCCTCACTGTTCCGCATCGGCGTCGACGGCTCCCCCCTGTCCGAGGACATGTTCTTCCTCGGCCTCCTCAACCGCGGCGTCTACGTGTGGGAGGGACGCACCTGCTTCCTCAGCGCCGCGCACACCGAAGCGGACTGTTCGCGCATCGTGGAAGCCGTGGCCGAGGCCGCTGCGGAAGTCGCCTCGCGGGGCCTGTGGGAGAAGCCCCGCGCGGCGGGCGCGGCGGCTCCCGCGCGCGAGCCGTCGGCGATCGTCGGCCGGGCCCCGCTGACCGACGGCCAGAAGCTGCTGTGGATGGCCAGCGAGCTGGGCGGTGAGCTGGGCAAGTCGTACCAGATGTCCGACGCGCTGCGCATCGAGGGCGGACTGGACCCGAAGAGGCTGCTGCGCGCCGTCGAGCGGGTGGCGCAGCGCCATGAGGTGATGAGGATCGGTTTCGACGACGACGGGGGATCCCAGAACTGCGCCGCACGCGCCGTACCGAAACTGACCGTCAGCACCCTCAGCGATGCGTCGCCGGGCGATGTCGAGGCGCTTCTCCACCGGTTCTCGCTGCGGCCCGTGGACATGTCGGCGCCCTCGCTGTTCCGGTTCCACCTCGTCCAGACGGCCGATGCCGCTTTCCTGCAGGCCACCGCGCCGCACTCCGTCGTCGACGGCTGGTCGTTCGAGGTCCTGTGGTCGGAGCTGTCGGCCTGCTACCTGGGCGGGGAGGCGGGCGACGCCCTACCCGAACCGGCCGGTTTCCTCGAGTACGCGCGGTGGAAGCGCGGCGAGGAGGACGCGCGGTTCGAGGCGCACGACGCCTTCTGGCGGGCCCGGCTCGACGCGGCCTGGGACACGGCCCGGCTGATCGACGACGCGGGGCCCTTCAAGCCCGTCCTGCGGGTGGACACCCTCCCCCCGGAGAGCCTCGCGGGCCTGCGCGACCTGGCGCGGTCCGGCGGAAGCACGCTGCACACCGCGGCCCTCTCGGCGCTGGCGGTGGCGTCGTCGCTGCTCACCGGCGCCGGGCAGGCCGTCATGATGGCCCATCAGACCGAACAGCCCCGCCACACGGGCAAGCCCCTCATGGGCTTCTGCGTGGACCTCCTGCCGGTGATCGTCGACCTCCCCGGCGACAGTACGCTGATCGACGTGACGAAAGCGGTCCAGGCACAGATCCTGGACGGATCGAAGGTCACCTCCGGTCTGTACCGCGTGCTGCAGAACAAGCGGTACCGCCGGCTGCCGACCGGCTTCACCGCTTTCAACTACGCGCGCGCGGACTCCGGAGCGTTGTTCGGCGCCGCCGCCACCTCGTCGTTGGTGATGCCGCGCGAGAGCATGCCGTGGCCGGCGATCGTGACCGTCGAGGAGCACAGCGACGGGATCGAGGTGATCTCCGAGATCTCCGGGATCAGTGACCTCGCTCCGCAGGCGTCCCGGTTGGCGGGACGGATGGAACAGGTCCTCTCCACTCCCACCCGGCCGCTCGGCGAACTGCGCCGGCCGTGAGGCAGACCAGAAACGACAGGTGGACCATGGAATCTCTCGTCGAACTGCTCCGCTCGCGGGTGTCCGAGACCCCCGAGGCGACCGCCCTGCTCGCGGACGGCGCACGGCTGACCTATGCCGAACTGGACCGGGCCGCCGATCTGGCCGCCGGCCGTCTCGCCGCCGCCGGCGTGCGCCCGGGCGACCTGACGGGACTGCTCGTCGAGCGGGACGCGGAGTCGGTCGTCTGGCTGCTCGCGATCCTCCGGCTCGGTGCCGCGTACGTCCCGTTGGACCCGGACTATCCGCAGGAAAGGATCCAGTTCATCGTCGAGGACTCCCGGCTCCCCTTCATCGTCGGAGCGCGGTCCACCGCCGAGCGCGTCGGGCTGTCGGACCATCGCCTCATCGACCGGGCGGCACCGGCGGCCGGTCCGGTGTCCGTGGCCGGCCGCGGGAGCGTGCCGGTGCCTTCCGCGGACAGCGCGGCCTACGTCATTTACACAAGCGGTTCCACCGGAAAGCCCAAGGGATGTGTGATCACGCACGGCAGCGTGCTCGCACTGCTGGAGGGAGCTCTGCCCCACTTCGCCTTCACGGCCGACGACCGGTGGGCGATCGTCCACTCCCTGTGCTTCGACTTCTCGGTCTGGGAGCTGTGGGGGGCTCTGGCGACCGGTGCGACCGCGGTCGTCGTCCCGTGGCAGACCGTCCTGTCGCCCGTCGGGCTCGTCGACTTCCTGCACGAACAGCGGATCACCGTCCTCAACCAGGTGCCGTCGCTCTTCCGGTACACGGCGAAAGCGCACGCCCAGAGCGGTCGCCCCCAACTGCCGCTGCGCTACGTCGTGTTCGGGGGCGAGAGCGTGAACCTCGACGTCGTCAGGGAATTCGTCGAGGCCGCCGGACCGGGCTGCCCGGAGATGGTCAACATGTACGGGATCACCGAGAACACGGTGCATTCCACGTTCAAGGTGCTGGACGCCGAGACACTCCGGTCGGACTCGGCCTCGCCCATCGGACGTCCGCTCCCCCATGTCGGCGCCCACGTTCTCACAGCCGAGCAGAAGCCGGTGCCGGACGGCACGCCCGGGGAACTGTGGCTCTCCGGTCCGGGCCTGTCGGTCGGATACCTGCACCGCGACGACCTCAACAAGGAGCGGTTCGCCGAGTTGCCCGTCGGTCCGGGCTCCACGATGGTCCGCTGCTATCGCACGGGAGATCTCGTACGGCGGCTGCCCGACGGCGAGCTCGAGTACCTGGGCCGCGACGACGACCAGGTCAAGATCCGCGGGTTCCGCATCGAGTTGCGTGAGATCGAGACCGTCCTCGGTTCGCACCCCGGCGTACTCGACGTCTGCGTCTGTGCGGTCGACACCGCTTCGGGTCCGGCACTCGCCGCCTGCCTGGTGTGCGTGGACTCCTTCTCCGACGCACTCGCCGAGTCGGTCAGGGAACTGCTGAAGACGTCGCTCCCCGCCTACATGGTGCCTCGTATGTACACGGCGGTCGATCGGTTGCCCCTGACGCCATCGGGCAAACTGGACCGGGCGGCCGTCGCGGCGCTGTTCTCGCACCGGACGGCGGGACGGCACACGGCCGCACCGCAGGGGGGCATGTCCGCCGGATGAGTGCGGTCTCCCGTCGTGACGGTTCCCGCTCCTACGGGCCCGGTCCGGGTTTCCAGTCCACGACCGCCCGCAGCGGGAGGTCCGACTCGAGCGGGAAGAAGTGTCCGCCGGCGTACTCCCGCACCGCGCAACCGGAATCGGTGTAGCCGCGCCAGGCTGCCGTCCTCTCCCTCGTGACCGCCGGGTCCAGTGTGCCGCCCATGGCCAGGATCGGGCACGCGACGGTTCCCTGCCCGGGGGCGTCGAGGTACCGGGTGGAGGCACGGCAGTCCGCGCTCAGCGCGGGCAGCACGAGTGCCGCCAGTTCGTCGCCGAGCGGACCGCTGAAGTCGAGGCCGCCGAGGTCTCGGAGCGCCTCGGCGATCCGACGGGGTTCCATCTCGTCGAAACGCATGAACGCCGGCACGTGCGGAGCGGCGCAGGCCGCGACGGCGAGAAGCGCCGGGGCAGGCGCGTGGATCCGTTCCAGCCTGCGCGCCGTCTCCAGCATCACCAGGGCTCCGAAACTGTGCCCGAACAGGGCGTAGTCGTCGGCGTCCGCACCGGCGACGGCGTCGGCGACGAGCGCGGCCATCTCCAGAACGTCGTCCATGCACGGTTCGTCGAGCCGGTCCTCCCGCCCCGGCAGCTGCACCACCCGCAGATTGCCGCGCACCGGTGAGCGTGCGAAGGGAACCAGGAAGCCCCGCGCCCCCGTGCCGGCCGCCGGTACGCAGTACACCGTCCGGCCGCGCGGAACCGGTCCGTCCTCCTCGCCCGCGGTTCCGGGAAAGCGCCTGAGGACGATCCGGTGCGCGCGACCGCGGCCGGCCTTCATGCATCCGGGCGGACGCTCAGGGGTGTGATGTCGGTCCACACCTCCTCGATGTGGTCGAGCGCCTGGGACTTCGAGCCCTGGAAGCCCACCGCCGTCCAGCCCGCCGGAACGGGCCGGCCCACCGCCCAGATCGAGTACTGCCCCTCGTGGTTGACCACCACGTCGTAGACGAGACCTGACCCGTTGTCGTCTTCGCCCGCGGATCCATCGACCGGCATGTGCACGAACCTCCCGAAGTCGGCGTTCTAATGCGTGGACGGACGTTCCCCGGGCTGCCCCTCGACGGCCGCCGCGAGCTCGGCGGCCTGCTCGCCGGCCGGCAGCGGCAACTCGTCGACCAGCGCCCCGGGATCGGTCAGTCCGGCGGTGAGCAGCGCCAGGAGCGCTTCCTGCCAGCGACGTGCCGAGGCCCGGTCGAACCGGCCGGCGGCGAATTCGACCTCGCCGACCAGTCCGGCGGTGTTCTGTCGCATCGTCCAGGTCAGCGCGACCTTCGCGGTGCCCGAGTGGACGAACTGCTCGGCGATGTCGAGGCCTTCGATGCCGCCGAAGTCGTCCAACGGGGTGGACTGCAGCGCGAACATCGCCTGGAACAACGGGTTTCCCCCGGTGCCGCCGCGCCGCGCCAGGCCTTCCACCACATCGGCGAACGGCAGGTCCTGGTGGGTCAGCGCCTCCGCCAGCACCTGGTCGGTACGCGCGATCAGCTCGCCGAAGCGCATGCGCTCGGTGAAACGCATCCGGAGCGGGACCGTGTTGACCAGGTAGCCGATCAGATCCTCGGTGCCCGGCCGGTTCCGGCACGCCACGGGCACGCCGACGACCGCCTCCTCGACGCCGCCCGTCCGGCGCAGCGCCGCGAAGAACGCCGCGAGCAGCACGGCGAAGGCGGTGGTCCCGCAGGCGCGGCCGACGCGCTCGACAGCGGCCGGATCGACGGCGTCCGGCGGCAGCTCCACGGCGAATCCCTCGGTCCCGAGGCGTCCCCCGGCCGCGCGCCGGGAGCCCGGTGGGACGGGCGGCGGGCCCCCGGCGAGCTGTGCGCGCCAGTAGGCCCGTTGCTCGTCCGCTTCCGCGCCCCGCAGCCAGCGCTCCTGCCAGGCACAGTAGTCGGCGTACCGGGTGGTCGGCTCGGGCAGCGGCCGGCCCGTGTACAGGGCGGCGAATTCACGCCAGAACACCGCGAGCGACCAGGCGTCGAACACCGCGTGGTGCACGTCGAGCAGCCACAGGTGCTCCTCGGCGCCGACGCGGAAGCAGGCCGACCGCAGCAGCGGCCCCGTGGTCAGATCGAACGGGCGCCCGGCCTCTTCCGCGGCCCGGCGGGACGCCTCGTCGGCGTCGGCGACGACGGTCAGCGCGGTACGTACCCGGCTCGCGGGCGTGATCCGCTGCCAGACCCTGCCGTCCTTCTCCTCGAACACGGTGCGCAGCGCCTCATGACGGGCCGCGATCGCGGTCAGGGCGGCGTCCAGGCGATCGAGGTCGAGCGGGCCCCGGATCCGGTAGCAGACCGGGATCGCGTAGGTCGGCGCGCCTCGATGCACGCGGTCCAGGAACCACAGGGCCTGCTGCCCGCGTGAGGCGGGGCGCAGGTCGCCGTGGTCGTCGGTGGGTACGACCGTGTGGTCCGACGCGCCGCGCCCGTGTTCCCGTTTCACCAGGGCCGCGATCCCGGCGATGTGCGGCGCCGCCCGCAGCTGTTCGAACGTCAACGCCACGCCCGTCACCTCGGCGACCCGGCTGAGCAGTTGCAAGCCCCGCAGTGAGTCGCCACCGGCCGCGAAGAAGTCCTCGTCACGACGGCTGGGCGCCCCGTCGAGCACCTCACCGACGAGGACGGCGAGGACGCGCTCCAGCGTCGTCATCCCGGCTCCGCCGGTGCGGTCGGCTCGCGGCGACTCGACCGGTGGAAGCGCGGAGCGGGCCACTTTGCCGTTCAGCGGCGAACGGGGGATGCGATCCAGGAGCAGGATGGTCTGGGGCACCATCACGTCGGGCAGCCGGCCGGTGAGGTCGGCGCGGATCGCCGCCTCGGACACGCCGGCCTCGGCCTCCACGTAGGCGACGAGACGGGATCCGAACGGCGGATCCTCCACGGCGACGACGACCGCGTCCTTGACCCCGGCGCAGCGGTGCACGGCGCTCTCGACCTGGCCGGGTTCGACTCGATACCCGCGGATCTTGACCTGACGGTCGGAGCGTCCGAGGAAGACCAGGATGCCGTCGCTCCGGCGGCTGCCGCGGTCGCCGGTGCGGTACATGCGCGCCCCGGGAGGGCCCTGGGGATCGGGGAGAAAGCGCTCGGCGGTGAGGGCGGGGGCGGCATGGTAGCCACGGGCCAGGGGCGGGCCGCCGATCCAGATGTCCCCCGGTGTGCCGTCCGGCACGGGTCGCAGATCGCTGTCGAGTACGTAGATCACGGCGTCCGCGAACGAGCGGCCGATGGGCACCAGCGCGTAGTCGGAGAGGCCGGGGTCCGCCTCGCCGGCGCCGTCGGGACGGTGGAGCGCCACGCTGATCGTGGTCTCCGTCGGCCCGTAGTCGGAGACCCAGTCGACCGCCTCCGCTCCGGGGACCCGCGACCAGGCGGCGAGCTTCTCGACGAGGATCTTGTCGCCGCCGATGAACACGATGCGCAGGCAAGCGGGCAGTCGCACCAGTCCGGCTGTCAGGTCGTCCACCCACTGGTGCCAGTAGGCGCTGGGCAGGCTCACCATGGTCACGGCGAGCCGGTCGATCAGGTCGGTGAACTCCAGGCTGGTGAACCGGCGTTGTCCGGGCATGACGACAGCGGCCCCGGCGACCCAGGCGGGCAGGATCTCTTCCAGCGCGGCGTCGAAGGCGATCGCGGTGGACTGCAGAACGCGGTCCTCGGGCTCCAGTCTCAGCTCGTCCCGCAGGGACACGGCGTGGTTGGCGAAGCCGGCGTGCGCGACGGCGACCGGCTTGGGCTTGCCGGTGGAGCCCGAGGTGAACACGCAGTAGGCGAGGTTGGCCGGGTCGACGGCGGACGCGGGACCGGTCTTCGGCTGACCGGACAGGTCGAGCCGGTCGAGGTCCACCACGGGTACGTCCGCCGGGTCCAGGGTGGCCGGTCCGTTGCGGACGAGGAGGGTGACCCCGGCGTCGGCGAGCATCGCTTCGGCGACGCCGCGGGGCAGCGACGGATCGACGGGCACGTACACGCCGCCGGCCTTCCACACGGCCAGCATCGTGACCAGCAGCTGCGGCGACGGTTCCATGACGACGCCGACCAGGCGCTCGGGCCGGATGCCCCTGGAGGCCAGGAAGTTGGCGAGTCGACCGGCCCGCTCGTCGAGCTCGCGGTAGGTGAGGGTGCCGCCGTCCCAGACGACCGCAACGGCATGGGGCGTCAGCGAAGCCTGCGCTTCGACCAGGTGATGAACGCAGGGACCGGGCATCAATCTCCTACCTCCGGATCCAAGGACGCTGGCTGGGTCGTTCACGGGGAGGGTCTGGCGAGCACACGGACTCAGAAGTAGGAGCACAGGCTGCCGCGCCGTCGTACGTCGACGGTCGCGCAGTGGAAGGAACCACCAAAGCTGTTGAAGGACCGGAACGGGCACGGGATCGCGGTCATCCCCCAGCTCTCGGCAAGGCGGCGCATCGGCTCGTCCTGCGCCTCCACGACCATCCGCTCCTCATCGATCATCAGCACGTTCATGTTGATCCACTTGCTGGTCATGTACAGCGGATGGCCGTCCGGGATCACCGGCTGCGGCGCCTTCCGTACCTCCCAGTCCTTGAAGATCTCCGGCACCTCCGGCACCCGGTCCGGGTGGATCAGCAGCTTGCCCGGGGCCAGGGGCATCAGGCTCGCGTCGATGTGCATGGGGTGGTCGTCGGCCAGCTTCACCTCGTGCACCTGGTACTCCTCGCCCAGATGCCGGCGGACCCACTCGATGCCCAACGCGTTGGTGACATGGCTGCGTTGGACGAAGATGTCGCGGCCGCACCGGATGAAGTCGGCCGCGTCGAAGGTGGGCTCGAACTCGGTGATCACCGAGCGGAACGGCTCCCCTTCCGGTTGATCGGTCCAGTCGGCGACGTACAGCTCGTCGGACAGCTCGGGCTTGGGTGGCGAGCTCCATCGGGCTCCCTGGCGGAAGTACTCCTTGAGGAGCGGCCGGTACGCCGACGCCGCGTGGTGCCGCGACCGCCAGGCCATCGGCGCCTCGATGACGTCCTCGCCGACGACCAGCAGCAGATCCCTGGGCATCGCGTCGTACAGGCCGGTGCTCGACCAGCCCGGCGCACCGTAGGAGTGGCCGTGGTCCCGCGGCTCGGGCCTGCGGACCTCGACTCCTTCACCCTCGAGCACGTCGACCAGCTGGTCGAGCTCGTCACGCGCGGCGGCGATCTCCTCTGCGGGGAACGGCTGTCCGGCGCGTTCCTGGAACACGGCCCTCTGCTGCGGTGACAGGGGCGCACCGACCGCGACATGCCACGGGGGGAAGTGCGCGCCGTCGACGACGCCGACGATCACCTCCTCCAGCGGATCCCACTCGTTGTACGAACCGACCGGGCACGCGGGCTGAGCCGAGACCTCTGATTCACGCATGTCGATCCTCCGTTGGTCGGTGCAGAAGATGCGATCGCACTACACGTCGGGCGCGGTCTCACTCGGTGGTGCACGTCGGATGGCGCGGTTCTACCCCTGGTGAGCCGGGCATCCGCCCAGCGCGTGTGCCCGGGATCTTCGGTCTGACCGTCCGCGGTCGTGCTCATGGGTGACCTCGGGCATCTCAGGCCCCTTGCTCCATGGCGGCTCGCAGGCTTGCCGGACGCATGTCGGTCCACAGTTCGCCGATCCGGTCCAGGCACGCGGACCGCGTGGCCGGGTCGCCGACCGGCTCCCAGCCCGCGGGGACCTCACGGCCCGCACGCCAGATCGAGTACTGGTCCTCGTGGTTGCGCACGACGAGGTAGAGGTCGTCGGTCTCTGACATGACTGCCTTCCGTCGTCGGTTCGGATCACCTGGATGGCGGCGCGCGGTTCAGTCCGTCACGCGATGGCGACCGCCCGAAGTCGGAGGACTCTGAGGCAGTTCATCGAAAACCCTGAAGCATTCGACACAGATATTGATCACATCGGTCTCGAATTCCCCCGCGCCCGGCTTGTCGAAGCGTGTCAAGATCCACCCCGCTCCCCGTGAGTGACGACGACAGACGGCCGAATCCAGGGGTGGGGCGTTCCGACCTGCCGGAAGGTTCCTGGTGCCGCCACTTGCGGTCCGCACTACTTCATCAAGGTCAAGTTACCGGTGTCAATAGTCCGGAATATTCGGCGGAATTCGGCCTCTCCGATGTACCGATAGCGGAAAAGCGCCGGTGATCTGCGGGGACGCTCGGGCCGGCCCTTGGGCGACCGCCGCGCCGGCGTGCGGACCGCACGAGGCTGCCCCCGGCGCCACAACTCCCGTCGCAGCACGGGCCTTTGACACGCACGGCGGGTTACGCCGCCGGGCCTCCGCACACCGGTACGGCGTCGAGGATTTGGACAGGATTCCCGTGCAGAACAGACGTAAAACGATCGTTGCTGGGCCGGACGATCAGTCGATACGCTAGCCCGCGCCGTACGACAACGTCTAAATACTGGGTGCTGCGCATCGGCGACCGAAGGGATCGAGTCTTCGATCATGCAACGGATTCCCGCACTTGGTCCTGAAGGGCTTGACCATCGATCGGCGGCCAGGTACATACTCGCGCTCGTCGGAAAGCAGAAGGCCGCCACGATCTGGGGTGCGGCGACGTCCGCCGTGTGGATGACCACCCAGGCGCTGATTCCGGCCGCCATCGGTCGCGCGATCGACCTCGGCATCGCCCGCGACGACAGTGGTGAAGTGGTCCGGTGGTCGATGGCCATCCTTCTGCTCGGCGTGCTGAGGGCGGGGTCCGGTATCGCGTTCTACCGGCACTCGATCATCACGCACACGGTGTCGGGTTGCCTGACCATGCGGATGGTGACGCGGCACATCACGCGGCTCGGCGCCTCGCTGCCGCGGCAACACGACGCCGGTGAGCTGATAGCGACCAGCACCTCGGACGTCACCGCCATCGGGGTGGGCCTGATCACCGTCGGCCGGCTCATGGGGTCCGCCGCGGCCGTCACGGCCGTCACGGTGGCCATGGTCACGGTCTCGGTCCCGCTCGGACTCCTGGTCCTGGTGACCGTCCCTGTCCTCAGCGGGCTGGGCAGCCTGCTCCTGCGCCCCCTGCAGCGGCGCCAGGACGACTACCGGTCCCTGCAGGGGCGGCTGGCGGGACGCGCTGTCGACATCGCGTGGGGGCTGCGGGTGCTCCGGGGGGTGGGTGGCGAACGGCAGTTCGCGGCACGGTTCCGCGCCGATTCGGCGCGGCTGCGGCTCGCGGATGTCGATGTGGCGCGCGTCGAGGCGGACCTGGAGGGATCGCGGATCCTCGTGCCGGGTCTGGTCACCGCGATCGTCACGTACACAGCCGCTCTCCTCGCGCTCGACCAGCGTCTGACGATCGGCCAGGTGGTCGCGTTCTACGGGTTCGCGACGTTCCTCGCCACGCCGCTCCACAACGTGCTGGACGGCGCCGACCAGATCACCCGGGCGCTGGTGGCCGCCCGGCGCGTGACCAGGTTGCTGAGCATCGACCCGCGGGACACGGACACGCCCGAGACGGCCGTGGCGGCCTCGAAGCCCCGCGGCAAGGTCCACCTGGCCGACAGCGCCTCAGGACTGGACGTCCCACCGTCGACGTTCATGGCGGTCGCCTGCGCCGACGCCCCCGATGCCGACGCCCTGGCCCGTCGGCTGGCCCGCTTCGAGGACTCCGGCGATCCCGCACTGGACGGCGAGCCACTGTCGTCGCTGCCGGTCACGGTCGTGCGGTCACGTGTGCTGCTGGGCCTGAACAGCGACCGGTTCTTCGCCGGTACGGTGCGCGAGGAGATCGCACCGGCCGGAACAGCCGGCGCACAGGAGATCACGGCCGCCCTTCAGGTCGCGTGCGCGACGGACATCATCGACGCTCTTCCCGACGGTCTCGACACCCGGATGACGGGGCGCGGCAGGACCTTCTCGGGCGGTCAGCTGCAACGCCTGAGACTCACCCGGGCGTTGCTGGCGGACGCGGAGTTCACGTTGCTCGTGGAGCCGACCAACGCGGTCGACGCGTACACCGAGCACCGCGTGGCGGAGAATCTCGCCCGGTTCCACGAAACCCGCCCGGAGGGGCGGAGCACGGTCGTGTTCACGGTGAGTCCGCTCCTGCTCCAGCGAGCGCAGCAGGTCGCGTACGTGGAGGACGGCCGCGTGGTCGCCGCCGGGACCCACGACGAACTGCTGGAGAGCCGGCCGGCGTACCGGGCGCTGGTGGCGCGTGACGATGTCTCAGAGGTCGGGAAATGAAGGTTCGCACGCTTCCGGTCGCCGACGCGAAAGCCGTTCGCCGATTTCTGTGGCACGTGGCGCGCAGCCACAGGAAGGAACTGGCGTCCGTACTGGCTCTGTACGGCATAGCCGTCAGCAGCGGCCTGGTCGGTCCCCGGTTGCTCGGCGCCGTCGTCCAGGACGTAAGGAACGGCACGACCGCGGGCCACGTGTCGGCCATCGCGGCCGCGCTGACCGGTTTCATCCTGCTGCAGGCGTTCCTGATCCGCGTCGCCTTCCGGGCGGCGGGGCGACTTGCCGCGACCGTCCTGGCCGAGATCCGTGAGAAGTTCGTCGACGACGTGCTCGCGCTTCCGCTGGCCGTCGTCGAGAGGTCGGACGACGGCGACCTGGTGACGCGGGCCTCCCGTGACTCGAACACGCTGCGCCGCGCCATGCAGCTGGCGGTGCCTCAGGTCGTCGAGGCGCTGGTGTGGATCGTCCTCAGCCTGGTCGCCCTCCTGCTGGTGTCGCCGCTGCTGTCGCTCGCCCTTCTGATCATCTCGCCACCCCTCGTGATGGTGAACCGGTGGTACCTCGCCCGGGCACGCGACGGCTTCCTGCGCGAGGCCGCCGCCTCCGCCGGCATCACCGAGGGCCTGAGCGCGACCATCCAGGGTGCGGCCACCGTCGAGGCGTTCGGCCTGGAGGCCCATCGTGTCCGCCGCGCGGAGGACGACACCCAGGGCTGGTACGACGCGGTCAAGTACACGTTGGGCCTTCGGACGGTCCTGTACGCGAGCGAGGAGTTCCTCTTCACCCTGCCGGTGGCCGCCGCCCTGTTGCTCGGCGGATACGCCAAGAGCCGGGGCTGGGTCGACCTGGGCCAGGTGACGGCCGCGACCCTCTACATCCTTCAGCTGATGTATCCCCTCGAAACCCTGCTCGACTGGGTGGGAACGCTCCAGCAGGGCAACGCGTCGCTGGCCCGCTTGCTCGGCGTGGCGGACACCCGGTCCGACCGGAAGGCCGCCGGGCACGGCGTCATCGCTTCCGCGGACCTCTCGGCGCGCGACGTCCGGTTCGCGTACGACGACGGACCGGACGTCCTGCACGGGATAGACCTCGCGGTGAGCCCCGGCGAACGGATCGCCGTCGTCGGGCCGACCGGAAGCGGCAAGTCGACACTCGCCCGGCTGCTGTCCGGGATCCACCCCCCGCGCGTCGGCCAGGTACGTTTGTCCGGCATACCGCTCCATGAGCTGCCACCCCACGTACTGCGCCGGCACGTCATGCTGGTGAGCCAGGACCACTACATCTTCGGCGGCTCGCTCCGGGAGAATCTCGAACTGTCCGCCTCCGGCGGGGATCAGGACGCACCGGCGGAGGCGGGTGACGCCGCGCTCCGAAGAGCGCTGGAGACGGTCGGCGCGGGTGAATGGGTCGATGCCCTCCCGGAGAAGCTGGACACCGCGGTGGGCACCGGCGGGGAGGTGCTGACCGACGCGCAGGCCCAGCAGATCGCGCTGGCCCGGCTGCTCCTGGCGGATCCGCGGGTACTGATCCTCGACGAAGCGACCTCCCAGATGGACCCGGGTTCGGCCCGGCACCTGGAACGGTCGCTCGCGGCGGTGCTGGAGGGCCGGACCGTGATCTCGATCGCGCACCGGCTGCACACGGCCTACGACGCGGACCGGATCGCCGTCGTGGAGGACGGGCGCATCGTCGAAGTCGGTCCCCACCAGGACCTGATCGTCAAGAAGGGTGCCTATGCCCGGCTCTGGTCCAACTGGCTGTGAGTCTCCGCGCGCGGCCCGCCCGCGAGCCCCGGGACGTGTCCTCGCCGACCACCCTTAGCGTGCCACCCCGTGAACAGCGGCGCTCGACCATGCCTGGATCGACCGGCGCCAGGACTTGGTCCCCCGACACAGGATTGAGGCAACGGGCATGATGATACTGGGGCGGTTCCGTGCTTCGTACGCACAGGAACGCATGTGGTTCCTCGACGATCTCCTTGAGCACCGGACCGTCTACAACGTCCCCGCCGTGTACGAGATCCGAGGGCGCCTGGACCGGACCGCGTTCGAACAGGCCATGGCCGACCTGGTCGCCCGTCATGAGGCCTTGCGGACGACCTTCGCGCTCGACGGCACGGATCTGATGCAGGTCGTCGCGGACGAGGTGTCCGTTCCGGTGACATGGCGCGACGTGCCGGACGGGCCCGGGGACGCCGAGGTGGACCGGATCGTCGGCGACGAAGCGGACCGGCCGTTCGATCTCGGCGCCGGGCCGCTGGTGCGGGTCCTGGGGCTGCGCCGGTCCGAGGAGTTCCACGTCGTCGTCGTGACGCTCCACCACATCCTGGTCGACCTGAGGTCCATGGAGATCTTCGAGCGCGACCTCGGCGAGCTCTACAGCTCCCGGGTGGAGGGCCGCGCGGCGGCCCTCCCCGGCCTGTCCATCCAGTACGCGGACTTCGCGGTCTGGCAGCGCGGCCGGCTGGAGGGCAGCGAGTCCCGACGGCAGATCGAAGCGTGGACACGGAAGCTGGACGGACACCGCCCGACCGATCTGCCGCTCGTGCACAGGCGTCCGGTGACGCCGACCTACCGCAACCGGATCCACGAGTTCGAGGTCCCCGCGGGGACGGCCGCGGGACTGCGCGACCTGGCCAAGTCGGCGCAGGCCACCGTCTACATGGTCATGCTGGCGGCCCTCAAGGTGGTCCTGCGGGTCTACACCGCCGCGGACGACCAGACGGTGGGCGGCGTGATGCCCGCGCGCACCGTGCCGGAAGTACGCGATGTCATGGGGTTGTTCGCGAACACCATCGCCCTGCGCACCGATCTCGGCGGAGACCCGCCCTTCGAGGAACTGGTGCGGCGGGTCCGGGAGACGGCGGTGAGCGCGTTCGACTGCCAGGACCTGCCGTTCGAGGAGGTGGTCAAACGGCTGGTCCCCCAGCGGCGTGGTACTCGGAACCCCTATTTCGACGTCCTGTTCCACATGACCCAGCGCGATGATTCGGAAGGGCTGTCCGGGACGGACGGGCGGCCCGGGTTCTCGGGTCTCGATGTTCGTGAACCCCCTCGGCGGGACCGCATGTCGTTCTTCGACCTCGAGCTGGCCTGCGCCGAACTGCCCGACCGGATCCACGTCGAACTCTCCTACCAGGACGAGCTGTTCGACCTGCCCTTCATCCGGCGGTTCGTCGCCTTCTATCTGTCGGTGCTCGACCGGGCGGCGCGCGAGCCGAGGACCCGGCTTTCGGATTTCGGCACGGTGGACGACGAGACGCGCGAGGTGATCGAGCGCAACAGCGCCGGTCCCCGGCTGGAACGCGGCGAGGTCACCGTGCTGGACGTCATCGCGGAGACGGTGCGGACGCATGCCGACGACATCGCCGTGGTCTTCGAGGACACACGGGTGTCGTACCGCGAACTCGCCGCCCGCGGCCGGGCGATCACCGAGGCGCTGCGCGCCGAGGGCATCGGCCGCGGGGACGTCGTCGCCGTCTGCTGCGACCGGGGTGTCGACCTCGTCGCCGCCATGTTGGGGGTCCTGTACTCCGGAGCCGCGGTCCTCACCATCGATCCCCAGTATCCGCAGGCAAGGATCCGGGCCGGCCTGAGGCTGTCCCGCGCCGCGCTGGCGCTCGGCGCCGGCGCCGCCGGGTGGGAAGCGGACGACGGACCGGACGCGGTCCGATGGCTCGACATCTCCGCGATCCCGAAGACGACGCCCGACGCACAGCGGGCCGAAGCTGTGGACGTCAGCCCGGCCGATACCGCTTTCGTCGTCTTCACCTCCGGGTCGACGGGTGAGCCGAAAGCGGTGGGCATGCCGCACCGCAGCCTGCACAACCTGCTCTCCTGGCACGTCGACGACGTCGTCGGGCGCGAGACGGTCATCGCCGCCTTCGCCTCCATCGGCTTCGACGTCCTCTTCCAGGACGTCCTCGGCGCGCTCGCGGCAGGATCCCGGATGGTGATGGTCCCACGGCGGGAGCGTCAGGAACCCGCCGCGCTGCTCGACCTCCTCACGCGCGAGGCAGTGGAGTGGATCGACCTGCCGCCGAAGGTCGCCGCCGCACTCTGCGACACGGCTGTCGCGCGAGGTACCGGACTCCCGTCCCTGGCCGGGGTCATCACCGCCGGCGAGCGGCTGAACCCGACCGACGCGATGAGAGAGGTCTTCGCCCACGACCGGCGGCTGCGGCTGGTCAACCAGTACGGTCCGTCGGAGACGCACGTCGCGACCGCGCACCGGCTCGCCGACGAGGCGCACGAATGGCCGATCGAGGTGCCGATCGGGCGGCCCATCCCCAACACGCAGGTGTGGGTGCTCGGCGAGGACCTCCGCCTCGTCCCCCCGGGAGTCCCCGGCGAGATCTGCATCGGTGGGGCCGCGGTGGCGAACGGCTACGTCAACGACCCACGGCTGACGGCCGAGAGGTTCGTTCCGGATCCGTACGGCGCGCCGGGGGGCCGGTTGTACCGGACGGGCGACCGGGGAAGGTGGCTTCCCGACGGTGAACTGGCCTTCCTCGGCCGGGTGGACGACCAGGTGAAGATCGCGGGCTACCGTGTCGAACCGGGCGAGGTCGCCGCGCAGCTCCTGCGGTCCGGACTGGTCAAGGACGCGGCGGTACGCGGAGTGGAGTCGTCGGCCGGAGCGCGGCTCGTCGCGTTCGTGGTGCCGCACGACACCGGTTCCTCCGGCACGGAGCTGGACACCGAGGCCCTTCGCGGCCATCTCGGCTCACAGTTGCCCGCCCACATGGTTCCCCAGGAGTTCGTCGTCGTCGACGCCCTGCCCCGGAACGCGAACGGCAAGGTCGACATGGCACGACTGTCGGTCGACGCCGTACGGCAACGCGCCCAGGAGGCGGACGACGAGCCGGCCTCCGAGACGGAACGGGAACTGGCCGCACTGTGGGCGCAGGTGCTGGGCGTCCCCGACGTCGGCCGGCACGACAACTTCTTCGAGCTGGGCGGCCACTCGCTCGCGGCGATGACCACGATGGCCCGGATCAGCGTCAGGACGGGGATCGAAGTGAGTGCCAGGGACTTGTTCATGGCGCCCACGGTCGCGCTTCTGGCGTCCCGCCTCGCGGCCTTGTCGGAAACGGATGCGTGACGCGGCCGAGCATGTCTGTCTCCAAAGAGGGGGGCGATCGATGAAGATATGGAAGAACACTCCCAAGGACTCGGTCCTCGTGGGACTGAGCCTGGCGCAGTTCGCCGTGGCGCCGGTACTCGCGATCACCTGGGACACGGTCTCGCTGCCGGCCAGGGTGGCGGGTGGGGTGCTGCTCACCTTGATGACGACCTACAACATCATCGTCGTCTCCCACCTCTTCACCCATGTGCCCTGGTTCGTGAGCGATCGCCTCAACGCCGTGGTGTCCGTGGTCAATTCCGTCAACATCGGCCAGTCGGTCCAGGCGTACCAGCTGACCCACGTCCGCAACCACCACCGCTTCAACAACGACCGGCAGGGCCCCGACGGCACCACCCGCGACGCGTCGTCCACCTATCGCAAGGGGAAGAACGGGCAGCACGAGCCACTGTTGTCCTACGCCCTCGGCGGTGCCGTGGACTCCGTCGCCGGCCGCATCAGGGATGTGGCTTCGACGATGCGTCTGTGGAAGGTCGGGCAAGGCGAGGAGAGACTGCTGTCGCTGGCGTCCCGCAGGGAGAGGCGCAGGATCCGCGAACTCCGCCAGATCCAGGCCGACCGCGCCGCGCACTGCCTTTCCCTGGTCGTGTTCGCGGCGCTTTCCTGGCAGTGGACGGTCCTGTGCTACCTCCCCGGCTTCTTCATCGCGCTGACTCTGGTCAACGTGCAGAACTACTACCGGCATTACGGCGCGAATCCGGAGGACCGCGCGACGGACTCGGTGAGTCACTACAACCGCGTGTACAACTTGCTTACGTTCAACGACGGTTACCACCAGGAGCACCACCTCAGCCCCGGCACGCACTGGTCCCGGATGCCGGAGGTGAAGGAGCGTCAGCGGGCCAGGCTCGAGGCGCAGCCCCGCATCGTCAGTCCGGTTCCCGCCCTCCTCGGCTTCCTGGACCGGCGCCGCCCCCTGCTGCACGAGGTGACAGCGGAGAGCACGCCGTGACGCCCGGTACGGACGGGCGGTCGCGTGAACTGGACTCCGGACCGCTGTCCTCGGTCCAGCTCCGTATGTGGCTGCTCGAGGAGCTCGGCCTCGGCGGGTCGAGCTACATGATCGACTACGCGCTCCGCGTGCGCGGCGACGTGTCCCTGAACAGCCTCAGACGCTCCCTGAACACCGTTTTCCAGCATCACGCCATCCTGCGCACCCGCTATCGCCGGGTCGGCGAAGACGTGGTCCAGGTGGTACTCGAGGAAGAACTCACCGTCCTCGAGACCGACTTCACGCTCGACGACGCGACGCCGTTGGCGGATCAGCTGTGGACGGCGGCACGGACGGTCCGGCGTCCGCTTGACGGCGACGAGCCGCCGTTCTACGTCCAGTTGTTGAAACTGGCGGCGGACGACGTCATCGTCCTCATGTCGTCGCCGCACATCTCGCTCGACGGCACATCGCTGCGTGTGCTCCGTGACGAACTGCTCGCGCTGCTGGAGGCGGATCGCGACGGGCGTCCCGCGCCGCCCACGGAAACGGCCGGTCAGACCTATCTGGCGTACGCTCGGCGACAGCGGGCCCGTGCGGATCTCGACGCCGCGGACAGGGCGTACTGGACCGCCCGTCTGGACGGCTTGAACATCCTGCCACTGCCCACGGACTTCCCGAGACCACCGCGGTTCTCAGGCGCGGGCGACAGCGTCATGGCCACCGTGCCCGCCCTGGTCGCGGAGAATCTCCGCTTCCTGGGACAGCGCCTCGGGGCGAGCCCGCACATGGTGTACCTCGCTCTGTTCATGCTCGGCCTGTCGCGGCTCACGGGGCAGTCCGACATCGCGGTCGGCATCCCGCTGTCGGACCGCACCGAGCCGGGAATGGAGGGCGTGCTCGGTTGTTTCGTCGAAACCGTGGTGATCAGGACCGATGTGGCGGAGCACCCGACCTTCGGACAGCTCGTGGCCGCGGTGCGCGACGCGGTGCTGGAGGCGATGGAGCATCCGCGGCTGCCGTTCGGTGAGATCATCGCGCGCAACGGTGTCCGCGACCCCAGTTCTCATCCGGTCTACCAGGTGATGTTCACGTACGAGGAGCAGGGCCGAGGCGCGCCGGAGGTTCGTGGCCTGCGGGTGGAGGAGCTCTCCACCGGCCCGCGGTCCGCCAAGGCCGATCTGTCCATGCACTGCGCCGAGCAGGGCGACAGAAGCTTCGTCATCTGGATCAACTACCCGTTCAGCCTGTTCAAGCCGCAGACCGTCGAAGCGTTCGCGCGGCGACTGGCCTCCCTGGCCCGGTCGATCTCCCGTTCGCCGGACGCGTGGCTCGGCGGGCTCGACCGGCAGGCCGTGGATTCCGGGCCGGGCGCCCGCCCGGAAACCGACGGCACCAGCGTCCTCGGACTGATGGCGGACGCGGCCGCCGACGATCCGGACCGTACGGCCCTGGTGACCGAAGGGGGGCGGGTTTCCTACGGTGATCTCGGCGCTGCCGTGTCGAAGTACGTTCAGCGCCTTCCCGCCCGCACCCGCGGTCCGTACCCGGTCGTGGACGTCGCCTCGGACGACATCCGTCAGGCGGTCGTCGACGTCCTCGGCTCATGGCGGTCGGGCCGGGTGTTCCGGTTGCCCGACGCAGGGCACCGGGCGTCGGCGACCACGACGACGGCCGCTGCGGATCCGGCCGCCGGACGGACCGGTGAGCGGCTCCGCCCCGAGGGCGGTTCCCCGGTGTGCCTGGTGGTCGCCGACTCGGGAGTGCAGTGGGCCGTCGGGCGGACGGCGTTCGAGAGCCGGATCCGGGAACAGGCCCGGGCGCTGGGCCTGGAGGCCGGTGAGGAGTTGCTGCTCGTCTCCTCGGCCGTCACCGCTCACAGCCTCCTCGCCGTCCTCGCCGCCTTCACCGCGGGCGCCACGGTCGTCGTAACCGATGTCGGCAGGCAGGACCCCGGCGAGGATCCGAACGGTGCGCTGAAGCGTCACCGTCCTTCGGCCGTGTACGCGGAGTCCGCCGATGCGCTGAACGGACTGGCCGCCCTGGACGTCCTCGAGGGCTGGCGCTCCCTCAGGGTCCTGTGCACCGAGGACGACCCGCTGCCCGCGAGGACGCTGCGGAAGATCGAGAGCCGGACATCCGCGCGTGTGTACGGCACGGTCGGCGCCGGCGCCGGCCGTGTCCACTTCGCGGTCGCCGGGAGCACCGCTCATGTGCGGGCGGGCGCCCGCGTTCTGGCGGACGTCGCCGGTCAGGACCGCGTACACCTGCTGGACCGGGAGCTCCAGGCGGTGGCGGTCGGAGAAGCCGGCGACCTGCATGTCAGCGGCCCGTCCCTGAGCAGTGGGATCGCGGGACATGCCGCGCTCACCGCCGAGCGTTTCCTCCCGGATCCCCACCCTGGGCGACCAGGCGCGCGGATGTACGCCACAGGGCTGGTCGGACGGTGGACGCCGGAGGGGCTTCTCGAGATCCTCGGGCACCGCGACAGGCGGCTTTTCCTCCACGGTTTCCTCGTGAACCTCGACGAGGTCGAAGCCGCGTTGGGTACGCACCCCTCGGTCGGCCGGGTCTCCGTCACCGTGACGGCGGACGACGACGCCGTGGCCCTGCAGGCCGACGTGACGCCGTTGCCCGGCAGCACCCCGACCTCCGCGGATCAGCTGCAGGCCTATCTCGGCTCCCTCCTCCCGCTTCCGATGATTCCGCGCAGCCTTCACGTGAACGGAGCCGGGGCGGCACGGAGGGGTCTCGCGAGCGAACCGTCGGACGTGGCGCGTCTTCTCGTACCCAGGCTTCAGGAGATCTGGGCGCAGTGCTTGTCGCTCGACGAGGTGGGGCCCGACACCGACTTCTTCTGGGCCGGCGGACACTCGCTGATCGCGTCCCTGATCATCGGCAAGGTCGCCGGACTCCTTCCGGACGTACACGTACCGGCGGACGCCGTGTTCGAGCGGCCGGTGTTCGCGGACTTCGCCGAACTGATGGCGCGCCTCGTCGAGGACAAGGGCCTGGACCCGGCATCGGGTGGCGCACCGGCCCACGGCGTCTTCGACCCGCTCATCCGCCTGCGTCCGGGTACCGGCCCGACCTCGGTGTTCTGTGTCCATCCCGTGGGCGGACTCAGCTGGTGCTACCGGGCGCTCCTGCCCTTCATCGACGGCGTTCACCCGGTGGTCGGCCTCCAGTCCTCGCGCCCCGCCGCGATGCCGCCGCACTCCTCGATGGAGGAGATGGCCTCGGACTACGTCTCCCTGATCCGGTCCGTCCAGCCGCGGGGACCGTACATTCTGCTGGGGTGGTCGTTCGGCGGGACGCTCGCCCAGGAGATCGCCGTACGGCTCCAGGAAGGCGGGGACCGGATCGCGCTGCTCGTCCTGTTCGACGCGGCACCGGCGGTTGCCGACGACCTGCCGGGAGTCGGGGCCGACACGGTCACCGCGGTGACGCTCGCCCAGCGGAACGCCGTCCCCGGCGGGGATGCCGACGAAACGGTCCGCATCATGGAGGCCGCGACGAGGAACAACGCCCTGCTCCAACGGCGGTTCACCACCCGCCGCTTCGCGGGGAGCGCGCATCACTTCGAGGCCGTGTTGTCCACCGAGAGGTGGGGTCCACTGGCCGAGAAGTGGTCGCCCTTCATCGTGGGCGGCGTCCGCAACCACCCCATCCGCTGCGATCACGACGCGATGATGGACAGCGCGGCGACAGCACAGCTGGGCCCGATCCTCGCCGAGCTGATCGGCGACGCGCCCTGGAAGACGTCCCAGGCCTGCGGTACCGGATCCGCCCCTCCGCGATGAGCGGGCCGCTGCGCGGGCGGCGGTCGCGGGTCCTTCGCCGGGTTCACCGCCGGCGGCGACGACACCCGCGAAGTCGGGGGCGGTTCCTCCGGATTGACGGCGGCGCCTATCCGGTCCCCGCGCAGGACGCCGGGAACCGGGAGGACGACGGGGATCGCTGACCGTCGAACACCGGCGCGCCAAGTGGCGTCAGGCGGGCTGCGGGACGGGCGTTTCCGGTACGGCCGCGACCTTGCGGGTCTCGCGCATGATCAGCAGGCCGTTGACCACCATCAGTGTCGCGGTCAGGCCGTGGACACCGAGCGCGGTGGCCACGGAGCCGTGGTGGGCCAGCACGGTGGCCATGTCGCCGTACGCGGCAAGGGCCTCCACCAGCAACACCCAGCCCAGCGCCCGGCGGTGGCCCGTCACCAGCAGGATGCCCAGGACCAGGGCCAGCACGACGTCGCGGATTCCCTTGATGACCAGGAAGCCGCCGCCGTCGCCGGACGGCCAGCTCGGCAGGCCGAAGCCCGGCGCCGTCGTGCCCGGGCTCAGGATGAACTCCCCCCCGAACCAGAGGATGAAGAGGATGAAGGAGGCGACCAGAACGGTGTTGAACTTCTTCAGCGACATTGTCCTTCTCCTTGCGGGTCTTCGTCGGCTTGGTGAACTTGGTGAACTTGGTGAGCTTGGTGAACTTCGCGGAGCCTGTCGAGTCGTGCGGCGCCTGATCCGGCCGCGGGCGCGTCGCCTGCGCGGCGTCGGCCCGCAGGGTCAGACGAGGGCGGCGGCCAGCAGGGCGAAGGCGGCGATGATGACGGCGACCCGGACGTAGTGGTAGCGCTCCCAGCGGTGCAGCTGCTCCTTCCAGTCGGCCGGCCGGTTCTCGGGGGTCCACGTCTTGTTCCGGTTGTTGATCGGGACGAGCAGCAGGATCGACATGACCACGCTGACGATCAGCAGCCCGGCGGCGGTGACGACCAGGCCGGCGCCGTCGTGGTGCCACCGGGCGACGGCCCAGATCGCGCTGAGGACGAGCGACCCGATGTACCAGAACGGCATCATGGCGCCGAGCATCCGGCCGCCGTGGGCGTGGCCGAGCTGGCCGCTGTCCTCGGGAAGCGCTTCCAGGATCCGGTTCATGATGAAGGCGACGGAGAACTCCACCCCCACCATCAGGCCGACGACGACGGTGGTGACGACCTCGAGTGCGCTGAGCATGATGACCCTCCCGGGATCTAGCGTTGCTAGCCGATGAGGCAACGCTAGTACTGCTGCCGCTCGATTGTCTAGCGGTGCTAGAATCAATGCATGTCGGTACAGGAACGCAAGCAGCGCGAACGGGCGGAGCGCGAGCGCCTCATCGTGGCGACGGCCCGCGAACTCGCCGAGCAGCAGGGCTGGGACGCAGTCACCACCCGCCGGCTCGCCGAACGCATCGAATACAGTCAGCCCGTCCTCTACAGCCACTTCCGGGGCAAGCGCGAGATCATCGGCGCCGTCGCCCTTCAGGGGGCCGCCGAAATGGCCACGGCGGTGCGGGCCGCGACCTCCGCCGCGGACGGCCCGCGCGCCCGGGTCGCCGCGCTGGCCCGCGCCTACCTCGACTTCGCCGCCCGCAACCCGGCGGTCTACGACGCCTTGTTCCAGCTCGACGGCGGCCTGGCGTACGCGCAGGAGGACACCCCCGAGCCCCTGAAGGACGCCTTCGCGGCCCTGCTGGAGACTCTCGCCGAGGTCACCGGCGACGACGTCCACCCGGGGCTGTTCACCGAGGTGTTCTGGGCGGCCCTGCACGGCCTTGCGACCCTGACCCGCGCGGGCCGTCTGCTGCCCGAGGACGCCGAGCCGAGGGTGGAACTGCTGGTGGACCGGCTGGCCACGGTCTGACACACCGTCCTGTCAGGCACGCAGCCGGGACCCACGGGCCCCGCCGCTGCCCGCCTGCGGCAACGCCTCCAGTGCCGGGGTGCTCGGCGGTCCGCTGATGGGCCGCTCGGACCGGGGGGCGCACGGTGTGGGTCGCGGACGCGGCGCGTGCGGTGCTGCTCGGGACACCCGCGGCGGCGGCCGTGCTCGACGTGCCGTGCGTTCCGCCGCTCGCGGCCGTCGCCTTCCTGCTCGGCCTCGGCGGACTCTTCTTCGACACGGCCGCCACGGCCCATCTGCCGGATCCGCTCCGCCGGACCCCGCACTCCTGGAGCGCCCCAACTCCCGCTTGCGCGGCGCCCGGACCGCCCTGTCCGGCTTCGCGGGGCCGGCTGCCGGCGGTGCGCTGCTCGCGCCCGGGCGGGCGGTTCCGCCGCTCACCGACGCGGCGTCGTTCATGCTCTCCGCGCTGTTCGTACCGTCGCTGCCCACCGCGCCCCCGCCCGTACCGGAGGTCCGCGAGTCGCTACTCCGGCAGGCGCGGTCTTGGGCCTCGTACGTCTTCCGGGACCGGGTGCCGCCCGGGGCAGTCCTTGACGCCGTGGACCTCGGCACGGAGCCGGGCGACGGCGGCGTCCAGGTGGCGGGCGTTCCACAGGGGCCACGGCGTCGAGGACCAGGCCGGGAGCGGCGAGCTGGTCCTCCTGGCCCTCCGGGACGCCTGTCGGATCTGGTCGCGGTCGCCGGGGCGGATCGCGCCGGCGAGGCGGTGGCGGGAATTCCACCGGCACGGCCGTCACCGCCAGGGCCACGCCCCTATACCGGGACCCGTCGGGTGAGGAACCCGTCCAGGCGGTCCAGGGCTTGCGGGAGCGAGGTGCGGCCGAGGCCGATGCGGAAGCGGTTGTCGGCCATGTCGAAGATGCTGCCCGGGAGCAGCAGCACGCTCTCCTCCCGGACGAGGTCGCTCACGAACTCGTCGACCGGGGTGGGGAGCAGCAGCTGCGGGAAGGCGACCATTCCGGCGCGCGGTGGTTCCCATGCGAAGACCTCGGGGCGCTGCCGGAAGAACGATTCGACGCGCGAGAGGTTGTCGAGGACGATCTTCTTGCTGTGTGCGACCAGGTGGTCTCGCGCCCGCAGCGCGATGAGGGAGAGGACCTCCGAGGGTGCCGAGGCGCACACCGATGTGTAGTCCTTGAGGGCCCGGGTCGCCTCCATCAGGGTCTTGTTGCGGGTGGCCGTCCAGCCGACGCGGAGGCCGGCCAGGGCGTAGGCCTTCGACATGACGCCCACGCTGACGGCCTGCTCGTCCAGGTCGCACGCCGCCGGGAGCGTCGCGCCGGGCTCGAATTCCAGGTAGCGGTAGACCTCGTCGGAGACGACGGTGACCCCCGCTTCGGCGCCGAGGGCGACCAGGGCCTCGAATTCCTCACGGCTCGGCAGAGCACCGGTCGGGTTGTGGGGGAAGTTGACGAACAGCGCGCGGGTGGTCGGCCGGAACGCACGACGGACGGCGTCGAGGTCGAGCCGCCAGCCGCGGTCCGGGTCCAGCGGAACCGGCGTGATGCCGGCGCCGAGGGCCGGGGCCACGCGGTGCAGGGCCTCGAACGCGGGCCAGATGACGACGGCGTGGTCGCCGGGGCCCAGCAGGGCGTTGGCGATGAGGAACAGCGCCTCGGCCGCCCCGCCGCCACAGACGGTGACGCCGTCGGCTCCGGTCCTGGTGTACTGGTCGGCGATCGCTTCGCGCAGGAGCGGGTGCCCGGCGGTTTCGGTGTAGCCGAGTTCGAGTCCTTCCCACAGGGCGAGGCATTCGGGGTCGGCGAGGTCCAGCAGATCGCGCATGGCGTAGCCGTCGACGTCCGAGGCGCAGGCCACGTGGTCGACGGCGAACTCCCACTGCCCGAAGAAACGCTCGAGTTTGCAGCTCTGGGGGATCACAGCGCGTCGGCCTCCTTCTCCAGGGCTCGGCCGAGGCGTTGCGACCTCGGCCTCCAGCGGGGCGAAGTCTACGTGGAACAGCGGGAGTTGGTGCTCACCAGCCGCGCTGGAGGCTTCTTCGGCCTCGCCCCGCGCGCGATGGCGTTCGGCCTCCGGCAGGTGAACCACTGTCCGACGGCTCATCAGCCGCGTTCGGCGGCGGTGCGGGAGCGGGTGACCGCGCGGATCGCGGGGGACACCCGGATGGCGGTCGGTCACTCGCTCGGTTCGGTGGCCGGCTGCAGCAGGGGGCGGCGGTCAGTCGCCGGGGCGGAGGCTGGCCTCTTCGAGGTCGAGTTCGTGCTGGATCCGGCGCCGGGTGGCGTTGCTGATCTTGTTCCCTTCGTAGAGGCGCTGGAGCTCGGCCGCCTCGATGGCGATGAGTGTCCGGCGGATCTCGCGGTAGGCGTCGGCGGGACGGGCGTCCGGGTCGGTGTAGTGGGCGTCTTCCACCTGGTGGATGCGCGCTTCCAGGTGTCGGCGGGCCTGTTTCAAGGCGGCCTGCGCCGCGGTACCCAGGTCGGCGAGCTCGTCCAGATCGCCAAGCTGGTTGAGCTCGTCCAGAGCGGCGTGGGCGATGTGCCGGCGGGTCTGCGCCTCCTCACGGGCGGTGTGCTCCGGCTCCAGAGCGATGCCGGAGCGGCGGACGACAGGGGCCATGGTGAAACCCTGGAAGACGAGGGTGACCGCGATGGTCCCGGTGGTGAGCGTGAGAATGAGTGCCCGGTGCGGCAGCGGCGCCCCTGTGTGGGTGACGAGGGGGATGGAGAGCGCGGCGGCGAGCGGCATGACGCCCCGGGTGCCCGCCCAGGACAGGACGGCCGGAACGCGCCAGGACAGGCGGTTGTCGCCGATCCGGTGCCGGTGGTGGATCAGGGCGGACAGCGGGAAGATCCACAGCAGGCGGATCGCCAGCAGGGTGAAGGCGATCACCGGCACCCACAGCGGCCAGCCGTGCTCGTCGCGCGCGAGATGGCGGACGGTCGAGGGGAGCTCCAGGCCGATCAGGGCGAACACGACGCTCTCCAGCAGGAAGGTCACGGTGTCGTACACGGCGTGGACCTGGAGGCGGACGGGGGCGTCGCTGAGCTTGTGGCCGGTGCTGCCGAGGACGACCCCGGACACGATGACGGCGGTCACGCCGGAGGTGTGCGACTGCTCGGCGATGACGTAGGAGGCGTAGGGAGTCACCAATGCGATGACGGTCTCCAGCATGGCGTCGTCGGTCCGTCTGCGGATCAGGGCCACCACCGCGGCGACCGCCGCACCCATGAGGGCTCCTCCGCCGGCGAGGACCAGGAACTGCCCTACGGTCCTGGGCACGCTGATGGCGCTGCCGGTGACCGCGGTGACCACGGCGACCTTGTACAGGACCAGCGACGTGGCGTCGTTGAAGAGGCTTTCCGCCTGCACCAGGGCCTGTACGCCCGGGGGGAGGGACAGACGCCTGCCGAGCGCGGTGACGGCGACGGGGTCGGTGCTGGCCAGGACGGAGCCGAGGATGAGCGCGGTCGCGGCGGTGAGCGGAGTGATCGCGTCGGCCACATACGCGACGACGATGGCCGAGGCGATGACCAGGCCGAAGACCAGACCGCTCACGGGTCTCCACACGGTGCGCAGGTCGCGGACGGAGATCTCCCCGGCCGACGCGTAGAGCAGTGGAGGCAGCACCAGCACGTTGATCACTTGAGGCGGCAGGCGGACCTCGGGAACCCAGGGCATCAGCCCCACGAGCAGCCCGGCGATCACGAGGAGTGACGGAGCGGGCAGGCTCCAGAGCCGGGCACCCGTCGCCACGGCCGTGGCCAGGACCACGAGCAGCAGGACGACGGTCAGACCGGTCATGGCGCGCCCCCGGTGGGTTACGGTGAGTTTCCACCCTCTGACCAGGTGCTTTATCAACGTAACCGACATCGGACCGTGCCGCAGCCGACACGGTGCCGTCGCTCGGTCCTCAGGAGGCTCAGTGTTCCTGGGCCGTGGGGCGCACCATGATCTCGTTGACCGCGACATGCGCGGGCTGAGTGATCATGAAGGTGATGGCACGGGCGATGTCCTCCGCCTCCAACCAGGCGTCCTGCGGCATGCCACGGGCGGCAGCGGCCCCGGGACCGGTCGCCATCTCCGTCCTCGTCATGCCCGGCTCGACCAGCCCCACCCGCACGCCCCTTCCCGTCACCTCCTGGCGCAGGGCCTCGCTGAACGCGCCCACCGCGTGCTTGGTCGCCGAATAGACACCGTTGTTCCTCCGCACCACCCGGCCTCCGACCGAGCTGACGTTCACCAGATCGGCGACCCCGCGCGGGCCGTTCGCCGCCGCGCGCAGCAGGTGGGGCAACGCCGCCTGCGACAGGTGCAGGACGGCGTTGAAGTTGAGGTCGACCATCCGCTCCCACTCCGCGGGGTCGCCCTCCCCGATGGTGCCCATGGCCACGTGGCCGGCGTTGTTCACGAGCACGTCCAACCGGGTGAAGCGATCCACGGCGTCCTCGACGGCCCTGCGTGCCTGGGCCGCGTCGCCGAGGTCAGCGGTGAGAACGCCGCACGACCCGCCCCGGTCACGGATCACCGCGGCCAGGTCCTCCAGCCGTCCCGTACGGCGGGCGACCACGGCCACGGCGGCGCCCCTCCCCGCCAGGGACAGGGCGGTGGCCGCACCGATGCCGCTGGACGCACCCGTCACCAGCGCCGCGCATCCCGCCAATGGCGCATCGCCGTCGGCGACGCCGGCGCCTGCCTCCGTGACGCCCTGGTCCGCGGCCTCCGCGTGCCCGGCGCTCGGATCCCTCACGCTCATGATCACCTTTCACAGGTCGTCCCGGCCGAGGCAGGCCGAGGTGGCGCAAACCTCGCGCCGCCGCCCACCGGCGCGGCGCCGCCTGCTCTTCGAAGCTTGCACCACGGGGTCCGGGACCGCCTCCGCGCATTCCGCCGGCGGGTGTGGGTCCCGCTGGACGCGACGCCCGGGTTCGGCTGAATGCGTCCTTCGCCCGGGCACCGCCCACTGCTAGCGTCGGGCGAATCGGGGAGACGGGGGCAGGCCATGGCAGCCGAGGTGATCGATCTGGTCGCGATGGGCGAGGACTTCGTCCGCGATCCCTATCCGGTCTACGCGGCACTGCGGGAGCGCGGCCCCGTCCACAAGGTGCGGATTCCAGAGGGTACGGAGGCCTGGCTCGTGGTCGGGCACGAGGCCGGCCGGGCCGCGCTCGTGGATCCGCGGTTGTCCAAGCTGTGGAAGAACGCCTCGCCTTCCTTTCCGATCCCCAGTCCCTCCGCGGGCCCCCACATGCTCAACTCCGATCCACCGGACCACGAGCGGCTGCGCAAGCTGGTCGTACGCGAGTTCACGCCACGCCGGATCGAGCAGCTCGCGCCGCGCGTGCGGCAGATCACCGACGAGTTGCTCGACGCGATGGTGGCGCTTCCGGAGGGGCGGGCCGATCTCGTCGAGGCACTCTCGTTCCCGCTTCCGATCTCCGTGATCTGCGAGCTGCTCGGTGTGCCGATGCTCGACCGGGACGCGTTCCGCGCCTGGACCGGCACGATCCTCACCGACCCCGACCCGAAGGCGCGGTCGGCGGCGACGGACGAAGTGGCCGCGTACCTCGCCGACTTGCTGGAGCACAAGCGCCGGGCCCCAGGCCAGGACCTGATGAGCGCCCTGATCCGTACCACCGACGAGGACGGGGACCGGCTGTCCCCGGACGAACTGCGGGGTACCGCCTGGCTGTTGCTGGTCGCCGGGCACGAGACCACGGTCAATCTGATCTCCAACGGCGTACTGGCCCTGCTGACCCATCCGGACCAACTCACCGCACTGCGCCAGGACATGACGCTCATGGACAACGCGGTGGAGGAGATGCTGCGCTACGACGGGCCGGTGGAGACGCCGACGTTCAGGTTCACCACCGAGCCGGTCGAGATCGGCACGACGGTCATCCCCGGCGGGGGTGAGCTGGTCCTCGTGGCCCTGGCCGACGCGAACCACGACCCGGCGCGCTTCCCCGACCCCGGCCGCTTCGACATCCGGCGGTCCGCGGGCGGCCACGTCGCCTTCGGCCACGGCATCCACTACTGCCTCGGCGCGCCGCTAGCCCGGCTGGAGGCCCGGATCGCGGTCCACGCCCTGCTGGAGCGCTGCCCCGACCTCGCACTCGACGCCCACCCGGCCGCCCTGACCTGGCGTCACGGCATGCTCATCCGTGGCCCGCGTCAGCTGCCGGTGCGGTGGAAGGGCTGACCTCACCTTCACGGGGAGCGCGGCCGCCGCGAGTGGGAGGTCCCGGCCGCCGGCGGTGTGCGGCCGGCCTCTGACGGGCCCGGGCAGCACCGCGCCACCGCTTCCTGACGACATGCGGCGCGACGCCCCGCCGGCGTCTCCGGGCCACCGCAATCCCTCCGGCGCAAGGTCACGTTTCGGCAACGCCGTGCACACCCCTAGGTCGTACCGACTGGTCGGTACTAGCCTCAGCGCACACCTCCCCCGTCTGGACACCGAGACCCCGGGGTTCGGCCCACCCGGCCGAACAGTGCTCGTGCCCGCCGCGCCGCAAGGCGTGCACTGTCCGCACCCACCGCACCGGGCCCATGGGCCCGCCCCCAGGAGCCGCCGCATGACTGCCAGGCCTGCTTCGACCGACGACACCGAGCTCAGACCGGCCGACACCGACGCGCCGGAAACCCCCCGCCGCGCCGCCCGCCTGTGGCGCCGCGAGCTGAACCACTACCCCGTCACCTCACGCCGGATGGCGTACCTGGCGATCGTGGTGCTGACCACCGTGGTCCTGTACTACGCCCTCTACGTGCAGTACGCGGTCGCCACGTCGATCATCACGCACTTCCACATGACCTACGGCTACTTCGTGTGGGTCTCCGTCATCGGCAACGCGATCGGTGCCTTCGCCTCGCTCGTGGCGGGCCTCGCCGACCGCTGGGGCCGGGCCAACATGGTGGTCTACGGGCTGCTCATCGCCGCCCTGCTCAGCCTCCTCGGCCTGCCCAACGCCCCTGACAAGGCGACCTACCTGGTGCTCTTCGCCGCCCTCAGCTTCATCGAGGGCATCGTGCTGGTGGCCACGCCGGCACTGATCCGGGACTTCTCCCCCCAGTTGGGCCGCGCCACCGCGATGGGCTACTGGACCATGGGCCCGGTCATCGGGAGCCTGGTCGTCACCGTCGTCACCAGCAGCACCCTGTCCTTCGCCGGCTGGCAGGACGAGCTGCGCTACTCCGGCTGGGCCGGGCTCGCCGTCTTCGTGATGGCGCTGTTCGGACTGCGCGAGCTGTCGCCCCGGCTGCGCGACCAGATCATGGTCAGCCTCCGCGACCGTGCGCTCGTCGAAGCGCGGGCCAAGGGCACGGATCCGAGGACGGCGACCGCGGGCCACTGGCGGCAGATGCTGCGGCTGGACGTCGTCGGCTCGGCCACGGCCGTCAGCCTCTTCCTCCTCCTCTACTTCGGCGCCGTAGGAAACTTCGTCGTCTACTTCGCCGCGACCTTCGGCTACAGCGAACAGCGCACCAACGGCCTGGCCAACTGGTACTGGGCAGCCAACGCGGTGGCACTGGTGGCGGCCGGGCTGCTCTCCGACAAGCTGAAGGTGCGTAAGCCGTTCATGATCGTCGGCGCCATCGGCTCGATCGCGGTGACCACCCTCTTCGCCCTGCACGCCACGGACCCGCACACCGGTTACTACACCTTTGCCGCGCTCTTCGTCGCCATCGGTGTGCTCACCGGAGTCGCCTACGCACCCTGGATGGCGAGCTTCACCGAGACCGTGGAGAAGCACAACCCGGCCGCCACGGCCACCGGTCTGGCCGTGTGGGGATGGATCATCCGGGCCGTGGTCGCGATCTCCACGGCGTTCGTCCCGGTCGTGGTGACGTCGGCCACGCCACTGGTCGAGCACGGCGCCCAGGTGAAGGCCGCAACGGTCCAGGCCGCCCCCGCTCTCGCCGTCATCGACGCGCACCCGCGCCTGTTCGCCAAACTGGAGGCGTACCCCCCGAACGCCGTCCCGCCGGCACTGGCGGCGCAGGCGGCGCGTGAGGTCGGTGGCGAAGGCCTGGCGACCGTGCGCAAGGCCCAGCCGCAGTTGGCGCTGCTGCAACGCTACGGATCCCAGGTGAAGAGCGCCGCGGCCCAGGGCCCCGAACAGTGGCGCACCTGGTGGCTGATCTGTGTCGCCGGACAGCTGGTCTTCCTGCCGTTCATCTTCGTCATGTCCGGCCGCTGGAGCCCGCGCAAGGCCCGTGACGAGGCGATGGAGCACCAGCGCGCCGTGGACCGTGAACTGGCGGCGCTCGCGGAAGAGGGCGACTGACCACCGCCGCCACCCTCCAGCCCGGGCTGGGCGGCCCTTGCGCCGCCCACCCGGGCTGCGGCGCCGGCGATCGCTCAGCGGAGACCCGGTCTCCGGCGACTCGGTCGTGACCGCGTGCGGACGACTCCGGTCACCAGGCCCTTCCGGCCGGCCGGGCGGCGTGGGCCGGGATCGACGCCCTCGACGGCGGCTCGCCCGCCTCGCGGTGCGGGCGCTCGTCGGGAGCGCGGCCGGCCGCCTCGGCCGCCGCGCCGAAGAAGTCACCGCCCTTGCGCCTGGAGTCGTCCGTGCCCCACGCGCGGTCCCCGCGTGCCGGCACCTTCTGCAGATGCGGGATGTGCTTGGCGCAGTGGACGTACGCCTCCTCCACCGTGACCTCCACCCACAGCCGGGCACGGCGGCCGGGCACGGGATCGACCGGCAGGTCCGGGCGTTCGCGGCGCATCTCCTCGTCGGCGAGGACCCGGGCCCGGCCGTTGACGTGGAGCCCGATGCGGTCCCGCAGGAAGTCGATCATGAGGATGCCGACGTGCGGGTTCTCCTGGATGTTGCCGAGGCTGGCGAGGACACCGTTGCCTCGGTACTCGGGGTAGGCCAGCGTCCTGTCGTCGAGGACCTGCACGAAGCCGGGAGGGCCGGCCCGGAAGGTGTTGTCGCACTCCCCGTGGCGGTCGGAGGTGGCGAGGAAGAACATCTCCTGCCGCGCCGCGAACTCCCGCATCCGCGGGTTGAGCCGGTCGAGCACCTGCTCGTCGTAGAACTTGTCGGCGCGGTCCGTGGTGCCCATGCGTTCCTGGAGCCGGTGCTCGCCGTCACTGCCGGGGCGGTCGGGGCGGGAGGGGGGCCGGACGCGGCGGGCGTCCGGCACGTGGAGCCGCTGGTGCTGGATCGGAGTGCCGTCGTCGCCACGAACCGGGCCGGCGCCCGTGGCACCGGGCGCGACCGCCCCTTCGCCGTCCTGCCCGGCCCGCGCCGGCCCCGGGTCCGCTCCCGGGCGGGACGCGTCCCTCCCGTCGGGACCCGGCTCCGTCCCGCCACGCCGCCCCGTGGCGGGGTCCGGGGCAGGCTCTCGGCCCAGGTCCTCGTTCCGGTCCCCGCCGGGGTGCCCGTCCAGGTTCAGGTGACCGTCCACGTTCCTCTGTGTCTCCTTCAGACGCTGGTGCCGTGGCCGGGCGTGGCCGCGACCGGTTCTACGGCGGAGCCGTGCCGTGACCGCCAGGGGGGAGACCGGCCCGCGCAGGGGTGCCGGCCCCGCCGTGGATCACGGCCGGGAGTCCGGACGGACGGCGTCACGAGCGTGCCACGAGCCGACCCGTCCCCCGGCCTCGGGCAGCTCACCGCCCGTCCCGTTCGCCAAGCCGTCGAAGACCGCCGAAGTGGGGCTCGTGGGCCCCGGGTTCAGCCGGTGAGCAGCCTGTCGCTCCATGCCACCTCCGCGGGCAGACAGCCGGAAGTCCGAGCCACACGGGCCGAGTTTCCGGCCCGGGCCACACAGCCTCACCGTCCAACAGGCACGACCGCCCGGCCGAGCCGGTCTCAGACCCTACCCGGCGAAGGCGGATGCACAAGGGGCCACTGCCCGGTGCATCCGCAAACCCCCGATTCCTGCGGCACTGTCCGCGGCCGGGAGGATCACGGTTCAGGGCGGTAGGTCACGAATCGCCGCCATCGCCGTACCGGAGACCGGGAAGGACGGCTCCGGTGCTGCCGGGCCCGTCCCCGCGACACGACGGCGAGCCCGGCGCCGTCGGCGTTCGACGGGCCCAGGAGACCGCCGTGTCGAGGCGGTCGGGCGGCGCGGGGCGTTCGAGGCGGATGTCCTCCACCGCACCCGCGAGGCGGACGCACTCGGCCCACGCGCCGGCGTGGTCCTCGTCGGCGCTCCTGCCCGCGCCGGCGAGGAGGGCGAGGGCGGCGGCCGGGCCCTCGCGAACCCGGTTGCCGGGCCAGGAAACGGGCGAGAGCACGCAGGCAGTTGCTGAGCTGCCCGTACCGCGGGGCCCGGGCGTGGGCGGCGAGGGCCCGGCCCGCGGCCTCACCGACCCGGCCGAACTCGCCACACCCGCCGGGGAGTACGGCGGTCCCCGGGGCGATCACGGCACAGCTTGCGGGGTCGCCGCCCCAGCCGGCCGACCGGCGCTCCGGCGGCGACGCTGCCTTCGGCCGGGAGGGAGTCGAGCGGACCGCGCCGGGGAGGCGGCACTAGGAGCTCGGGTCGCTACCCGGGGCCTCTGGCCTCACCAGTCGTGCACGGTCCCGTCGTGCAACGTGTTGACCGGCAAGTAGGCCTGCCGGTACGGGAAGTGGCGGGCGGCTTCGAGGTCGAGTTCCACGCCGAGCCCCGGGGCGTCGCTCGGGTGCAGCAGCCCCTCCTCGAACCGGTAGGAGGTCCGGAACACCTCCAAGGTCCGCTCGGAGTGCCGCATGTACTCCTGGATGCCGAAGTTGTGCACGGCGAGGTCGAGATGGAGTGCGGCTGCCATGCCCACCGGGGAGATGTCGGTGGGGCCGTGCATCCCGGACCTGACGCCGTGGACGGCCGCGAGGTCGAGCAGCTTCTTCATCGCGGTGACACCGCCGGTGTGGGTCACCGCGGAGCGCACGTAGTCGATCAGCCGCTCGCTCAGCAACGTGGTGTAGTCGTGGACGGAGTTGAAGACCTCGCCGATCGCCAGCGGTGTCGTCGTGTGCTGCCGGATCAGGCGCAGCGCCGACTGGTCCTCCGCGGGCGTGGCGTCCTCCAGCCAGAACAGGTCGTACGGTTCAAGGGCCTTGCCCAGTCGGGCGGCCTCGATCGGCGTCATCCGGTGGTGTCCGTCGTGCAGCAGCGGCAGCTCGGGACCGAACTCCGCCCGCACGGCCTCGAAGACGGTGGGCAGGTGCCGTAGGTAGGCGCGCGTGTCCCAGGTCTCGACGGTGGGCCGGAGCCGGTCACCGGCGGTGCGGCGGGCGGGCTCGTAGTCGTAGCGCTCCCCGCCGCCGGCGCTGGAGGCGGCCACGCCGTACACCGAGTCGAAGCCGGGGATCCCGGTCTGCACGCGGAGGGCGCGGAAGCCCTGCTCGCGGTGTGCGCGTATGGAGTCCAGCAGTTCGGGCACGTCGCGGCCGGAGGCGTGTCCGTAGGCGAGCGCGCCGGTGCGGGACGCTCCGCCGAGGAGCTGGTAGAGGGGCATGCCGGCGTACTTGGCCTTGATGTCCCACAGCGCCGTGTCCACGGCCGCGATGGCCGCCATGGTCACGGGGCCGCGCCGCCAGTACGCACCCCGGTAGAGGTACTGCCAGGTGTCCTCGATGCGGGAGGCGTCCCTCCCCAGGAGCAGGGGCACGACATGGCCGTCCAGGTAGGCCTGGACGGCCAGCTCGCGGCCGTTGAGCGTGGCGTCGCCGAGTCCGACGACGCCGTCCTCGGTGGTGATGCGCAGGGTCACGAAGTTCCGTCCCGGGCTGGTGACGATCACCTCGGCGGACACGATCTGCATGGTGGATCCCCCTCTTCGGGTCGGTTCGGCCGGTCTGCTCGGTGCCTACGGCGACGGCCGGCGCAGCGCACCGTGATCGCTCCGTGTGTCAGCGGCTCCAGGTGCGCCGGGCCAGTTCGGTCTGCACCTCGGCGACGATGCGCTCGACCGGCAGGGTGGCGTCGATGGTCGTCCCGGCCTCGTCGTCCTCCAGTGGTTCCAGGTCCTCGAACTGTGACGACACCAGCGAGGCGGGCATGAAGTGCGAGGTCCGGTTCGCCACGCGGGACGTGGCCTCGTCCTGTTCGATCGTCAGGTGCACGAAGAACGCGTCGGGCCGGGCCACCCGAAGCAGTTCGCGGTAGATGCGTCTGAGGGCCGAGCAGGTGATCACCAGCCCTTCCTCCGCGCCCGCCCTGCGCATACGGCCCGCGACGGCGGCCAGCCACGGACTGCGGGTGCGGTCGTCGAGAGCGGTGCGGTTCTCCATGGCCTCCACGTTGCGCCGGGGATGGAAGCGATCACCCTCTTCGAACGGCACCCTGAGCGAGTCCGCCAGGTACCGGCCCACGGTGGTCTTGCCGCATCCGCTGACCCCCATGACGACGACGGGGGCACGACGGGCGTGGCACAAGGCGGCCATGGCGTCCTGGAAGCCGGCCCGATGAGCGGACGGCAGGCCGCTCACGTTGAACTGCTCGAGACCGGCCCGCAGTCGGTCGCGCACGCCGGGATCGTGCAGTCGCCCGCTTCGGATCTCGGCGAGCAGGGCCTCCGCGAACGCCTCGGCGGCCGTGGCGAGCCCCTGGTCGACGGCGTACGCCAGCCCCATGTGCAGCCACATGGCGATCGGCTCCGGCCGGGTCGGGTACCGCTGGACGTCGTCGGCACCGACGACGGCCCGCGCCGGCGTGACCACGGACTCCTGGTGAGCGCCTGCCCAGTCCCGGTCGATCCGGTGGTTCAGCGCCATGACGACCGGATGGGAGAGGCGCAGGAACAGCTCGTTGCGCGAGCCGGCGAGGAGGGTCCGGTGGAAGGCCGCGTCCACGTCCCGGAAGCGCTGCCGGATGGCCGCGCCCTCCCGCGGTTGCGCGAAGTCCGGGTCCCGGCTCAGGGCGAGCAGGGTGCGGGCGTGGCCGGTCAGGTCGTGGCAGATCTCCGCGGACCGGCTCAGCGCGGCCAGCCTGGCCGCCCGCGGCTCGATCACCTCCCGCAACTCGGTGAGTGACCGCATCTGGCTGTCGGGGGCCACCTCCAGACGCCAGGCGATCACGTCGGGGTCCAACAGGTCCCACCGTTCCAGCGGCTGAACGGTCGCCCCGACCCGTGGCTGCAGATTGACCAGGCCCTTCTGGTGGAGTGTCTGCAGGACCTCGCGGGCCATGGGCCGGGTGATGTCGAACTCATGCGTGACGGCGTCCACGGTGAGGTGGTGATCGCGGGGCTTGTCGCCTTCCACGATCTGGCAGCCCAGTTGTTCCACCACCTTGGCGGTGGACCCCCGTGACGCGTCCTCGGGACCTTCGATCGGGTCGGCTTCGGGACCAGTCATGGCGAGGACGCTAAATCACAGCGGCGAGTTGGTCAGCCGTCCGTGCACCGCCCCCGGGAGCACAAAAGGCCTCGGGGGCGCACACCGGAGCGCGCTTCCGCCTGTGAACGCCCCCGCACGCACCCCATGGCGATCGATGGGGCATCAGAAGCCTTTTCTGATCTCGCTCACCTGCGTACGGTGGTCGCTCATTCGAAGCGTTCCGGTGATACCGAGGATCGGCCAGGGCGAGGGGGCACGTGCCGTCGCCGGGCCGGTATCGGCGCGCGGCAGCTGACGCAGGGCTGCCTCGTCCCGCTCCGACGCAGCCGCAGGAGAGCCGTATGCCCGAACAGACCCCGCCGCCCACGCCACCGCCGGAGCGGTTGTCACTGCGCTGGGCGCTCATCCTCCTGGCCTCGGTGGTGGCGGGACTGCTGACGGGACTGCTGACGTACGCGCAGTGCCGCAACTGGCCGGCCACACTCCTGGCAGCGCTCGGAGCGAGCGGCGCGGCCCTCGTGAGCCTTCCGCCGCTGCTCTGAGGCACCGGCGGCGCCCCGCACTCCCCTACACCCGGCGGAGTAGTCGCGATGGCTCCCTCAGCAGGTCGACCGCGGGTGTGCCATGGGCGATGCTGTGGGCCGTGACAGCTGATCTTCACCGAACCGGAGCCCGGGACGGAGACGGAGACGGAGACGCGGGCGCCCGTCCGGCGTCCGCTCCGCCGTCGCTCCCGGCCCGGCAGGCACACCGGCCACTCCGCTCCCGGCTGCGGCGCTGGCTGCGGCGCGCCGCGCTGGTCTGTGCCGTCGCGCTCGTGGTCGTCACAGCGGCCTCGTTCGTCTACAACGGCGTCACGGCCCGGCGCGCCGCGCCGCCGCGGGGGCTCAGATACGTGCAGGCCGCCGACATCCGCACGCGCTACCAGACCTGGGGTACGGCGGGCCCGCCGGTCGTCCTGGTGCACGGCGCCTTCGAGTCTGTGGACACCTGGTCGCGCCTCGCCCCGCTGCTCGCCCGTGACCACCGGGTGTACGCGCTCGACCTGACGGGCGACGGATACAGCGAGCGCCACGGCCCGTACACCGTCGACCATTTCACCCGGCAGCTCCTGGGCTTCCTGGACGCCATGCACCTCGGCGGGCCGGGCGAGCGCCCGCTGCTGGTGGGGCACTCCAGTGGAGCCGCCGTGGTCACGGAGGCGGCGCTGCGGGCCCCTGGCCGGCTGGGGGGCGTGATGCTCCTCGACGGTGACGCCCTGGACACGGGTGCGGGGCCGCCGCCGGCCTTCAGGTACGTGCTCATCGACCCGTACCGCACCACGCTGCTGAGGCTCGGGCTCGGCATCGACGCGGTGATCCGCAGCGTGTACGACGCACAGTGCGGCCCCGCCTGTCCGCGTCTGGACGCCGCCGGTGTCGATCAGTGGCGACGCCCGCTCCGGGTGCCGGGCGCGGAGGGCGCGCTCTGGAGCATGCTGGCCGCGGGTGTGCCGGGTCTGCCCGCGGACCGGGTGGCCCGGCTCGCCGGGGTGCGTCTGCCCAAGTCGGTGGTGTTCGGTGCCCAGGACGACGTCTTCAGCCGGCGGACGCCGCAGGAGACCGCCCGGCGCATCGGCGCACCACCCGCGACGCTCGTCCCGGGCGCCCGGCACCTGACGATGATCTCCAGTCCCGAGGCGGTCGCGACGGCCGTGGACAGGCTCACGGCGGCATCGGCCGCGGCGTCTCGCTGACTCCTCCGCCGCTGCACCGCCGCTGCCTCGGTGCCGCGCCGGTTCCGCCCCCGGGCAGCCCCGGGCAGGCGCCTCGGCGAGGCTCTCGCCACGCGTGGAATCCGCCACAATTCTCTCCCTTAAGAGGGATGAATGCGTAAAAGTGGCTCTTTGGCGCCGGTGGTACTCCGCCGGTGACCGGTTCCACGGACTCGACGACCAGTGGCATGGGAGAAGCGTTTGATCACGGCACGTAAGCGACGCACCGGACTGATGGCTACGGCGGGCGCCCTCGGCGGCGTACTCGCCCTCACGGCCCTCGGCGGTACCAGCAACGCTGCCACCAGCGGCAACGGCACCGGGGACCACCCGAAACCGCAGACGCAGGCGGATCAGGCGGGTGCCCAGGACGCTTCCGACGCCCGAATAACGATCACGCCCGGGCAAGGTGCCTACGCCGTCGGGATCAACGGCCCCGTCGCGGTCACCGTCAGCGACGGCAAGCTCACCAAGGTGACCATGACCGCCGTCGCGACCGGCACCGAGATCCCGGGCACCCTGTCCGCGGACGGCACGTCCTGGAAGCCGGACGGCCGGCTGGAGCGGGCCACCAGGTACCAGGTCGCCGCGGAGGCCGAGGACGCCAAGGGCCGTGCCGTCACCGGGAACGCCACGATCACCACGGTCTCCCCGGCCAACGACTTCATCGGCCACCTCTCCCCCGAGGACGGCTCGACCGTCGGCGTGGGCATGCCGGTGACGTTCGACTTCGACAAGGCGATCGGCGACAAGGCCGCCGTGCAGTCGGAGATCCAGGTCAGCTCCAGCAGCGGCCAGCGGGTCGTCGGTCACTGGTTCAACGACCACCGCCTGGACTTCCGGCCCGAGAACTACTGGAAGCCCGGCTCCACGGTCACCGTCGAGCTCACCCGCCACGGCATCCGGAAGACGGTCACGTTCAAGATCGGCCGGAGCCAGATCAGCACCGTCGACGCCAGGACGAAGCAGATGACCGTCGTACGGGACGGCAAGACGATCAAGACCGTCCCGATCTCGTCCGGCAGCCCCGAGCACCCGACGTACAACGGCCGGATGGTCATCTCCGAGAAGTACCGGCAGATCCACATGAACGGTGCGAGCGTCGGCCTCAAGAAGAAGGACGGCAAGCCCGCGTACGACATCGGCGCCGTACCGCACGCCATGCGCCTGACCGACTCGGGCACGTTCATCCACGGCAACTACTGGGGTGCCGACTCGGTCTTCGGCAAGGTCAACACCAGCCACGGCTGCGTGGGCCTGAAGGACGTCAAGGGCGGCGGCGACGCCAGGCAGCCCGCCGCGTGGTTCTTCGACCACTCGATGACCGGTGACGTCGTGATCGTCAAGAACTCCGAGGACAAGACCGCGCTGGCCCCGGACAACGGCCTCAGCGACTGGAACATGCCGTGGAGCGAGTGGGTCGCGGGCAGCGCGACGCCGTGACCCCCTGAGGCGACCGCTTATCGGTTTGCCGCCGGCCGGTCCGGCCGGATAGGAAGCCTGCATGCTCAAAGGCGGCAAGGTCGGGCTCAGGGCCCGGCATGAGGACGACATCCCGGTCCTGCGGGCCGAGCTCTACGACGACGTGGTCAACTCCTCGCGGGCCGAAAGCGGGCCGTGGCGGCCGGTCACGCCCGGCTCGAAGGATCCGCGGCTCGTGGTGGACGACAAGGACCAGGGGCACGTCCCGTTCTCCGTGGTGGAGTTGGAGGGCGGCACCCTGGTCGGCACCGCGTCACTGTGGGGCATCGACAACCACAACCGGTCCGCGCACATCGGGCTGGGGTTGCTGCCGTCCTCCCGCGGCAAGGGCTACGGCACCGACGTGGTCGCGGTGCTGTGCCACTACGGTTTCGTCGTGCGCGGCCTGCAGCGGCTGCAGATCGAGACGCTGTCGGACAACGCCGCGATGCTGCGCTCCGCCGAGCGCAACGGCTTCGTCCGCGAGGGCGTGCTGCGCTCCTCGGCCTGGGTGATGGGCGAGTTCCTGGACGAGGTGCTGCTCGGACTCCTCGTCCGGGACTGGAAGGCCGGCCCGAAGGTCTAGCCTGCCGGCCGGGAGACGACTGCCGCCGCCTGCGCGGACGCCACACTCCTTGCGATTGTGAGGATGCTGTGGGTGGCGGGGGAAACGGCTTTCCCGCTCCAGGAGCCCTCCCTACGCTCCGGTTCACATGACAACAGAACACGCGCAGCACTCCCAGGAGAACGCCGGACACTCCCGCAGACGCTTCCTGGCCGCCGCCGGGGCGACGGTCGCCGGTGGGGCGGTCGCGGCCACCGCCTTATGGCCCGCCGGCACCGCCGCGGCCGCGTCGTCCGGCAAACGCGTCGCTGTCCTCGGCGGCGGCGTCTCCGGCCTCAGCGCCGCCCATGAACTCGCCGAACGGGGCTACGCCGTCACCGTCTACGAGTACTACGACGCCCTCGGTGGCAAGGCCCGCTCCATGGACGTCCCCGGCACGGCCGCCGGCGGTCGCGCACCGCTGCCCGCAGAGCACGGCTTCCGTTTCTTCCCCGGCTTCTACCGGAACCTGCCGGACACCATGCGGCGCATCCCCTTCCCGGGCAATGCCGGCGGCGTCCACGACAACCTGCGCAGCGGAACCGAGGCGCTGTTCGCGCGCGGCTCCGGCCGCCCGGACCTGCACTTCCCCCTGCGCCGGGTCACCACCCCGCCCGCGCCCGGTGACATCACCCCGGCCTGGCTGCGCGACCAGATCCTGTCCGTCCTCGACCTCGGCACCCGGCTGCCCGCCCATGAGGCGGCGTACTTCGCCGACCGTGTGCTGGTCCACCTCACCAGCTGCGACGCCCGCCGTGAGGACCAGTGGGAGAAGACCCCGTGGTGGGACTTCATCCGGGCCGGCGAGATGAGCGCCGAGTACCAGGTGCTCCTCGGCATCGGCCAGACCCGCAACCTGGTCGCCACCCGTGCGGAGATCGCCTCCACGCGCACGGTCGGCCGCGTCATCATCGAGGCGCTGCTCCTGTGGGGCCTGCTCGGCCGGGGCATGGACGGCGACGCGGACGTCGACCGGGTCCTCGACGCCCCGACGAGCGAGGCCTGGATCGATCCCTGGGAACGGTGTCTGCGCTCACTCGGCGTCGAGTTCGTGCTCGGCACGGAGGTCCGGGAGGTGCTGTACGAGGGCGGCCGCGTGACCGGTGTCCGGGTCGCGCCCCGAGACGGCGGCCCCGAGCGCACGGTCACCGCCGACCACTACGTCTCGGCGATGCCCGTGGAACACGCCCGCGCCACCTGGGGCCGGGCCCTGCGCGCGGCCGACCCGCAACTCGGCCGGTGCGACGCGCTGAAGACGGACTGGATGACCGGCGTGATGTTCTATCTGCGCACGCCCACCCCCGTCGTGCACGGGCACATCAACTGCCTCGACTCGCCCTGGGCGGTGACCGGCATCGGGCAGTCCCAGTTCTGGGACGTGCGGGACTTCTCGCGCGACTACGGGGACGGACGGGCCCATGAATGCCTGTCCACGATCATCTCCGAATGGGACAAGCCCGGGATCCTGTACGGCAAGACCGCCCGCGAGTGCACCAAGGACGAGATCGTCGCCGAACTCTGGGCCCAGCTGAAGGACGCATTGAACGACTCCGGCAAGACGACCCTCACCGACGAGGACCGACTCGGCTGGTTCATGGACCCGGCCGTGACGGGTCTCGGCGGCCCCGACCCGCGCAACCGCGAGCAGCTCCTCATCCACCCCACGGGCACCCTCTACAACCGGCCCTCGGCCCGCACCAGGGTGCCGAACTTCTTCCTCGCCGGCGACTACGTCCGTACGGACGTGGACCTGGCGACGATGGAGGGCGCCAACGAGTCCGCACGCCGGGCGGTCAACGCGCTTCTGGACGCGGACGGTTCGGGTGCCGAGCGGTGCCGCGTCTGGGAGCTGTTCCGTCCTCCGGAGCTGGAGCCCCTGAAGCGGGTCGACGAGGTGCGCCATCGTCTGGGGCTGCCCAACACCTTCGACCTGGGATGAGACCTCACGAAAACCGCGGGCCCCGCGGCAGACCCGGTTGCTAGCATCGGCTCCATGATCACGCCCTTGCCTCAGCACCGGATGATGCCCCGTCGACGGGGCTGCTGAGCATGGACGCGTGAGACATCCGAGGCCCCGGGGACGGGGCCTCGACATGGTGTGACAGCGGGCCCGTCTCCCTGACAGGAGGAGGTTCGCGATGACCGCACCCCGCCACTACATCACCACCACGATCCCGTACGTCAACGCCCGCCCGCACCTGGGCTTCGCCCTGGAGCTCGTGCAGGCGGACACGCTGGCGCGGCACCGCCGCCTTCGAGGCGATGACGTCCGCCTGCTGAGCGGCACCGACGACAACTCGCTCAAGAACGTGCTCGCCGCCGAGGCCGAGGGCATCGACGTACAGGCTCTGGTCGACCGGAACGCCGAGCAGTTCGCCGCGCTGCGCGGTCCGCTGACGCTGTCACTGGACGACTTCATCCGCACCAGCCGCGACCCCCGCCACCGCGTCGGCGTAGAGCGGCTGTGGCGTCGGTGCGCTGCGGCGGGAGACCTGTACCGCAAGCACTACGAGGGTCTGTACTGCGTCGGCTGCGAGCAGTTCTACACCGAGGACGAGCTGGTCGACGGGCGCTGTGCCGAGCACGGAAGCACACCGCAGCGCGTCGCCGAGGTGAACTGGTTCTTCCGGCTCTCCCGGTACGCCGGCCGGCTCCACGAGCTGATCACGGACGGCACCCTGCGCATCGAACCCGCCGCCCGGCGCAACGAGGTCCTCGCCCTGATCGCGGGCGGGCTGCACGACTTCTCCGTCTCCCGCTCGCACACCCGCGCCCGCGGCTGGGGCATCCCCGTGCCCGACGACCCTTCCCAGGTCGTCTACGTGTGGTGGGACGCGCTCGGCAACTACGTCACCAGCCTCGGCTACGGCAGCGACGAGGAGGCGTACGAGAGGTGGTGGGTGACCAGCGAGCGCCGTATCCACCTGGCCGGCAAGGGCGTGGTGCGCTTCCACGCCGTGTACTGGCCGGCGATGCTGCTGTCGGCGGGTCTGCCGCTGCCCACCGACATCCTGGTCCACGACTACCTCACGGTCGACGGCCGCAAGATCAGCAAGTCCGGCGGGGTCAGTGTCGATCCGGTCACGCTCGCCGCGGCGTGGGGAACCGACGCGGTGCGCTGGTGGCTGCTCAGGGAGGTCCCGAGGGTCGGTGACGCGGACTTCACCACAGAGCGGCTGATCGCCCGCGCCGACGCGGACTTCGCCGGCGGGCTGGGCAACCTCGTGCACCGCATCGTGACGATGGTCCACCGCTACCGCGGCGGGGAGGTGCCCGCGCTCGGTGCCGACCGGTTCGCAGTGGCGACGCTGCTGGACGCGTGCGGGGAGGCGCCCGCCCGGATCGACGCCGCGCTGGCCGCCTTCGACTTCCGCCGCGCCACGGCCGCCGCCTGGAACATCGTGGAGGAGGCCAACCGCTGCATCGACACCACCCGGCCCTGGGAACTGGCCCGGGCGGAACGCCACGGCAACGCCGACGCCGCGGAACGCCTCGACGCGGTCCTCGCCGCGCTGGTCAGCGCGTGCCGGGTCCTGGCCGTGGAGCTGCGCCCCTTCATCCCCGGGTCCGCCGCGCGAATCGAGGACCAGGTGACACCGGTGAACGGAGTCCTGCCGACCGCGACCCCGCTCTTCCGCCGCATCCAGGAGGCCCCACGGCAGGCATGACGTGCCCGCGGGCCGCAGCACCGGAACGCGACGAGGACCGCGACCGTCGGGTCGAGGCCGCCCGTGTCGGCGTCGCCATGGCAGCGCCGGCCTGCTCGTCCCGGGGCGGGTGAAGGTCCGGGACGTCCCGGGAGAACGTCACTTCGTCGACGGTTTCCGCAGATCGCAGGCCGGGACGTCCCGCAATCACCCCACATCTGCTCAGCCGCTCGACGCCGCGGATCGCGGCCTGCAACCTCGGTGACGCAAGCGAGCGGCGCCGGTCGCGCCGCCCCACCACGGCCAGGAAGGTGAACCTTGAAGGCACGCAACAGCATCGCCGCCGCAGCCGCGATCGCCGCTCTCACACTCGGGGGAGGAGCCGTCCTCTCCAGCTCGGCACAGGCTCATCAGCAACGCACGTCGGCAGCGACCCCAGCAGCGGCGGACAGCCCACTCGGCGCGCCGAGGACGTTGCCCGGCGGAGCCCTGTCCCCGGCAGCTCCGGACACCGGCAGCCAGGACAGGAAACCGGCCGGCAGCTGGCTCGGGAAGTGCCACCCGTACCACAAGGCCGGCACGAACTGGGCCGGTGGATGGTGCGACGGCAACGGTCCCAACTGGCAGTACTGGGGCTACGTCAACTGCTCCGGCAACACCCGCTACTTCGGGCCCCACCGCTGGGCGGGCGACCGGCGCGGCTCCTACGCCGCATGCCCGGCGGGCCGGTCCTACAAGTCCGGTGGTGTCTACTCCGGCTGGGTCCGGTAACCGCGCCGTCCGACAGCGGCACGACAGCGGTGCCGCCGATGCCGGAAATGAGCGGCAGGGTCCCCGTGGTACGCGGTACGGTGCGCCGATGTCAGCGATCAAGAACTTCCAAGTCACCTTCGACTGCGCAGAACCTGAGCGCCTGGCTCGTTTCTGGTGCGAGGTCCTGGGGTACGTCGTACCGTCGCCGCCGGAGGGGTTCACCACCTGGGAGGATTTCAACCGCACCCTGCCTCCTGAGAAGCAGGGTGCGTGGTCCGCCTGCAGTGATCCCTCAGGTGTGGGTCCGCGCCTGTTCTTCCAGCGCGTCCCCGAAGGCAAGATCGTCAAGAATCGGGTGCATCTCGACGTCCGGGTCGGCACCGGGCTCGTGGGGGACGAGCGCCTCGCCACGCTCGAAGCCGAGTGCGCACGACTGGTCGCGCTCGGTGCGACCCACGTGCGAACGCTGTATGCCGATGAGGAGAACGAATCGTGCATCCCCATGCTGGACATCGAGGGCAACGAATTCTGTATCGACTGACCTCGTCACCGGTCACCCACCGCGACGGCACACCGGCGTCGACCGTCACCGCCGTCCGCCGAGAAAATCGAGGATGTGACCGAAGACGTCCAGGGCGGCGCCCCGGCCGAGGAATGTGTCCAGGTGGCCGTAGCCGGGGATCTCGGTGTAGGTCACGTCCAACTGGGGCTGGCGGCGGGCGAGTACGTCGTGGCAGAGGCGCTGGGAGTCCAGCCACAGGCCGTTCTCGCTGCCCGCGAGGAGCAGCACGGGCGTGTCGATGCGGCCGGCCGCGTCCAGCGCGTTGGGCGGCAGGGCGCGGTAGCGGTGGTCGGTGTCGTGCCAGCGGACCACGCTGCGGGCCAGTTCGATGCGGCGCAGGTGGGGCAGGATCCACAGGGGCGCGGGGCCGAGGAGGTCGGCGAGGCGGGCGTGGGTGGTCTCGGAGAGGTTCTCGTGCCGGAAGAGCGAGGCGCCGGTGCCCCAGGCGGAGTTGTGCAGGATCTGGCAGGTCGGGTCCGGGCAGCTCGCCTTCCGTGACGCCAGTGCGAACAGCGGGGTGTACTTCGACCACAGGCCCACCTTGCGGAAGTCGACCGGGATGTGGTCGATCCGCGTCTTCAGCAGCTCCCCCGCCAGCGACATCCGCAGCGAGGTGCGGCCGGCCAGCTTCGGCGTCAGGAACACGCCCTGGGACACCACGCCGGCGAGGCCCGGCACCAGTCCCGCCGCCATGCTCAGGGACAGCGTGAGCGAGCCGATGCAGTGCGCGACCACGAACAGCGGGCGGTCGCCGATGCGTTCGCGGACACGGGCGACGGCTGCGGGGATGTCGTACAGGGCCACGTCGTCGTACGTGTACCTCTGGCCGGTCTCGTTGTACGGCAGCCGGCAGCTGCCCCGCCAGTCCAGCAGCCAGGGCTCGTAGCCGTCGTCGAGGAGGACGTCGACCAGATTGCGGGTCTCCGGCAGCAGGAACATGTCGGCGGACGCGGTGTGTCCGTGCAGGAGCAGCACGGCGGGGCGATCCGTGGCACCCGTGTCGACGCGGGTCAGGCCGAGGCGGACGCCGTCGTCCGCCCGGAAGGGGATCTCCTCGACGCGGGCCGGGTCGAGACGGTGGTGGAGCGGGCGCAGGGCCGCGGTGGTCCTGACCCGGCGCAGCGCCGGCCGGGTCGGGCGCGAGGTGGTCGTCCTGAAGATCATCGGTGGTGCTCCGTGAGGGTCGGGGTGCGGCGCAGGTCGAGCAGGTCCGCGGCGGCGCGGGCGAAGGGGCCGAGCAGGCCTCGGCCCGTCTCCAGGCCGAACCAGGCGAGCCAGGTCAGCTTGGCGGCCCGCTTCTCCTGGCTGGTCAGACGCGGGTCGACCTTGATGCCGTCGATCTGGTCGCGGACGTAGGAGTCCGCGGGCACCACGACCTCGCCCTCCAGGCTCGCCACCTCGCCCTCCCGGCCGATCCGCACGGTCAGCGTGCGGGTCTGCCGCCACAGGTCGCGGCGGGCCCGGGCGTACTTGTGGCCCTCCAGCCACCAGTGGCCGCCGTCGGCGTCGCGCAACCGGAGCCGGTAGCGCAGGAGTTGGTGCCTGAGCCCGTGCTGCTGCGGGATCCCCTCCTCGGGGCGGATCCATACGTCGCCGCGCTCGACGGTCAGCGGATCGGGATGTACGGCGGCGCAGACGACCTCGCCGGTCACGTCCACCCGGCGCTCCTTCACCAGCTGGTACATGCTCGCGATGGAGAGGGTGAGCGCCATGGAGCAGGGGCTGTCGGCGGGGGCGCCCACCGGTCCCACGCTGCCCTGTGTCGTCTCCGGGAACCACAGGTAGGGCTGGTCGTCCTTGTGCGGCAGCCGGGCGAGGCCGTCCTCGGCGAGCCGCTCGAAGGTCCTCAGCTGGGCCTGCGCGTCGTAGCGGGCCGCGGGCGGCAGCCCCAGCGCCGCGACCAGCGCGGCGGTGCGTGCGCCTTCCGCCGCCGGGCCCTTCAGGGTCGCCTCGCACAGCTTGAGGGCGGTGGGACTCTGCAACACCCTGGACAGGAAGGCGAGTTCGGGGACCGGTTCGGCCGCCAGACGGGCCAGGGCGTCGGTGCGCCACTCGTCCCAGTCCTGGACGCGCACGTGCATGCCGCCGAGCGCCATGTCGCGTACGACGTCGTCGAGGGTGTTGGGCACGCCGCTGAGGTTGTAGTCGTAGCCCCAGGCGTCGGGCTCGCAGATCGCGGCGACGGCGACCCGGCTCACCCAGTCCACCGGGGCCGCGTTCAGGTGGCGGAAGGCGGGTACGGTGCGGAAGCGGCCGAAGGCCGAGATCAGGCCGCTGCTGAGGTCCTGCGGGTTGTAGGCGCCGGTCTTCGTGTGGCCGCCGATGCCGCCGGGGCGCAGCGCGGTGACGACCAGGCCGTGGTCGCGGGCACGGCGCAGGGCGACCTCGGCGGCCCACTTCGACTGGTCGTAGCCCGAGATGAGCCGGTCGGCGTGGGCGAGCGGGTCGTCCTCGCCCATGGAGGTGATGCCGACCTCGTTGAAGACGGCGATCGAGGAGATGTGGTGCAGCGGCTTGGGCCGGCCGGTGGCCGCGAGCTCGGCGAGGGTGAGCGCGCCGAGGACGTTGCTCGCCCGCAGCGACTGGTAGCCGCGCAGGAAGTCCACGGCCGCGGCCACGCCGACGACGCTGTCCAGTTCGTGGGCCAGCGTGTGCCACAGGTCGTCGGACAGGCCGAGCCGCGGTCGCCGGATGTCGCCGGGCAGCACGGTCACCCGGCGCCGCACCTCCGACGACCAGGGCAGCCGGTAGCTCTTCAGCGCCTCGCCGAGCCGGGCGACGGCCGCCTCCTCGTCGTCCGCGCGCACCAGGCAATGGACGTGCGCGTCGCTGTGCCGGAGCAGGTCGAGCAGCATGTGACCGCCGAGGAAGCCGGTGGCGCCGGTCAGCAGGATCCGGCGGGGCGGCAGCGGCTCGGGCACGTCGGCGAACGGCAGGCGGTCGGCGAGGGCCAGGTCGGCGAGGATCTGGTCGAGGTCCTCGCGGCGGGCCCTGGAATACCGGTCGTCGCCGTTGCCGGCACGGGGGCGGAGCGCCGGTGGGGTACGCGGAGTCGCCGTCGGAAGGGTGTGCGGGGCCGGGGCCGGAGGAGCGGCCGCCGCGGCGAGCGGAAGCGTGCCGGGGGCGGTGTCCGCGACAGTGCCGGCGGACGGCGAAAGCGCGCCCGGAGGCACACTCGCGGTCGGGGCCGACGGATCGCTGCCGGGGGCGGGCCCCGGAGTGCCTGCGGGCACGGCGGGCGCGGCGGCCTCGCGCGACGCTTCGGCCCCGGTCGCCTCCAGCCAGCGCCGCGCGAGGCTGATCGGACGGGCGTCGGCGAACACCTCGTCCAGATCGAACTCGATGCCCAGCTCGCCCTCCAGCTCCGCGACGAGCTCCACGGCGTGCACGGACGTGCCCCCCGCGTCGAAGAAGTCGGCGTCGGGCGGCAGGTGTCCCGCGGGCAGGTAGCGGCCCGCCGCGGCGGCGATGGCCGCGGCCACCTCGGCCACGTCCCGGACCGGCGGGGCGCCGGTGGCGCCGGGGTCCGCACCGGTGGCGGCCTGCATCACCCTGGTCAGCAGGTCGTCCACGCCGAGCCCACCGCCACCGCGCTCGATCGCCTCGGCGGTCGCCCGCTGCCCGGAGTCCTCCGTCACGTCACGCATGAGAGCCCTTCCACGATGTCCCCGTCCTTTCCGTCGCCTTCCGGCGAGGCCCGTGCCTTCCGACCAGGTCCTTGCCTCCGGTGAGGTCCTCACCTGCTGCTGCGGACGTCCTCACTGCTGCTCCCAGGACCGGAACGCCCTCAGGTGGTCCGGTGTGACCACGGCCTCCAGACGCTCGTCGTCCTGGTCACCGCCGCCGAGCGCGGCCACCAGTCGCCGTGCCGGTACGTTGCGCTCCGTGCGCTCCGCCGTCAGCCGGACCTTCGCGCAGCCCAGTTCCTCGGCACGGCCGGCCAGCCACCGCAACAGGTGTTCCTCCACCCCTCGGCCGAGCGCCCGGCAGCTCATCAGCCAGCCCGGAACGTCCAGTTGATCGCCTTCAGCGCAGAGCGCGAGAACCGCGATCTGGCCGTAGTCGCCGAACCGGTCCCGGGCCACCGCCGTCCACACCTCGCCCCGCTGTCGCCACCGGGCGACGTCGCCGCCGTCGGCCGACCGGTGGCGGAGCGTGAACTGGTTGGTGCGGCGGACGAGTTGTTCGGCCCGCGGCACGTCGGCCTCGGCCAGCGCCCGGATGTCGACCTCCAGCCCCAGTTGTGCGAGGAACTCCTCGAACCCGGCGCCTTCGCGTACGGTCTCCCGCTCCCGCTCCTGCGTGTAGAACCGTGCCCGCAGCGCGTCCTCGGCGGTCGCCGCGGCGGGGATCAGCGGCCACAACCGGCCGAGGAACTCCTCCAGTTCGTCCGCGGGCGGGCAGGTCACCGACAGCACCTGCGGCAGCGCGGAGCGCACCTTGGCGATCTCGGCCGGGTTGTCGTCCAGGAACAGGAAGCTGTCCAGGCCGAGGCCGAGCGTGCGCGCGGCGTCGGCCAGGCGGCCCGGCTTCGGTCCCCAGGCGGCCGACAGGACACTGAAGTGCTGCGCCTTCAGCAGGCTGTCCGGGCGGTCCAGGACGGCGCGGACCGTGGCCTCGTCATTGTTGCTGACGAGTGCCAGCAGCGCGCCCGCCTCGCGCCACTGCAGCAGCCTGCGCGCGAGCAGAGCACGCGGGCCGGTCAGGTCCACGGCCTCGGGGCCGGTCTCGCCGGCGACCCCGCCCCACAGGGTCTCGTCGCCGTCCACCGCGATCACCTTGGGCGCGGGGCGCAGTACCGCACGTACGACCTCGGCGAGCCGCAGTGCCACGGCCGCCTGGAAGGGCGGGGTGAAGGGCAGGTGGGCCAGCCGCTCGGTCCGCTCGTCGAAGCGTTCCGCGACGGGGTGGTGCCGGGTCCAGTCGTCGGGGCCGAGCACCGCGATGCCGGGCAGGCCGGCCAGGTCGGCGGCCACGTCTCGCTCCCACTGCGCCAGTCGGTCCTCCTGACGGGCGGCGGGCAGGAACCCGACGAGCAGCGGCTTGCCGGTGCGTTCGGACAGGGCCTTCAGGGCGGCCGGGTAGGCGGTGCGCAGCTCGGCGAGCAGCGCGTCGTCGACCGGGCCGAAGCGCTCCAGGTCCACCGCCCGCAGCAGTACCGCACCCACCGCCGTCGACGGGTCGGCGAAGACACCCGAGGGATCCTGGAGGCTCGCGAGCACGTGGTGGTACGGCGCCTCGGCGATCGCCGTTCCGTCGTCCCCGGCCCCGTTCCCGACGGCCGCCTCGCACATCAGCGGGAGGTTGCCGAGGGCGAAGGTGGCGGCGAGGGCCAGGGACCGGCGAGGTGCGGGCGCCGTAACCGCGGAGGCCCGGGTGCCGGCGCGCGCCGGCACCGCGGGGTCCTCGGCCGTCTCCGCGAGCAACCGCAGGAACTCCTCCCCCAGCTCGGCGGTGGTCGCGGCGTCCAGGATGTCGAGGTTGTGGTCGAGCCGGATGCGGGCCGCGTCCGGGGTCATGGTGATCATCAGGTCGAGGTCGGAGTAGCCGGTGCCGGCCGGCAGCACCTCCAGCCGGGTGAGCCGGCGCGAGGACCGTACGTAGTTGAAGTAGACCTCGACGAGCGGTGCGTTCTCCTGGTGCAGGCCCTGCCGGGCCAGGGTGGCCAGGACGTCGGAGAACACGGCGCCCTTGGCGAGGAGGCGCTGCAGGCGCGCGTCGGTGCGGCGCAGCACCTCGGCGACCTGTTCGCCCGCGCGGGCCTCGGCGGGGAACGGCACCGGCACGCCGAAGAAGCCCACCGCTTCGTACGCGTCGGCGTGGATGCGGGTGTCCACGGGCACGGCGAGCACGAACCGCTCCCGTTCCCGCTTCCTGGCCAGCAGCACCGTCAGGGTGCCGAGGCAGAAGGCGGCGGGAGTGACGGCCAGCCTGCTCGCGGCCGCCGCGACCCGTTCCGTCAGCCCGTCGGGAATCGTCACGGTCACGCTGCCGGCCCGGTACGACCGGGTCGCCGGGCGCGGCCGGGACAGCTCCAGGTCGAGCCGTTCGCTGCCGTGGAAGTGTTCGCGCCACTCCGCGCCCGCCCCCTCGCCGCCCTGCTGGGCCTCGATGAGCAGGGCGATGTCGCGGTTGGTGACGGCGGTGTCGAGGGGGGTGCCGGACAGTTCCGCGTCGATCTCGCCGGCCACGAGCAGCAGCGACTGCAGGTCGCTGACCGCGTGGTGGGCGCCGAACACCAGGATCTGGCCGTGTGCGCCGCCGTCCACCAGCTCGAACCGCCACAGTGGTGTCGTCGCCAGGTCGAACGGCGGCTCCAGCAGGGCGCGCAGGCGCTCCGCGCCGTCGAGTGGGCCTTCGACGGCCGTGCAGCGCAGCACCGGTTCCGCCGGCTCCCGGTCCACCCGCAGCTGCCGGACGCCTTCCTCCCCGGTGACGATCGCGGTGCGCAGGGCCGCGTGTCGCGCGACGAGCCGCGTGAGGATGCCGGTGAGCGTCTCGGGGGTGGTCGGCGCGGTCAGGCGTAGGGCGAGGCCGATGCCGTGCGCGGCGCCGGGCATGCCCGGCCGGGCGCTGCGCAGCAGTCGTACGACGTCGCGCGTCGCGGGCCGCAGTTCGGTCTGGGGGACCTCCCCGGCGAGGTCGCCGGGGTCCTGCCGCAGCACGGCGCCCCGCTCCGGAAGGCCCTCGGCCAGGGCCTGGGCGAGGCCGCGGATGTCGGACGCCGCGAACACGTCCGCGGCCGGGAGCTCCACGCCCAGTTCGCGGACGAAGGCGTTGCGCAGCCGCACCAGCATCAGGGAGTCCAGGCCCAGTTCCTTCAGGGCCGTGGTCGCCGACACGTCGACCGCTCCGCCGGAGACCTCGCCGACCCGGGCCCGGACGTACGCCTCGAGCCAGGTGGCGCGGTCCTGGTCGGTCGTCGCCGCGAACACCTTCTTGACCAGGTCGTCCGAGGCGGCCGTGCCCGTCGGGACGGTGACCAGGTCGCCCAGGATCGGGCGGGTGCGCACGGCGTCGGGGACGAGCGTGAGCATCTCCCGGTCCAGGGCGATCGGCGCGAGCTGGCGGCGGGCGGTGGCCAGGACCCGCTCGAACAGCTCGCCTCCCTCCTGCGGCGAGAAGGCGATCAGGCCCGAACGGCTGGTCTCGGCGGCCCGGGTGCCGGACCCGGCGACCATGCCGACACCGGCCCAGGCGCCCCAGTCCAGGCTCAGTGCCCGGCGGTCGGAGCGGGAGAGGTGGTGTGCCCAGGCGTCGAGGAAGGCGTTCGCCGCCGAGTACGGGCTCTGCCCGGCCGACCCGAGGAGTCCGGCCGCGGAGGCGAACAGCACCAGGTTCCGGGCCTCCGGGACCAGCTCGGTGAGCAGAGCGGTGCCCAGGACCTTCGGGGCGAGGACGCGCAGGACGCGTTCGTCGGTCAGGTTCGCCACCGTGGCGTCGTCGAGCACACCGGCGGTGTGCACGACCGTGGCGACCGGCCCGCAGGCGTGCCGTACGGCGTCCAGGGCGGCCGTGAGGCTGTCCCGGTCGGCGACGTCGGCCCGGGCCAGGTGCACGGTGACGCCTCGCTCTTCCAGACCCGTGATCCAGTTCCTGGCCTCCGCGTCGGGCGTGCCCCGGTTCATGAGAGCCAGTCGGCGGGCCCCGCGGCGGACCAGCCGCTCGGCGACGACGCGGCCGAGGCCGCCCAGACCGCCGGTGATCAGGTGCACCCCGTCGACGGAGGTCTCGCCGTGACCGCCGTCGTCCGGGCGGGTGTGGGCCAGGCGCGGCACCAGGCGGCCGGTGCCGCGCAGCGCGACGAGCCGTTCGTCGTCGGCGTGCCTGAGCTGGGTCCACAGGGCGTCGACGCCGTCGGTGGGCGGCAGGTCGATCAGCGTGGTCGACAGCTCCGGGTACTCCTGCGCCACCGTGAGCCCGAAGCCCCAGGCGAGCGCCTGCTGCGGGTTGGTCACCCAGGTGCTGTCACCGGCCGCCTGGCTGCCGCGTACGACCACGAACAGGCGCGGAGCCCGGCCCTGCGGCCGGCCGGCGAGGGCGCGCACCAGGTGCAGGGTGCTCAGACAGCACAGGCGCGCCGCCTGCTCCGCCGATCCGGGATCGCCGATCGCCGGGGCGTCGAGCGCGGCCAACTGGACCACCCGCTCGGGCTGTCCGTCCGCGAAGGCCTCCTCCAGCAGCCGGGCCAGGTGGTCGGGGTCGGCCGGATCGAGGACGTAGCGTCCCGGTGCCTCGACGGCGAAGGCGTTGCCCCTGCGGGCGACCACGTGCGGCACCGAGGAGCCGAGCCGTTCGCCGAGCGCGTCCGCCACCCCCGTGTCGTCGGCCAGGATCAGCCAGCTGCCCTTCACCGGTGGTTCCTGCGCCACCGGGCGCGGGCGCCAGCGGGTCTCGAAGAGGGCGCCGTCCAGCGGCGAGAGCGCGGCCAGCCGGAACTCCTCCATCTCCAGGACGAGTTGCCCCTCCTCGTCCCAGATCCTGAGGTCCAGGGTGGCGGTGTCGCCGGACACGGAACGCAGTTCGCAGCCGGTCCAGGCAGGCGCGGTGCGCAGGCCGGTGAAGCGCAGCCGTCCCACCCCGGCGGGCACGAACGCCCGGCCCTCGGGCGCGCCCTGGGGCAGGGCGGCCGTGTGGAACGCGGCGTCGAGGACCGCGGGGTGCAGCAGATGACCCGCGGCGGGCCTGGCGGCCAGCCGGCCCAGGGCCGCCGAGTGGCCGCGGCGGCCCTGCTCCAGGCCCCGGAAGGCGGGGCCGTAGTCGATGCCGAGGGCGGTCAGCCCGGCGTACACCGCGGCCAGGTCCACGTCCTGCGTGCACCGCTCACGCATGGTGTCGAGCGGCGCCTCGTCGAACCGCACGTCGTCGGGGCGCACGTCGGCCGGTGGCTGCTCGCCGGTCACCGCGACGCGTCCGCCGACGTGCCGCTCCCACCGCGGGCGCCGCTCACCGGCGGCCGCGGAGGCGACGGTGAAGGACCGGAAGCCGTCCCGGGCGGGCCGCAGCACCAGCTGCACCCGGACGGGCCGTTCGGGATCCAGCCGCAACGGCTGCACGAACTCGATCTCGTGCAGGTGTACTTGGCGGCCGTCCTGCACCGCGGTGGCGGCCTCCAGCACCATGTCGAGGAAGACGGCGCCGGGCAGCCAGACCTCGCCGTCCACCCGGTGGTCGCTCAGATAGGCGAAGCGGCTGTCGCGCAGGTCGATGTCGCTCTGGAAGAGGTGCCGGCCGGGCTCGTCGCTGGACTCGACGTGCGTGCCGAGGAGAGGTGAGGAGCCCGTGGCGGTGGCCGGGGCGGGCGTGAGCCAGTGGCGTTCGCGGGCGAAGGCGTACGTCGGCAGGTCGACGCGTCGGCCTCGCGGGAACAGCGCCGGCCAGTCGGGTGTGTGGCCCGCGACGTACAACTCGCCGACCCTGCGCAGCAGGAGGTCGGATCCGTCCTGCTGACGGCGCAGCGAGCCCACGCCGGCCACGTCGATCCCGGCCTCGGCCGCGACCGCCTCGATGGAGGACAGCAGCGACGGGTGCGGGCTGAGTTCGACGAAGTAGCGGTAGCCGTCGTCCAGCATCCGCCGGACGGTGTCGGCGAAGCGCACGGGCCGGCTGAGGTTGGCGTACCAGTAGTCGGCGTCCAGCCGGTCACCGGAGACGGGTTCGGCCAGCACCGTCGAGTACAGCGGGGTCGGAGCCTGTGCGCCCCGGATGCCGGAGAAGCGGTCGAGCAACTCCTCGCGCAGGGGTTCCATCAGCGGGGTGTGCGAGGCGAACGGCGTCGACAGCGGTCGTACGGTGATCCCCCGCTCCTCGAGGTGGCGGCGCAGCTCGGCCAGCGCGTCGGCGGCGCCGGAGACGGCCGTGGCGCCCGCGCTGTTGACCGCGGCGACGAACAGCCGGTCCGCGTAGGGGGCGAGCAGTTCCTCGACCCGCGCCCGCGGCAGCTCCACCGCGACCATGCCGCCCTGCCCGACCAGCGGGACGACGGCCCGGGCCCGTCCGGTCACCACGGTCACGGCGTCGTCCAGGCCGAGGGCGCCCGCGCTGTAGGCGGCGGCGATCTCGCCCAGGCTGTGTCCGACCACGGCGTCCGGGACCACGCCGAGGGCCCGCCACGCGGCGGCCAGCGCCGCGTTGACCGCGAAGAGCACCGGTTGCAGGCACTCGGTCCGGTGCAGCGGGGAGAACTCCTCCGGTGCCCGCAGCGCGTTGAGCACCGACCAGCCGACGTGCCGCTGGACCGCCTCGTCGATCCGGGTCAGCTCCTCGCGGAACGCCTGGGAACCGGCCAGCAACTCCAGGCCCATGCCGGGCCATTGGCCGCCGTGCCCGGAGAAGACGAAGGCCACCTTGCCCGTCTCCTCCTCGCGTGGCCCGGCCGGCTGCACCCGCCCGCTGCCCAACGCGTCCAGCGCGGCGCGCAGTTCGTCCACGTCGCCCGCCGTGACCGCCGCCCGCCGGGCGAAGTGGCTGCGGTGCCGGGCCAGGGTGTGGGCGACGTCCGGCAGCGCGGTGTCCCCGGTCAGGTGCCGGGCCAGCCGTGCGGCCTGCCCGCGCAGCGCGGCCTCGCTCCGCCCGGACAGCACGAACAGCCGTTTACCGGAAGGGAGTTCGTCTGCCGGCTCGGGCTCTGACGCAGGCGGCGGGGCCTCCTCGACGATCACATGGGCGTTGGTCCCGCTGATCCCGAAGGCGCTGACCCCGGCCCGCCGCACCCGCTCCCCCGCCGCCGGCCAGGGCACGGCCTCCCGCAGCAGGTGCAGGCCGCTGCCGTCCCACTCGACGTGCCGGCTGGGTGTGCCGGCGTGCAGGGTGGCCGGCAGCATCCCGTGGCGCAGCGACTGCACCACCTTGATCAGCCCGGCGACGCCCGAGGCGGCCTGCGTGTGCCCGAGGTTGGACTTGAGCGAGCCCAGGTACAGCGGGCGGTGCGGGGCACGGGAGTCACCGAAGACCTGCATCAGGGCGTTCGCCTCGATCGGGTCGCCCAGCGTCGTGCCCGTGCCGTGCGCCTCCACGTGGTCGATGTCGGCGGGTTCGAGACCGGACAGCTCCAGGGCCCGCCGGATCACCTGTTCCTGCGCCGGGCCGTTGGGGGCGGACAGGCCCTGGCTGCGGCCGTCCTGGTTGACGGCCGTGCCGCGCAGCACCGCCAGCACCTCGTCGCCGTCCCGCCGCGCGTCGCTCAGCCGCTTCAGTACGAGCATGTCGGCGCCCTCGGCCCAGACGGCGCCGTCGGCGTCGTCGGAGAAGGAGCGGCAGCGGCCGGTCGGGGACAGGCCCCGCAGCCGGCTGAACTCCACGAAGGTCTGCGGGGTCACCATGAGCGTCACACCGCCGGCCAGCGCGAGGTCGCACTCGCCCGACCGCAGTGCCTGGGCCGCCAGGTGCACCGCGACCAGCGACGACGAGCACGCCGTGTCCACCGTCAGCGCCGGGCCGTGCAGCCCGAGCGCGTACGCCAGCCGGCCCGAGGCCACGCTGAGCGCCGACCCGGTGCCGACGTACCCGTCCAGCTGGTCGAGCCGGGAGCCCGACAGGTAGTCGCTGCCGAACATGCCGACGTACACGCCGGTGGTGCTGCCCGCCAGTTCGGCGGGGACGATCCCGGCGCGCTCCAGCGCCTCCCACGCGGTCTCCAGCAGCAGCCGCTGCTGCGGGTCCATGGCGGCGGCCTCCTTCGGGGTGATGCCGAAGAAACCCGCGTCGAAGGACTCGATGTCGTCCAGGAAGCCGCCCTCCCGGGCGTACGACTTGCCCGGCGCCTCCGGGTCGGGGTCGTACAGCGACTCGACGTCCCAGCGCCCGGCCGGGAACGGGCCGACCGCGTCACGGCCCTCGGCGACCAGCTGCCACAGCTCCTCCGGGTCGCCCACGCCGCCCGGCAGGCGGCAGGCCATGGCCACCAGGGCGACCGGCTCGTCGTGCGCCGCGGTGCGGGTGTGCGGCGCGGCGGGCGCGGGACGGCGGGCGGCGGGGCCGCCCGTCGCGATCACAGTGGCCAGCAGGTGCTGGGCGAGGCGGCCCGGGGTGGGGTGGTCGAACAGCAGGGTGGCCGGGAGCCGGGAGCCGAGGCGGGCACCGATGCGGTTACGGAGCTCCACCGCCGTCACCGAGTCCATGCCGAGGTCGCGCAGCGGCTGGTCGGCGCGGACGGACTCCGCCGAGCGCAGACCGAGGGCGCGGGAGGCCTCCTCGCGGACCAGGGCCAGGACGCGGTCGGCGCGCTCGGCCTCCGGCAGCCGCGCCAGCCGGTCCGCCAGGCCGTCCGCGCCGTCCTGCCCGGTGCGGGGCGCGGGCAGCAGTGAGCGCCACAGGGCGGCCGCAGCGCCGCCCGCGCCGGCCGTGGTCTCGCGCAGGCGGGGCAGGTCCAGCGCCCAGGCGACCAGGTGCGGGGCGTCCCGGCGCAGCGCGAGTTCGACGAGGTCGCGGCCCTGTTCCGGGGTGAGAGCGCGGTGACCGAGGCGGGCCATCCGCTCCAGGTCGGCGTGTTCGGCGGCGAGGCCCTCGCCCGCCCAGGCGCCGAAGGAGATCGACACCGCGGGCAGCCCCAAGGCGCGCCGGTGGTGGGCGAGTTGGTCGAGGAAGGCGTTGGCGGCGGCGTAGTTGGCCTGGCCCGCGTTGCCGACGACACCGGCGGCGGAGGAGACCAGCAGGAACAGGTCGAGCTGGGCGTCCGCGGTGAGCCGGTGCAGGTGGGCGGCACCGTCGGCCTTGGGGCGCATGACCCGCGCGAGGCGTTCGGGGGTCAGCTCGGCGACCACCCCGTCGTCCAGGACGCCGGCGCAGTGCACGACGCCGCGGAGTTCGCCCGCGACGGGACCGATCACGGCGGCCAGGGCCGCCGGGTCGGCGACGTCGCACGCCGTCACCTCGACCTCGGCGCCGAGCGCCGTCAGTTCCGCGGTGGCCTCGGCCGTGCGCGGGTCGTCGGCTCCGCGCCGGGACGTCAGCAGCAGGCGGGGCACGCCCCGTTCGGCGAGGAGCCGGGCGATGTGGCGTCCGACGGCGCCGAGGCCTCCGGTGATCAGCACGGTGCCGTCGACGGGTGTCCGGGCACGGTCCGTGTCGGCGGCGCGGGCGCGCACGAGCCGGGGCACGAGCAAGGTGCCCGCGCGCCCGGCGAGTTCGGGCTCGTCCCGGTGGGCGACGGCGGCGAGCAGGGCAGCCGCGGGATCGGTGTCCTCGAGGTCGAGCAGCGTCAGCCCGAGGTCCGGATGCTCGGCACGGGCGCCGCGGGCCAGGCCCCACAGCGCCGACCGGGCGAGGCCCGGGACGGTGTCCCGGTCGTCGGCCGCGACCGCGCCGCGGGTCACCCAGACGGTCCGGGCGGGTGCCTCCTCCTGTGCGGCGAGGGCCTGCAGTTCGGCCAGCGCGGTTTCGGTCACCTCCCGTGCGGCGGCCTCCGTCCCGGCGTCCTCGGCCGGTTGCGGCCAGAACCGTACGAGCACGTCGCCACCCGTGTCGCGGCACCGGATCCCCGCGGCTTCGAGGCCGCGCAGGGCCGCGTCGACGTCGGGGTCGGACGGGTCACCGACGACGGTCCAGTCACCGGCCGGTGCCTCGGCGGGCGGTTCGGGCGCGGCCGTCCAGACCACCTCGTACAGGTGCCGCCCGTTGCCCGAACCGGCGGCGAGGTCCGCCGGGCTCGCGGCCCGCAGCCGTACCCCTTCCAGCCGGCCCGCAGGGAGACCGTCGGCATCCCACAGCGTCACGTCCAGCGTGGGATCCGTGCCGATGGCACCAGTGCGCCGCACGGACACGGTGAGGTCGTCGGCGCCGCCCGGCGACAGCGCGGCGCGGCCCACGGCGACCGGAAGGAGCACCCGGCCGTCGGAGGCGGCGCCCTCTTCGAGGGCCGCGGTCACGTGCAGCGCGGCGTCCAGCAGCGCCGGGTGGACGGGGTAGGGGTCGGTCAGGTCGTGGGCCACGGAGGGCAGCGCCAGCCGGGCCAGCAGCTCGCCGGCGCCGGTCACCACCGCCTCCCGTACGCCCTGGAAGGCCGGACCGTAACCGAGGCCGAGTCCGGTCAGCCGCTCGTAGGTGTCCGGGCTCCAAGCGGGCTCCGCCGCCCGAGGCCACACCGGCGGCCGCCCCGCCACCTCGGTCGCCGCGGCCGCCGAGGCGGTGGCGTGCAGGGTCCAGCCGGTGGTCTCCTGGCCGCGCGGGCGGCTGTGCACGGTGATCTCAGGTGCCGGGCCGGCGGTGACCACCTCGACGGACACCTCCACCGTGCCGGAGGCGGGCAGCACGAGGGGCGCGAGCAACAGCAGGTCGGTCACGTCGGCCGGGTCGTCCGGGCGGGCCACAGCGAGGGCGGCCCGGCACAGCTCCAGCAGGGTCGTGCCGGACACGACGGTCCGGCCGAACACGGTGTGGTCGGACAGCCAGTCGGCGGTGGCCGGGGACCATTCGTTGCGGAAGGTCCAGCGGGTCTCGTCGGCCGACTGCAGCTGGACGCCGAGCAACGGGTGCGCGGCGCGGTCGAACAGGCCGGGCCCGCCCGAAGCGGACTCGGGTGCGATCCAGTGGCGACGGGCGTCCCAGGCGTAGGTCGGCAGGTCCGTCCGGACGGTGCCCGCGACCAGGCGCCGCCAGTCCGTCCGCCGTCCGTGGACGTGCAGTTCGGCGGCGGCGCGGTCCAGGCAGGCGGGTCCGTCCTCGTCCCGGCGCAGGGAGCCGACGGCGACCAACTCGTGGCCGCAGTCCTCGCCGATCGTGTGCAGGGCGGTGAGCAGGGACGGATGCGGGCCGAGTTCGACGAAGTGGCGGTAGCCGTCGGCCGCCATGCGCTCCACCGCGGGCGCGAAGCGGACGGGTTCGCGCAGGTTGGTGTACCAGTAGTCGGCCTCCAGCTCCTCGGTGACCGGCTCACCGGTGACGGTGGAGTACCAGGCGACCGACGTGGGGTACGTGGTCACGCCGTCGAGCTCGTCGAGGATCGTCGCGCGCACCTGCTCGACCCCGGCGCTGTGGGAGGCGTAGTCGACGTCGAGGCGGCGGACGAAGACCTGTTCCCGGTCGAGGTCGGCGAGCAGGCCCTCCAGCGGCGCCACGTCACCGGCGATCACGGTCGCCCGGCCGCTGTTCACGGCGGCGACCGAGACCCGGCCGCCGAGACCCTCGAGGCGGGTCGCGACCTCGGCGTGCGGCAGGGCGACGACGGCCATGGCGCCGGTGCCGGACAGCTCGGTCAGGGCCCGGCTGCGCAGGGCGACCACCGCGGCCGCGTCGTTGAGGCTGAGCGCGCCGGCGACGCAGGCCGCGGCCACTTCGCCCTGGCTGTGCCCGATCACGGCGTCCGGCCGGACGCCACGGGCCCGCCACACCGCGGCCAGGGACACCATCACCGCGAAGAGCACCGGCTGGACGACGTCCACGCGGTCCAGGGACGGGGCTCCCGCCTCGCCGCGCAGGACCGCCGCCGCGGACCAGCCGGTGAACGGTCGCAGGGCGGCGTCGCAGCGGTCGAGTTCGTCGGCGAACACGGGATCGCGGTCGAGCAGGTCACGGGCCATGCCGGCCCACTGGGCGCCCTGGCCGGGGAAGACGAAGGCCACCTTGCCCGCGGGCAGCGTCCGCCGGGGGCCGGCAACCAGCGCGGTGTCGGGCCGGCCCTCCGCAAGGGTCCGCAGCGCGGTCAGCAGCTCGTCCCGGCCGGCCGCCTGCACGACGGCACGGTGCTCGAAGTGGGTGCGGTGGTGGGCCAGCGTCGCGGCCACGGCGGGCAGGGGCGACTCCGGCCGCGCGACGAGACGTGCGTGAAGTCGGTCGGCCTGCGCCTGGAGCGCGGGGAGCGTGCGGGCGGAGAGCGGGAAGAGCGTCGGGCCGGGCAACTCCGTCTCCGCCCCGGCCGGTGCCGCGGCGTCCTGCGGTGCCTCCTCCAGGACGACGTGTGCGTTGGTGCCGCTGATACCGAACGCGCTCACCCCGGCCCGCCGTACGCGGTCGCCGCCGCGCGGCCACGCCCGGGCGCTGCCGTGCACGGCCAGGCCGCTGCCCGCCCAGTCGATGTGTTCGGTGGGGTTCTCCGCGTGCAGGGACGGCGGTATGAGCTCGTGCCCGAGGGCGAGCACCGTCTTGATCACGCCGGCGATGCCCGCGGCGGCCTGAGTGTGACCGATGTTGGACTTCAGCGAGCCGAGGCCGAGAGGCCGGTCGGCGGGGCGGCCCGGTCCGAAGACGGCGGCCAGTGCACGCCCCTCGATGGGGTCGCCGAGCCGGGTGCCGGTGCCGTGCGCCTCGACGTGGTCCACGTCGTGCGGTGCCAGTCCGGCGGCGTCGAGGGCGGCGCGCAGCACCCGTTCCTGCGCCGGGCCGTTGGGGGCGCTCAGCCCCTGGCTGCGGCCGTCCTGGTTGACGGCCGAGCCCGTGACCACGGCGAGCACCCGGTCGCCGTCGCGGCGGGCGTCGGCGAGCCGCTTGAGCAGCACCACACCGCAGCCCTCGGCCCACACCACGCCGTCGGCGTCGGCCGAGAAGGGGCTGCACCGCCCGGACGGCGACAGCCCGCGCAGCCTGCTGAACTCCACGTGTGCCCGCGGGGTCACCAGCAGGCTCGCGCCGCCCGCGAGCGCGAGGTCGCACTCGCCTGCGGCCAGCGCGCGGGCCGCCAGGTGCAGGGCGACGAGGGAGGAGGAGCAGGCGGTGTCGACGGTGACCGCCGGGCCCTGCAGACCGAGGGTGTAGGCGATGCGCCCGGAGGCCACGCTGGGTGCCGAGCCCGTGCCGACGTGCCCGTCGAGCTGGGCCAGCGAGGCGGAGGCGAGGTATCCGCTGTCGTACAGGCCGATGTAGACGCCGGTGGAGCTGCCGTGCAGCGTCTCGGGGACGATCCCGGCCCGCTCGATCGCCTCCCAGCTGGTCTGCAGCAGCAGCCGCTGCTGCGGGTCCATGGCGTCGGCCTCGCGGGGCGAGATGCCGAAGAAGGGGGCGTCGAAGCGGTCGATGCCGTCGAGGAAGCCGCCGCGCAGTGTGTACGCCTTGCCGGTGGCCTCGGGGTCGGGGTCGTAGAGGTTCTGGGTGTCCCAACGGCCCGCCGGTACCTCGGAGATGGCGTCCTCGCCGGCGGCGAGCAGCCGCCACAGCCCCTCGGGGTCGTCGGCGCCGCCGGGGAAGCGGCAGGCCATGGAGACGATGGCGATGTCGTCGTCCGCCGCCCGCGGCGGAGCCTCGGCGGAGACCGGGCCGGCCGCCGGGGCGGGTGGCTCGCCGAGGGCCGCGTCGGCCAGCGCGGCGATCGTGGGGTGGTCGAAGACGAGCGACGGCTCCAGTGGCCGGCCGGTCCGTGCGGAGAGTTCCGCGGCCAGCGTCACCAACCGGCGTGATCCCAGCCCGAATTCTGCGATCGGCCGGTCCGGGTCGACGGCCAGCGGGTCGAGCCCGGCGGCCTCGGCGACGGCCGACCCCAGCCAGGCCCGTACGTCCTCGGCGGTGGTGAGGTGCGTGTTGGTGGACTGCTTCCGGGGCTCGTTCGCAGGCATCTGGGCAGGTGTCCTCAAGCAACGGTGGTGCGGGCGGATTCCGTACGACCGCATGCGGCAGCGGCGTACGGCTGACATCGGGTGACGTACGGCCGGAGCCGACGGACGTGCGGCCGGCGCGGGCGGGCGCGCCGGCGGCGGGGTCATGCCGTGACGGGCACGTCCACCAGGGCGAGGGTGCCGTCGAGGTAGGCCGCCCGGGAGGCGCGGCGCTGGATCTTCCCGCTGGACGTCTTCGGGATGGTCCCGGGGCGGACCAGCACCACGTCCCGTACCGACAGGCCGTGGGCCTCGCCGATCGCGCTGCGCACCAGGTCGGTGATCTTCTCGGCCTCGCCGGCCGCCTCGGGCGCCACCTCGGCCACCACGACAACCTGTTCGCCCTCCGCACCGCCGTCGTCCACGGAGAACGCCGCGGTGCAGCCGGGCCGCAGTGCCGGGTGGGACAACTCCGCGGACAGCTCCAGGTCCTGCGGGTAGTGATTGCGCCCGTCGATGACGACGAGGTCCTTGAGGCGGCCGGTGACGAACAGTTCGCCGTCCCGCAGGAAGCCGAGGTCGCCGGTGCGCAGGAAGCGGCCCTCGCGGCCGGTCAGGGTGGCGCGGAAGGTCTCGCGGGTGGCAAGGGTGTTGCGCCAGTAGCCCTTGGCCACGCTCGCGCCGGCGACCCATATCTCGCCGACCTCGCCCTCGGGCAGTTCCTCCTGCCGTTCGGGGTCGGCGATCACCACGGTGACCCCGGCCCCGGGCCGGCCGCAGCCCACGGCGGCCGCGTCCGCCTCGCCGGCGTGCGGGCCGGTCTCGGCGGCCTCCAGCAGGGTGGGCAGGACGTCCACCGCACCGCCGGTGACCATCAAGGTGGCTTCGGCCAGTCCGTAGCAGGGGTAGAAGGCCTCAGGGCGGAAGCCGGCCGCGCGGAAGGTCTCGGTGAACCGTCGCAGCGTGGCCGCGCGCACCGGTTCGGCGCCGTTGAAGGCGACCTTCCACGCGCTCAGGTCGAGACTGTCGACCAGGTCGGCGGTGGCGTGCTTCAGGCACAGCTCGTAGGCGAAGTTGGGGCCGCCGCTGGTGTGCGGCCGGTAACGGCTGATCGCGGTCAGCCAGCGATCGGGGCTCTGCAGGAAGTGCAGTGGCGAGAAGAGCGTGGCCGTGGCGCCCAGGTACAGCGTGTTCAGCACCGGGCCCATGAGACCCATGTCGTGGTAGACGGGGAGCCAGCTGAGGATCAGTTCCCGGTCGTGCTCCGCGAGGACGTCCGGGGTGTGCCCCATCCGCTCGGTGATGATCCGCTCGTTGTCCAGCAGGTTGCCGTGGGTGACCGCCACACCGCGCGGGGCGGAGGTGGAGCCGGAGGTGTACTGCAGGAAGGCCACCGAGTCGGCGGTGAGGTCGGGGGCGTGCCAGGAGCCGGCTGCGTCGTCGGGGATGTCCTCGGTGGCGACGCCGGGGACCACCTCCAGTTCGGGCAGGTGCTCGGACCATGTGCGCAGGGCACCGATGACCTCGCGGCCGCCGAGGATCACCTTGGCGTCGGAGTCGGTCATCAGACGCTTCATCCGCAGGAGAGCGCGGTGGTTCTGCGACCGCCCCTGCGGGGGCACGCCCGGCACGGCGACCACGCCGGCGGCGAGGCAGCCCAGAAAGGCGGAGACGAACTCCAGGCCGGGCGGATGGAGCAGCAGGGCGCGCGAGCCGGCCAGGCCGCGGTCCTGCAGCCAGGCGGCCACGGCCCGGGAGCGGTGGGCCAGTTGTCCGTAGGAGATCTCCTGGATGTCCCCCTCGCAGTCGCCGGTGAGGAGGTACCGGTAGGCGGTACGGTCGGGCTGTTGCTGGGCGTGCGCGGTCAGTAGTTCGACCAGGGAACGAGCCATGTGACGAGTCCCACCTGTCAGGGTCAGCGGGTGAGGGAACTGGAGTTCGACGGCCGCGTGACGCGCACGCGCAGAAGCCGTTGACCGGGCCCCCTTGCCAGGTCATCCGTCTCGCCACTCGCCCGGCGGCGAGATGGCCGCAGGTCTCCCCGCGTCCCCCCACTCAGCTTGCTACCAATGAGTAACACCATAACAAGTCCCCCGGGTCGACGGGTCGAACGCATGTAAACGCTGCGTGTCCAAAAGGAGTTGGCCGTCCCGCGGCACAGCAAGACCCTGAGCCGGCATCACGAGTTCAAGTCCAGTAGTCAGCGGCCCGGCCGTCGGGATGTCCCCGTCAGGCCCTTGACCGGGTGGTGCCGCTTCGACGGAGGATGAGGGAAGAGAGCGGGTCTGCGTGGTGAAGTGTGGGCCTTTGACAACTGTGACAGCAGGGAGCGTTCTTTCCGATGACCACACAGCCCGCACGCCCGGAGCGCAGCGGTCCCGAGACCGCCTCGGTCATGGATGCCTCGCCGTTCAAACCTTCTCTCGTCAAAGCGGTGTTCAGGGACGTGACCTCGATGCACGTCTCCCGGTCGGCCGCGTGGGCCGCCGCGTCGGTGACGCGGACAGTGCTGACGGAGATCATCGACGGCGCGAGGAGAGCGGCGGCGGAGGAGGCCCGGAAGAAGCTGACACCCGGTGACCTTCTCTCGGCGATCGACCGGAACGCCGAGCTCGAGGTGGGGAACAAGTGGTACGACCACAGCCCGACGTTTCGAGGCCTGACCGGTGTCCTGTACGACGCCGAGGGGGTCATCGTGCCTTCTCGTAGGCGCAGCAGGTCGCGCAAACCGAGTGCTGTGGTCGGCGCCCACAGGTTCGAGGCCGGGGTCAGGAAACTGCTGCGGAGCCAGGGGGCGACGGCCGTCCCAGCGATGGTCCGCGACCTGGACGGAATCGCGAGCGTGTTCCTGACAGACCTCGCCCGGGACGCGGCCGCGGTCGTCCGCGAGGGCGGGGTAGAACGTTTTGGTACGGCCACCCCGGTGATGTCGGGCGAACCGGCCCCACCCCCGTTCCTCAAGTATCCCCTCCAGGCCCCGTCCACCCGCAGGGGGGACGGGCGGACCATCGACAGGGGGGACGGGCGGACCATCGGCAGGGATGACATCCTGGCCGCCACCACGATTCAGTTGTTCGGCGGCAACCTCAGGCAGCGAGCCCTCACCGAAGCACGCGAGGCGACGCAGCACACTTGCACCTCGAACCGGGAGGTTAGCCCGCGGGAATGATTCACCGGTGCTCCTGGGTGAACCGTGCACGGTGGCACCGCGTCAACGGCAGGCGCCGGCGCTCGGCCGTTAGCGTCGGCTCCTGTGCCGCCGAGCTACGCATTCGTGAACCTCAAACCGGGAGTGGGGAAGACGACCAGCGCCGTCTGGTTGGCCCACGCACTGCACGCAGCGGGCCTGTCACCCTTGCTCGTGGACAGCGACCCCGCCTCTTCTTCGTTGCGTTGGAGCGAACTGGCCGGCGGTTTTCCGTTCCCCGTGCTCGCCCTTCCGGTGGGCGACGTACACCGGCGGGTCAACGACTTTCTCGACAACCGAAGGGCAGTGGTGTTCGACGCCCCGCAACTGGAAGACCACGCCCACATCGCCCGGGGCGTCATGCGGTACGCGAGCGAGTGGATCGTGCCCGTGACCCCGGCCCCGATCGAGTTGGACCGCATGGCGCCGATCGACCGCGAAATGGATGACATGCAGTCCCTGCGTTCCCACCCGGCCCGCGCCGCCGTCCTGCTGAACCGCACGAACCGTCCCGACGCCACGCGTACCGGTCCCGACGCCGACGCCCGCGAAGCCCTCACCGAGCGGGGTTTCGATGTATTGCTCACGCATATCCCGCGGCTCGACCTGTACTCCCAGTCCTTCGGCAGCCCCGTCGAGGCGCGAGGAACGGCGTACATGGACCTCGCCGAGGAACTCATCAACCGTCAGGGCAGGGTATGAACCAGCGCAAGGACGCCTATCGGGCCGCACTGCAGCGTCGACCGGACACGACGGCGCCCGCTTCCGCTCCCACCAGAGTCACTCGGCTGGATACCCGCTACGTCAAGGTGACCGTCGAACTGGACCTCACCTTCGCACGTGACCTCACCGGCTGGGCCGGCCAACCGCTGTCCGCACTCGTGCGCGCCGGCGAGGCGATGCTACGACCGCTGAGGCAGGATCGGTAAGCCGACCGACCTGCACCGCTCTCCGGGCTCGTATCCGCAGGACACCTCCCAAGCCACCCACCCCAGAAGGCAGTGAGCGCGCGCTCCCGAGCACATCTGTCTCCCAACAGGGCTGCTGCGTTACGTGTCCAGGGCCGGCGCATCGAATCCCGCTGGACCCACCACCGTTCCGGCTACCGGTGCGCCCACGGCCACACCAGAGAGCTGTGGGCGAGGCGCTCGCTCTGGTGACCTGGCGCGTCGGCTCCGCAGGGTCGGAAGCGGGCGAGGTATGCCGGGCTTGGGCCTCGGCGCTCGGTCAGGTGGAGGCCGGCGGCGTCGGCGAGCCGGTGCAGCCGACCGAAGGGGATCCAGTGCCGGTCGAAGAACTCGCCGATCACCAGCCGCCCGCCTGGTGCCAGCACCCGTGCCGCCTCGCGCAGTACCCGATCCGGCTCGGGGATCTCGCCGAGCGCGGTCACGGCGTATACCGCGTCGAATGTCCCGTCGGCGTAGGGCAGTTCACGTGCGTCCGAGCGGGTGGGCGTGATCGTCGCCAGGCCGTCGCGCTCGGCGCGGCACATCACGTGGTCGAGCATCTCCTGCTGGATGTCGAGCACATCGAGCCGTCCCTGCGGCCCGAGCTGCGGGGCGACGTGCATCGACTGCAGGCCGGTCCCCGGGCCGATCTCCAGCATCCGCTCCCCCGGTCGCGGCCGCAGTACGGCGTCCATCCGGCCGGCGGTCAGGAACGGCAACGGCACGTCGAGGAGGCCGCGTTGGGCGTACGGATAGGGCGCCGTGTCGCCCAGCCACCAGGCGGCGGCCAACGCGGCGCCCGCGCCGGCGGCGACCGCCCAGCGGGTCCGGGCCGGGATCGCGGCGACGGGGGCGGTGGTGATGCGGTGCATGGTGTTCTCCGGTGGATCGATTCGGTCCGTGGTACGTAGTCGGGCGGTCGGCGTCACGCGGGCCGGCTCAGCGCCCGCAGCGCCAGCCGGCCGCACAGCGCGGCGAGCGGCAGCTCGGCGCCGAGCGCCATGGCGACCGCGGTGGCGAAGTCGCCGCCCAGGGCCGCGGTCGTGGTGTCGAACCAGGCGTCCACCACAAGCAGCGTCGCCGTCGCGGCGGCTGCCAGGGCGTGCCGCCGGTCGCCGCGGGCGGCGAGGAGGCCGGTGACGATCAGGCCGAGCGCCTCCAGCGCGTCGAGCCCGACCCAGGCGACCGGCCAGTGCGCCACGGTCGCGGTGGCCGGCAGGCCGGTGGCCAGCACGTACAGCCACGGCAGCAGGGCGAGCCCGCAGGCGACCAGCATCCACCCGGCCCGCCGCATGCCCCGCGCCGGGCGCGGCTCCTCCGCCTCTTCGTGGAGCGGGATGACCTCGGCGCGGTCGAAGCCCTCGGCGCCGTCCAATTCCTCATCGCACAAGACCAGTTGACGCATCGCCTTCCCCCGCTCTCTGCCGACTCTCCCCTTCACGTGCTCCACCCTCCGCCGCACACCAGGGCGCCGTCAGTCACGCAGGGTTCCGATCCGGGGTGGAGACAAGTGCAGCCCCGAACCGGGCGGAAGCGTCATGGCACGGGGATGGCCTGCGGCTTTACCGTTTGACGCATGCAACTCACAACGTGGCTGCGGCTGGTGCTGGGTCGGCCGTTCCGCAGAGCGGGACACCGGACCGCGCTCGTCGCCGCCGGCCTGCCGCTCCACCTCGCCGTGGTGCCACTGTGGCTCTGGCTGCTCGGCGCGATGGCGGCGTTGGTGCGCGCGCCCGGCGCGGTGGCCGTGACTCCGCTGCCCCTGCTGCTCACGCTGGTGATGACACCCCTGCTGACCGTCGGGCAGCGGCGACGCTACCGGGCGCTCGTCGGCAAGGACCTCCCACGCCCCGCCGCACCCGGGCCGGGACGCAACGGGAAGTCGGCGGTGCGCCGGCTGACCACGCGGGCCTTGTGGCGGCAGGTCTGCTACCACGCCGTGGCGGGTCCGCTGCTCGCCGTCCTGGACCTCGCCGTCCTCGCCGTCTGGGCCGCCGCTCTCGTGGCCGCCTCCCTCTACGTGTGGATCTGGGCGCTGCCCCCGCAGTGGCGGGTCACCGACCTCGGGTACACCACGCAGGCCGTGTACATCACCGTCGGCGGCCTCGCCCTCCTGTTCCTCGGGCCCCGGCTGACCGGCGCTCTGGTGCGGCTGGAGACCCGGGCGGCCGAGGTCCTGCTCGGCCCCAGCCGCACGGAGAAGCTGGCCCGTCGGGTCGCCGACCTCGCCGAGAGCCGGGCCGGCGTGCTCGACGCCGCCGACGCCGAGCGGCGGCGGATCGAGCGCGACCTGCACGACGGCGCACAGCAGCGCCTCGTCTCACTCGCCGTCAACCTGGGCCTGGCCAGGTCCACCCTCGGCGACCTGCCGGAGGGCGCCCGCAAGGTGATCGACGAGGCGCACCGCGAGGCGAAGGAGGCGATCGCCGAGCTGAACACCCTGGTGCGCGGCCTGCATCCGGCCGTCCTTGAGGACCGCGGCCTCGACGCCGCGCTGTCCGGGGTCGCCGCCCGCCTCCCGATCCCGGTGCGCGTGGCGGTGGACCTGCCGCGGCGCCCCTCACCCACGGTCGAGGCCGTCGCGTACTTCGTGGTCTCCGAAGCCTTGACGAACGTGGTCAAACACGCCCAGGCGACCCGGGCGGACGTGACCGTGGAGCGGATCGGGGAGACACTGCTGGTGGTCGTCGCGGACGACGGCGCGGGCGGCGCGGATCTCGCGGCGGCCGGCGGTGGCACCGGGCTCGCCGGGCTCGCCAAGCGCGTCGCGTCCGTCGACGGCACGTTCTCCTGCCGCAGCCCCGCCGGGGGCCCGACCGTCATCACCGTGGAGCTGCCGTGCGCGCCGTGATCGCCGAGGATTCCCTCTTGCTGCGCATCGGCGTGGTCAAGGTGCTGGAGGCGGCCGGCTTCGAGATGTGCGCGCAGGTCGCCGACGCAGAAGGACTGCTGGCCGCCGTCGAGGAGCACCGGCCCGACATCGCCGTGGTCGACGTGCGCATGCCGCCCGGCTTCACCGACGAGGGAGTACGCGCCGCGCTGGTGATCCGCCGCCAGTACCCGCGTACCGCCGTGCTCCTGCTGTCGCAGTACGTGGAGGAGCGGTACGCGGCCGATCTGCTCGCCGCCAACACCTCGGGCGTCGGCTATCTGCTCAAGCAACGCGTCGCCGACGTCGAGGAGTTCGCCGAGGCGGTACGCCGGGTGGCGGCCGGCGGCACCGCGCTCGACCCGCAGGTCGTCGCGCAGTTGCTGGTCCGCCGGCACAGCGATCCACTCGACCGGCTTACACCGCGCGAGCGGGAGGTGCTGGAGCTGATGGCGGGCGGCCGGTCCAACTCCGGCATCGCCGCCGAGCTGGTCGTGAGCGAGAGCGCGGTCGCCAAGCACATCAACAGCATCTTCACCAAGCTCGACCTGCCCAAGGCCGACGCCGACCACCGCCGCGTCCTGGCGGTGCTGCGCTTCCTGGGCGTTGCAACCGCATAGTGCGCGAGGTGGGGTGAGGACCCAGTTCCCTCAGAGACGGATTTACCCGGTCGAATGGGTCGAGGGGTCGCTCGGACCAGATCCTTTGGGGCGAGCCGACCAGCAGTGGAGAACAGCCGTACGGGGACGTCGAGTGCCCGCCGGCCTGCCGGTTCGGTCGCCCACGGAGGCCACCCGGCACAGGGATGGTGTCGTCCGTGACGGGATGGTCAGGAGGACCGCGCAATCGCCAACTCGCGGATTCAGCCGAGAGGGTGCAGCTGACGCAGCGTGTGCGTGCGGTCGCTCACCCTGCCTCCGTCGGGCAGCCTCCTGATCGAGGAGGCGAGCGACTCGGCGAAGGCGGCAGCGTGCTCTGCTCGCCACGCCTCCGCCTCGTACTGCAGCACGATGCGCGCACCTTCCCCGTCGACCTCGACATCGAAGGCACCGTGACCGTCGCAGCCATTCGCCTCTGGCTGCGCTCATGACCCCCCGCACGGCCCTTGGGCGCGTGCGGTCAGCTCAGCCGGGCATCGGCGTACACGATCATGGCATCGCGCTGGTAGACGGCGAGACCTTCGGCGATCTTGTCGAAGTTCGCCCGCATCTGCGGGTCGTCGACATAGGTCTGGCCCACTCCCTTGTACGCGGCCGCGGTCGGGGTCCAGAACCGGCAGATGCCCTGGTAGTTGGCGTCCACCTCGGCCTGTACCGCAGGGTCGGAGACCGGCGTGCCGGCCACCATGAACTCCGCCATACGGATCATCTGCGCCGTCACCTCACGCTGCCAGCTCTCCATCTCCTCGGAGTTCATCGCCTCGACGGCCTGCCGGGACTGCTCCCACGCCTGTGGCCACCGCTCCCGCACCTCGGCCTCGGCCTCGGAGGGCGCCTGGAATCCCTCGAACAGGTTCTCCGGCTTGTTGATCTTCGTCATCTTCCCGTTGTCCCTACCTTCTTCCAGTTCGGCGATGGTGCGCCCGACCGTACGGGCCAGCGTCTCCAGCCGGTCCCGTTCCGCGAGCAGCCGTTCGTGGTGCTCACGCAGCACGGCCACCCGGTCGAGCCGGCTGTCCAGCACCGCCTGGATCTCGCGCAGCCCCAGGCCCAGCTCCCGCATCAGCAGGATCTGCTGCAACCGCAGCAGATCGGCCTCCTCGTAGTAGCGGTGCCCGTTGCTCCCGATCCATGCAGGCGGCAGCAGGCCGATCTCGTCGTAATGCCGCAGCGCCCGCGATGTCACCTTGGACATCCGCGCCACCTCCGCGATCGACCAGGCCATTACCGGTGCCTCCCTCGCCGGGCCGGTCTCTCCGGCCACCCACATGACCGTAGAAGTTGCCGCAACGGAAAGCGCAAGCACCGACGCTCGAACGTGACGATGCGCCAGCTGGCCCTGCTGTCCGGCATCTCGGAGTCCGCGGCAGACCGGATCACCGACCACCCCGGCCCGCTGATGTCTCTGCGGCCACGGCGCCGGTTCCCCAAGGACACCGTGCTGATCGTGGACGGCACCCTCGTGCCCACCCGCGACCACGAAGTAGCCGAACAGTCCGATGCCGGCACGCAGTCATCTCCCCGGCGGGCCCGCGGATACACGAAGTTAACTCCCCGGACTCGGGTGTGAGACCGGTCCGGCCGACGATCGCAATACCTATCAAGCGACAGGTATCTGTCGACCGATCGGAGGTGCGGCGATGAGCCGGCCCGAACTCCCCCTTGCACAGGACCCTGTCGGCGGTGGCACGACCGGCCACGCCCTCTTCGGCTACCAGCAGGAACTCCGCCGCGGCGTAGGCAGCTTCGCGTCGTTCGCCGCGGGGTTCTCCTTCGTGTCGATCCTCACCACCGTCTTCCAGCTGTTCGGGCTGGGCTTCGGTCTCGGCGGCGCCGCGTTCCTCTGGACCTGGCCGCTGGTCTTCGCGGGCCAACTCCTCGTCGCACTGTGTTTCGCCGAACTGGCCGCGCGCTGGCCCATATCCGGGGCCATCTACCAGTGGTCGAGCCGGCTGGCCGGCACCACGACGGGCTGGTTCGTCGGCTGGATCATGATCATCGGGCAGATACTCACGGTCGCGGCGGCCGCGATCGCGGCACAGGCGGTGCTGCCCGGTATCTGGTCCGGGTTCCAGATCGTCGGCGGTCCGGGCGCCGATCCGTCGGTCGCCTCCCCGACCGGCGCGCAGAACGCGGTCCTGCTGGGATGCGTCCTGCTGGTCATCACCACGGTGGTGAACATCCTGGGCATCCGCCAGATGGCCGCCGCCACCAGCTTCGGCGTCACCGTCGAGATCATCGGCGTGCTCGCACTGGTGCTGATCCTGTTCTTCCTGCCCGAGCGGGGTCCGCGGGTGGTGGCCCACCCCACCGGCTGGGCCGGTCACGGCGGTTACTTCGGCGCCTTCCTCGCGTCCTCACTGATGGCGGCGTACGTGATGGTCGGCTTCGACTCGGCGGGCGAGCTGGCGGAGGAGACCCACAGCCCGCGCCGGACCACTCCCCGGACCATCCTGCGGGCCCTGATCACCTCGGGTGTCGGCGGTGCGTTGCTGATCCTGTCGGGGCTGATGGCGGCGCGCAGCCTGACCGACGGAAAACTGGCGGCCGGTGGTCTGTCCTGGGTGCTCACCGACCGGCTCGGCGGGGTTCTGGGCCGCCTGCTGCTGTGCTGCGTGGCGGTCGCGGTGTTCGCCTGCACCCTGGCCGTGCAGACCTCCGGGGCGCGGATGATGTACTCCATGGCGCGCGAAGGCGCCCTGCCCTTCCACCGGCGCCTCGGCAAGGTGTCGGCCCGCACCGGTACGCCGATCACGACGTCGATCGTGGTGGGCGTCGGCGCCGCGATCGCGCTCGTGGTCAACATCCGCCAGTCGGCGATCTTCACCGCCCTGTCCAGTCTCTGCATCGCCCTGCTGTACCTGGCCTATCTGGGCGTGACGGTGCCCCTGCTGGTCACCCGGATCCGGCGAAGGGGCAGCGGCGGGCTGCCGGCGGGCGTCGACGAGACCGGCCGGCCCCTGTTCTCGCTGGGCCGGTGGGGAGTGGCGGTCAACACGCTCGCCGTGCTCTACCAGGCCGGCATGACGGTCAATCTGATCTGGCCCCGTGCGGAGATCTACGACCTCACCGGCGGCACGTGGTGGCTGCGGTGGAGCGCCCCGCTGTTCATCGGGCTCAGCCTCGCCGCCGGTGCCGGTTACTTCCTCGCCCGCCGGCTGCACCGCCGTATCGAGCTGAGGCACGTACCGCACACGCACACCGAGCCGCCCCTGGACGCGCAGGCCGTCGCCGAGCCCGCCTGAGGGCCCGTGTGACGCGAGGGGACGCATCGATGACGTACCGACGAAGGGACGACGGGACATCCATGACCACCACCGAGAGCTCGACGGCAGTACCGCAGCACGGCGGCTACCCGACCGGGCAGGCTCCCGCCCGCGCCCGTGATCTGCACCTGACCGACAGCGTCCGAAGCGCCCGCGACGACGCCCGCGCCCAGGGTGGGCGGGCCGGCACGTGGATGCCGTACCTTCCGGCGTCGGACAGCCCGTACTGCCCGCCGGGTGTGGACGCGGCCGCCCTGGTGTGGGCGGAGACGGTGGCACCCGGCGGCTACACGCACAAGGTCCTCGCCCGCGGTACGCGGCTGCGCTTCGACGACCCGAGCGGTGACGCCTGCGCCCACCTGCTGCTCTTCAACGCCCTGGAGCCGGTGGAGCGGCTGAACGTCGCCGACACCCAGAAGGTGCCGTGGCAGGCGTATCCGGGCCAGGACCATCCGCTGCTCTCCGGCGACGGCCGGGTCCTGGCCGTGGTCAGCGGTGATTCCTCCGGCCGGCACGACGCGTTCTGCGGCACCACCACCGACGCCTGGAACGAGCGCAAGTACGGTGACGCCCGCCCCGAGGGGCCGTCGCCGTCCGGCCGCGGGCTCTTCCTCAAGGCGGCCGCCAAGCACGGTCTGAGCCGACGCGACCTCCCGCCCAGTCTCTCCTTCTTCCAGGGCGTGCGCGTCGAGCCGGACGGCACCCTGGCCTGGCAGGGCAGCGCGGGGGCGGGCACGCATGTCGAACTCGTCGCGGAGATGCCCCTGCTGGTGCTGGTCGCGAATGTCGCCCACCCACTGGATCCTCGCCCCGGCTATGTGGTCGGCCCACTGCGGGTGCACGCCTGGCGTGGTGCCCCGACCGGCCCCGGCGAGCCGCGGTTCACGGCGACTCCGGAACTGCACCGGGCCTACCTCAACACCGTCGACTACTGCGAAGCCCGGGGGCTGTGACATGGCGAGCACGCGGACCGAGACCAGGCCCGTCAACCACCCGACCGCCGCCGGCGGCACAGTCGCCTCCACCGTCCCCGTGGGCGCCGTGTACGCGGAGGGCTCCCCCCTGGACTGGGGTGCGAGCCTGGTCGAGGGCGCCGTCGTCCTGGACGAGACGGTGGCCCCCAACGCGCCCTGGTCGGCGGTGGTGCGGACGGGGCACGTCCTGACGATCGTCGACGTCGGCGGCAACCAGTCGGCCGACTGTCTGCTCTACAACGCCGACGATCCCGAGGAGCGCTACAGCGTCCCCGACACCCTGGCCTGGCAGGGCAACGCCTATGTGCGCACCGGCACCGTGCTGCGCAGCAGCGAGGGCCGCCCGTTGATGACCGTCGTCGCCAACGAGGTCGACCGCCAGGACACCATCGGTGGCGCGTGCGGCAAGGAGTCCAACACCCTGCGCTACGGCCATCATGTGATGTTCCAGCACGGCTGCCGTGAGAACTTCCTCGCCGAGGCCGGGCGGCGTGGCCTCGGTGTGCGGGACATCGTCTCCAACCTCAACTGGTTCATGAACGTGCCCGTCGAGGCGGACGGCGCGCTGGGCATCGTGGACGGCATGTCGGCGCCGGGCCGCCGGGTCGCGGTGCGCGCCGAGACGGACGTGCTGGTGATGGTGTCCAACTGCCCGCAGATGAACAACCCGTGCAACGACTTCAACCCCACCCCGCTGCGGATGATCGTCGTGGAGCCGGCACCGGCCGACGTCGACGCACGGTCCGCGCAAGCCGCTCGCACCGCGAAGGAGGGCGCGTGAGCCGCCCCACCGCCGTTCTCGTCGCCAACCGCGGTGAGATAGCCCGCCGTGTGATCCGCACCGCCAGGAGGATGGGCCTGGGCACCGTCGCCGTCTTCTCCGACGCCGACCGGGCCGCCCCGCACGTCCGCGAGGCCGATCACGCGGTCCGCCTCGGTCCGGCGCCCGCCCGCGCGTCGTATCTGCGCGGGGAGGCGATCATCGAGGCCGCGCTCGCCCATGGCGCGGGCATCATCCACCCCGGCTACGGCTTCCTCTCCGAGAACACCGCCTTCGCCCGTGCCGTGGAGGAGGCCGGCCTGCGTTTCGCGGGACCGACCGCCGACCAGATCACGGCCTTCGGTGAGAAGCACACCGCGCGCGCCCTGGCCAAGGCCGCCGGAGTGCCGCTGCTGGCCGGGACGGAGTTGCTCGCGAGTGCCGAGGAGGCCGTCACCGCGGCCTCCTCCATCGGGCTGCCCGTGATGGTCAAGGCCACCGGCGGTGGCGGCGGCATCGGTATGCAGGCCTGCACCACCGCCGACGAGGTACGCGGGGCCTTCGCCCGCGTCGCGGCGCTCGCGGAGTCCAACTTCGGATCCGCAGGGGTGTTCCTGGAGCGCCTCGTGCGCCCCGCCCGCCATGTCGAGGTGCAGGTCTTCGGCGACGGCACCGGCCGGATCGCCGTCCTCGGCGACCGGGACTGCTCGTTGCAGCGCCGCAACCAGAAGGTGATCGAGGAGGCCCCGGCCCCGGCCCTGCCTCCTCGTGTGCGGGCCCTGCTGCACGACTCCTCCCGCCGGCTGCTCGCCTCGGTCGGCTACCGGGGCGCGGGGACCGTGGAGTTCGTCTACGACCCCGTGCGCGAGGAGGCCGCCTTCTTGGAGGTCAACACCCGCCTCCAGGTCGAGCACCCGGTGACCGAGGAGGCGTACGGCGTCGACCTCGTCGAACTGATGCTCGTCCTGGCCCGCGACGGCGAGGTCGAGGACGCGGTGTTCGAGCGGGAGTGGACGCCCGCCGGCCATGCCGTGGAGGCCCGCGTCTACGCCGAGGACCCCGGCAAGGACTCGCTGCCGTCCCCGGGCCTGATCACCCGGGCGGTCTTCCCCGGCCAGGGCGCCGACACCATGCCCGGCGTACGCGTCGACGGCTTCGCCGAAACCGGTCTGGAGGTCTCGCCGTACTACGACCCCATGCTCGCCAAGGTGATCGCGAAGGGGCCCACCCGGGAGGCCGCGTTCGACGTGCTCGGCCGGGCCCTGGCCGCGAGCCGGGTCGACGGCATCGTCACCAACCTGGGCCTGCTGCGCGAGCTGACCTCGCGGGCCGAGGTGCGCGAGGCCGTGCACAGCACCAGCACGCTCGCCACCACGGCCGACCCCGATCCGCGCATCGACGTCCTGGTGCCGGGCGCGATGACCACCGTCCAGGACCTTCCGGGCCGGCTCGGCCACTGGCACGTGGGCGTGCCGCCGAGCGGCCCCTTCGACGCCGTCTCCTTCGCCGAGGCCAACCTGGCCGTCGGCAACCCGGCGCAGGCCCCTGGCCTGGAGGTCACCGCGGGCGGGCTGAGCCTGCGTTTCTCGGCCGCCACCGTGGTCGCCGTCACCGGCGCTCCCCTCCCGGTCACGGTCGACGGCAGCCCGGTAGCCCTGTGGGAGCCGGTCACGGTCACGGCCGGCGCCACTCTGGCGCTCGGCGCCTGCCGGGGGCCGGGCCTGCGCAGCTATGTGGCCGTCCGGGGCGGCATCGACGTACCCCAATACCTGGGCAGCGCCTCCACGTTCACCCTCGGCGGCTTCGGCGGGCACGCCGGTCGGGCGCTGCGCGCCGGAGACGTACTGCGACCCGGAGCTTCGTCGGCCGCGGACGGCGGCCCCACCCCGCCCGAGCACCGGCCGGCGATCACCTCGCACTGGCAGATCGGTGTCACCGAAGGTCCGCACGCGGCGCCCGAGTTCTTCACCCGCGAGGACATCGACACCCTCTACGCCACCGACTACAAGGTCCACCACAACTCGGCCCGCACCGGCATCCGCCTGATCGGGCCCAAGCCGCGGTGGGCGCGCCAGGACGGCGGTGAGGCCGGGCTGCACCCCTCCAACATCCACGACACTCCGTACGCGGTGGGTGCCCTCGACTTCACCGGCGACACGCCGATCATCCTGGGCCCCGACGGGCCGTCTCTCGGCGGGTTCGTCTGCCCGGCGGTGGTCGCCAGCGGCGAACTGTGGAAACTCGGCCAGCTGCGCCCCGGCGACACCGTCCGCTTTGTACCGGTCAGGGAAGCCGAGGCTGCCGCCCTCGACGCCCGCCGCTCCTCCCCCACGCTGATCAGCACGGGCGGAGACGGCGACGACGGCGTACTCGGCCGCCTGGAGGCCACCGATGCCCGCCCCGCCGTCACCTACCGCCGGGACGGCGACGACAACGTCCTGGTCGAGTACGGCCCCATGGTGCTCGACCTCGGCCTGAGGATGCGGGTCCACGCCCTGCAGGAGACCCTCGCCGGGCACACGCCCGACGGCGTCCTCGACGTCACCCCGGGCATCCGCTCCCTCCAGATCCACACCGACGCCCGCCGGCTGAAGGCCCGTGATCTCACCGCCCTGCTGCGCGAGCTGGAGGACGAAGTCCCGCCCAGCGACGAACTGGTGGTCCCCTCCCGCACGGTGCGGCTGCCGCTCAGCTGGGACGACCCGGCGACCCGGCTCGCCATCGAGCGGTACATGGCCGGGGTGCGCGACGACGCCCCGTGGTGCCCGTGGAACATCGAGTTCATCCGCCGGGTCAACGGCCTTCGGACCGCCGACGACGTCTACCGCACCGTTTTCGACGCCTCCTACCTGGTGCTCGGCCTCGGTGACGTCTATCTCGGCGCCCCCGTCGCCACCCCGCTCGACCCGCGGCACCGCCTGGTGACCACCAAGTACAACCCGGCCCGCACCTGGACCGCGGAGAACTCCGTCGGCATCGGCGGCGCCTACCTGTGCATCTACGGCATGGAAGGCCCCGGCGGCTACCAGTTCGTCGGCCGCACCGTGCAGATCTGGAACCGGTTCCGCAAGGGCGGCCTGTTCCAGGACTCGCCGTGGGCGCTGCGCTTCTTCGACCGCATCGAGTGGTATCCCGTCACCGCGGAGGAACTGCTCGAACTGCGGGCCGAGACCGACGCCGGCCGCGGCGACTTTCCGACCGAGGAGGGCACCTTCTCCCTCGCCGAGTACAACGCCTTCCTGACCGCGGAGGCCGACTCGATCGCCGCGTTCCGCCGGCGGCAGAGCACCGCCTTCGAGGCCGAGAAGCAACGCTGGCGAGCCGCCGGAGAGTTCGACCGCGACGACGATCCCGGCCCCGCCACCGCCCCCGCTGCCGTCACCGTGCCGGACGGCGCGGTCCCCGTCACCGCGCCGTTCACCGCCACCGTCTGGCAGATCGCCGCCGAGCCGGGCGCCACCATCGCGAGCGGCGAGGCGATCCTCTCCCTGGAGGCGATGAAAATGGAGTCCACCGTGAACGCCCCCGCCGCCGGGACACTGCTGGAGATCTACGTCAAGCCCGGTGAACAGGTCGCCCCCGGCCAGATCCTCGCGGCGGTGCGGGCATGAACGCCATGACACCGGCCGCCCGCGTCCAGGCCGCCTACGACCGCATCGAGGGCGCCGGCCGGCCCGAGATCTGGATCAGCCTCAGGCCGTGCGAAGAGGTCCTCGCCGAGGCGGCCGGGATCGACCCGGCGCTGCCGCTGGCCGGCCTGGTGGTGGCCGTCAAGGACAACATCGACGTGGCCGGCCTCCCGACCACCGCGGGCGCCCCGTCGTACGCCTACGAACCGCAGGCCGACGCGCCCGCCGTGGCACGGCTGCGCGCGGCCGGCGCGGTGGTGCTCGGAAAGACCAACCTGGACCAGTTCGCCACCGGCCTGGTCGGCACCCGCAGCCCCTACGGCGCGGTGCGCAACGCCTGGGACGCGGCCCGCATCTCGGGCGGGTCGTCCTCCGGATCCGCCGTCGCGGTGGCGCTGGGCATCGCCGACATCGCGCTCGGCACCGACACGGCCGGCTCCGGGCGGGTGCCCGCCGCCCTCAACGGGATCGTCGGCGTCAAGCCCACCAAGGGCCTGGTGCCCGTGACCGGGGTGGTCCCCGCCTGCTACACCCTCGACTGCGTGACCGTCTTCGCCCGCGACCTGCAACTCGCCCGCACGGCTGCGGAGTTCGTCGAAGGCCCCGATCCGGCCGATCCGCTCTCCCGCACCGGCACCCAGCTTCCGCCACCCCCCGCGCGCCCGCGGATCGCCGTACCGGCCGGTGAGCATCTGAACGGCATGGCCGACGGCTGGCGCGAAGCCTTCGACGCCGCCGTCGCCCGCATGGCGAGCACCGGGGCGGAGATCGTCGAAACCGACGTCACCCCGCTGCTCCAGGCCGCGGAACTGCTGTACGGCGGCGCGTTCGTCGCCGAGCGGTACGCCGCCGTGGGCGCGCATCTGGAGAAGCACCGCGACCTGATCGGGGCGGACATCGATCCGACCGTCGCCGCCATCGTGCTGGCAGGCCGGGAGAAGACCGCCGCCGACTGGGCCGCCGACGCCGCCAGGCTCGCCGCGCTCGGCGCCGCCGGACGCGCGGTGCTCGACGGCTGTACGGCTCTCCTGACGCCGACCACCACCGGGCATCCCACCCTCGACGAGGTGGCGGCCGACCCGGTCGGCGCCAACGCCCGGTTGGGACGGTTCACCAACTTCGCCAACCTCCTCGACTGCGCCTCGCTCGCCGTTCCCGCCGGGTTCGTGGACGGCCTGCCGTTCGGCGTGATGTTCACCGGACCGGCCTTCTCCGACCGCGCCCTGGCCGCGCTGGCCGAGCGGTTCGCCAACCCCGGCGTCGACCTGTTCGTGGTCGGCGCCCACCTCACCGGTCAGCCCCTCAATGCCCAGTTGGTGCAGGCCGGCGGCACCCTGACCGGCCCGGCCCGCACCGCAGACGGCTACCGGCTGTACGCCCTGGCCACCGAGCCGCCCAAGCCCGGCCTGCTCCGGGTCACCGAGGGCGGGCGGGACGCCGGCGCCGGGGCGGGGCACGCCACGGCGTCAGGCGACGACGTGGGCATGGGAATCGAAGGCGAGATCTGGCGGCTGCCGGCTTCCGGGTTCGGGGCGTTCACCGCCGCCGTGCCCGCGCCGATGACCATCGGCACCGTCGAACTGGCCGACGGGCGGCAGGTCTCCGGCTTCCTCGTCGAGCCGTACGCCGTCGAGGGCGCGCCCGACATCACCCGCTTCGGTGGCTGGCGGGCGTACACGGCGTCCGCGTGACCGGAGGCCGCGGGGCGGACACCCGGTGGCAGGATGGGACCATGACGACGACGCGTCCCCGTCAAGGCAGGCCCCGGCACACGCCGCCGTCCGACCCCGGCACCTCCGCCCGGGAACAGATCCTCGACGCCGCCGGGGCGCTCTTCGTCGACCACGGGATCACCAGCACCAGCACCCGCATGATCGCCGAGCGGGTCGGCATCAGGCAGGCCTCGCTCTACTACCACTTCGCCACCAAGGAGGAGATCCTCGCCGAGCTGCTGGCGACGTCCGTGCGGCCCAGTCTGCAGATGGTGGACCGGATCCGGGCTCTGGTGCCCGAGCGTGCGGACGCGGCCGCCGCACTCTACGCCGTGGCCGCCATGGACGTACGCACCCTCTCCCGCACCCCGTACAACATCGGCACGCTCTATCTGCTGCCGGAAGTGCGGGCCGAGCGGTTCGACGCCTTCCGGGCCGAGCGGGGCCGTCTGCAGTCGAGCTACGGCACGCTGGGCGCCCTGGCGGCGACCGAGGACGTCGCGCGCGGCCTGCCCGCCGAGCGGCTCGGCGAACTGCTGATCCAGCTGGTGGAGGTCGTCATCCAGATACGGCGCTCCCGTGCGCCGGACGCGGCTGACACGGAGGCCATCGCGTCGTCGTGCCTGCGCCTGTGCGGGCTCGGGGAGCCGGCGGTGGCCGCCGCCCGGGAAGAGGGCCGAAGGCTGCTGAGCAGCCTGGACTGACCGGCGGCCCACCGAGGTGGTGTCTTGGCCGGCGCGCGTGCGGTCGGATCGGGCACGTAGCCGAGTTGCCGGACGGCCCGCTCGACCGCCTCTCGTTTGGCGCGGCTGACGTGCGGGGCGTTGTTGAGGACACGGGAGGCCACCGAGCGGGAGACGCCGGCGCGTTCCGCCACCTCGTCGAGCGTCGGCTGCCGACGTGACACATCCTCAGCCATGAACTCCGAGCCTTTCCCTCCCGACTTCGCCGAAAGCGTCCCGCCCCTGCCCGGTGTGGCTGGAAGCGCTTCCCGTTTTGAACTGTAGAGACTTGCCCTCGTCCTGTGAAGTGCGGCTTCCGCAGCGGCTCTTGACAGCTTCATCAGGGCACAACACGATACCGGCCACACCCCAAAACGTTCCCAGCGCTACAGGGAGCGCTTCCATTGGGAGCGCTCCCACATCGTACGCCGTACCACCGCACTTCCTCAGCGCGTCGCATCCTTGGGACGAGAACATGCGGCGCGTCCCTGCCAGGAAACCGAGGTACAGTCATGCGCCGCAGACTCCGCGGCCTCGTGGCAGCGTTCGTCGCCCTGCCGCTGGCACTCGCTGCCGCACCGTCCGCCCACGCCGCCGACCCGACCACCATGACCAACGGGTTCTACGTGGACCCTGACTCCAGCGCGAAGCGGTGGGTGGCCGCCAACCCCGGCGACGGCCGGGCGCTGGCGATCAACTCCTCCGTCGCCAACACCCCGATGGCCCACTGGTTCGGCTCATGGAGCGGCACCATCGGCACCGCCACGGGCGCCTACGTCGGCGCGGCGGAGTACCAGCACAAGCTGCCCATTCTCGTCGCGTACAACATCTACAACCGCGACTACTGCGGCGGACACTCCGCCGGCGGAGCCGCCTCGCCGTCCGCCTATGCGAGCTGGATCGCCCAGTTCGCCGGCGGCATCGCCGACCGTCCGTCCATCGTCCTGCTCGAACCGGACTCCCTGGCGGACTACGGCTGCATGACCGGGGCTCAGATCGGTGAACGCGAGAGCATGATCACCGGCGCCCTCACGCAATTCAACCGCCAGACACCCAACACCTGGGTCTATCTGGACGCCGGCAACCCGGGCTGGGCGAGCCCGGCGACCATGGCCCAGCGCCTGAACGAAGCCGGCCTGCGACAGGCCCACGGCTTCTCGCTCAACATCTCGAACTACTACACCACGGCCGAGAACATCGCCTACGGCAACGCCGTCAACAGCGAACTGGGCGCCCGCTACGGCTACACCAAGCCGTTCGTGGTGGACACCAGCCGCAACGGCAACGGCTCCAACGGCCAGTGGTGCAACCCCTCGGGCCGCCGCACCGGCACCCCGACGCGGACGGGCGGAGGCGCCGAGATGCTGCTGTGGATCAAGACCCCTGGCGAGTCCGACGGCGATTGCGGCGTCGGAGCCGGCTCCTCGGCCGGACAGTTCCTCCCCGAGGTCGCCTACAAGATGATCTACGGCTACTGAGCCCGGGGCCCGTGGGCCCGGTACGCCCCTGCCCCGCCACCGGGCCACGAGCACCGTCCGTCACAGCCCGGCCGGGTCCGACGATCGCCGCCTACCGCACAGGCGGTCGACAGACCGCCCCGGTGGCAGACGCTCCCCCATCCATCCACCGATCAGGAGCAGCCATGCACACACGCAGCCTACGGCGCCGCGCGGCCGCCGTCATCGCGGCGCTCACCGTCTGCGCCGCCCTCACCGCGACGCAGGCGCGGGCCACACCCGCGCAGGACGTCATCACTCCGACCACGAAGTTCTACGTCGACCCGCACAGCAAGGCCGCGAAGCAGGCCCTCGTCGACTTCGGGAAGGGCGACATCGAGGACGCCGCGAACATGGCCGCACTCGCGAGCTGGCCGCAGGCCGAATGGTTCACCGAGGGCACGCCCGACGAGGTGCGCGTCAAGGTGAACAGGCTAGTCCGCCGGGCCCGGGCCGTCGACCGGACCCCCGTCCTGGTCGCCTACGACATACCCGGCCGGGACTGCTCGCAGTACTCCAGCGGTGGAGCCGCATCCTCCGCCGCCTACCGCCAGTGGATCGACGCCTTCACCGCAGGCATCGGCGACGCCAAAGCGGTGGTCGTCGTCGAACCCGACGGCCTGGCCAACCTTCCCAGTGACTCCGGGCCCACCACCGACCCGACCGGCGATCTCACGGCTGCCCGCATCGCCGACCTCGCATACGCCGTGAAAACCCTGAAGGCCCGCCCCCGCACCGCGGTCTACCTGGACGCCGGCAACGTACAGTGGCGGGCCGTCGGAGACATCGCCCATCGACTGCTGGACGCCGGGGTCCAGCACAGCGACGGCTTCGCCCTGAACGTGTCCAACAACCACCCCACCGAGCACAACGCCAGATACGGCACCTGGATCGCCAAGTGCGTCTGGTACGCCACCGAAGGCCCCGAGCAGGCGCGCGGCCACACCGACTGGTGTGCCAGCCAGTACTACTCGTCCGCCGCCCCCAACGACGGCGCACCCGGCGACGCCGTCTCCCCCACTGACCCCACCACGTGGCGGTGGACCGACGCCTGGTTCGACCAGAACGTGGGCACCCCGCCGACCGACGAGCTGCACCACTTCGTGATCGACACCAGCCGCAACGGCCGGGGCGCCTGGACCCCACCGCCGGGCAAGTACAGCGGAGACCCGGAGACCTGGTGCAACGCGCCCGGGCGCGGTCTCGGCCCACGCCCGACCGCCGACACCGGCGTCCCGCTCGTCGACGCCTACCTGTGGATCAAGACCCCCGGTGAATCCGACGGCAGCTGCACCCGCAACACCGGCGGCACGATCGACCCCGAATACGGCATCGCCGACCCGCCCGCCGGCACGTGGTGGCCCGACCAGGCCCACACGTTGGCCCGCAATGCGGTACCGCGCCTGACGTTCAACCGCTGAACAGGTCGGACACCTCCGTCGCGGACCACGACTGCATGCCCCAGGCTCACATCGACGAGCGCGGGGGCGTCGTCACCGGCGCCCTCGGGCCGGTTCAACCGCGCCCGGCACCTGGGTCGGTGCGGCCGGGCGCCGGCGGTCTACGGCCGCTTCCTGATCAACAAGCGAGGCTGCGGCAGGACCGCAAGCTGGGCCCGGCACGTACCGGACGATCCTGGGCCTGCCCGCCTCCACCTGAAACGCATCCTCACCCGGCACGGCCTGTCGCACGCGGCCGAAGGCCGAGCGTCAAGCAAAGGGCACCGGGGCCGGGGTGTATTCGAACCAGTCGAAGGCGACCGCGCCCTCGGTGGCGTACATGCCGATAACGCGGCCGGTGAAGCCGCAGGCTACCTCGGTGGACAGGTAGCGCCCGTCCAGTTCGACGAGTGGCTGGGCGTCCGGGGCGTCGGGATCACCGAGCCAGAAGGCGACGGTGTCAGGGCCGGTGGTCCCGCCATCGGTGAGTTCGGGCGACGCGGGCACAAGGTCGGACGTGCGGATCGCGACGGTGAGGGTCAGCGGCCCGGACGGGACCGGTCGGCTGGCCACGGTCTGGCGCAGCGGACCGATCCGGGCGACGACGCCGGCCTCTCCGTTCCCGACCTCCAGTTCGTAGTGGTGGGCTTCGTCCAGGCGCACGCAGAGGCCGCCGCGTCCCGACCCCGGGTCGATCGCAGCGGTGACGCGGCAGTCGTGGTGCTGCTGGCGGCGGCCGACGAAGGTGTACCCGGGGCGGTCGAGCGTGGCGCCGGTGGCGCTGAGGCTCAGCCAGCCAGGGCGCTCGGTGAGTGACCAGGAGCCCTCAGGGCGGGTGAACGGCGAGACCCAGTGCGGCGCGAGAGCGGACTCGTCGAAGTCGTCGCGGGCGGGCAGGGGCGGAACGGGGTGCCAGACACCGCCCGGGGCCGCGTGACTCTCGGGAACGGGCGCGACGACGGGCCAGCCGTTCTGGTCCCACTCCACGGGCGTCAGGAACGTCTCGCGGCCGAGCACGTGCACGTCGGGTGTGAAGCCGCGGGGCCGGACGCCGAGCAGCACCATCCACCAACTGCCGTCGGTGGCCTCCACCAGGTCGGCGTGGCCGGTGTTCTGGATGGAGCGGCCAGTACCGCTGTGGGACAGCAGAGGGTTGACGGGTGCGCCTTCCCAGGGTCCGCGCGGCGAGCGGCCGCGGGCGATGGACACGCTGTGGCCACGTTCGGTGCCGCCTTCCGCGATCAGCAGGTACCACCAGGCGCCGATGCGGTAGAGGTGCGGCGCCTCGGGGTACTTGAGGCCGCTGCCGGACCACGTGGCGAAGGGCCCCTCCAGCACCTCCCCCTTGACCGGGTCGATCCTGGCCATGTTGATGCCACCTTCGGGCCCGGAGAAGGCGCACCAGCAGGTGCCGTCCTCCTCCCAGGCCAGATCGGGGTCGATCCCGGTCAGGTCGATCCACACCGGGTCGCTCCACGGCCCCTCGGGCCGCTCGGCGGAGACGACGAAGTTGCCGCCGCCGTCGGTATTGGTGCTGATGACCCAGTAACGGCCGTGGTGGTGGCGGATCGTGGGGGCGTAGAGGCCGCCGGACGCCTTGGCACCGGGGAGGGGCAGCGGCAGTTGCTCCGGCCGGTCGAGCACGTTGCCGATGTGCTCCCAGTGGACGAGGTCCTTGCTGTGGAAGAGCGGCAGCCCGGGGAAGTACTCGAAGCTGGAGCACACCAGGTAGTAGTCGTCACCGACCCGGCACACGCTCGGATCGGGGTGGAAGCCGCTGATCACAGGGTTGTGGTACGTATGCACAGAAGGTGTTCCTTTCTGGCCGCCTGGCGCCGTGGAGCGAGTCCAGGAGGTGCCGTGACTGCTGGTCGCAGGTTCACCGGGGTGAGTCCGCCGCCGCATGCGACGCACTGCACGACGGCCGGAAGCGGTTCGGTCGCCGTCCCCGGCAGGCGCAGCCACGCCTTGACCGGCTCCCCGCCGAAGCCTGGGAAGGTGACGTCGAAGGTGTCCGCGAGGTCCGGCTGACCGGTGTCAGCCGGACCTCGCCGCCGTACGAATGGGCCTCGGTGAGTGTGTCCTCCCAGCAGGCGTCGAAGTCGTCCCGTCCGCCTGGCTGTTGTGGGAGCGCCGCAGCTGAGCCTCGGGCAGGTCCGTGTCCACGCGCGGGCTCCCGTTGCGTCAGCGGGGCTCGACGGTGACGACGGGATGCAGCCTGCGGGTGTGGTCGACCTCCCGGACCGGGCCGGTCAGGTGCAGCGGGACCGTGATGCGGTGGTCGGTGCTGCTGGCGGAGATCCGCAGCTCCAGCTCGCCGGGTTCGACGATGCGACGGCCTGAGCGGCCGGTGAAGGAGGCCAGTTCCGCGGGCAGTTCCAGAAGGACCCGGCAGACTTCCCCGGGTTCGAGCGGGAGGCGCCGGTAGCCGACGAGGCGCTGCACCGGCTGGACCACGGAGGCCACCGGGTCGTGCAGGTAGAACTGCACCACCTCGCAGCCGGAGCGTTCGCCGGTGTTGCGGACCTCGAAGGCGATCCGGAAGCTGCCGTCGGTGCCGGTCTCCGCGACGCCGACGTCGAGCGCGGACCACTCGAATTCCGTGTAGCCGAGCCCGTGGCCGAACCCGTAGGCCGCGCTGGTATGGGTGCTGGACACGTCGCTGTCCTGGGCCAGCCGGGCGGCCAGGTAGGTGGAGGGCTGGACACCCTTGTGCCGCGGCACACTCACGGGCAACCGTCCGGAGGGGTTCACCCGCCCGCTGAGTACGCCGGCGATCGCCTCGGTGCCCGCCTCCCCGGGAAAGAAGGACTGCAGGATCGCCACCGCCTCCGTCTCGGCGCGCCCCAGTGTGTAAGGGCGGCCCGCCAGAATGACGAGCACCACAGGCGTGCCGGCGTCCAGCAGGGCGTCGAGCAACTGCTCCTGTACGCCGGGCAGTTGCAGCGACTCGACATCACATCCCTCGCCGCTGGTGCCGCGGCCGAAAAGGCCGGCGCGGTCCCCGAGGGCGAGCACCACGACGTCGGCGATGCGGGCCGCCTCGACCGCCTCGGCGAAGCCGGCCGTGCTGTCGCCGTCGACCGTCGCACCGGGTGCGGAGAAGATCTCGGCGTCAGGGAACTCGGCCGCCAAGGTCTCGCGGAGCGTGGGCAGTGCGATGCCGGTCGGGACCTCGGGGTGTTGCGAGCCGACGTGCACGGGGAAGGAGTAGCAGCCCAGCACGGCCGTCGGGGTGTCGGCGTTGGGGCCGATCAGCGCGATCCGGCGGGGGCGGCCGAGCGGCAGCGTCCCGTCGTTGCGCAGCAGCACGACGGCCTGCTCCGCCACCTCACGCGCCAGCAGCCGGTTGGCCGGGGGGTCGAGGTCGACGCTGCCGCGCAGCGCCTCGGGAACGGTCGGATTCGCTCCGGAGAGCGCCTGCGGAAGCGGGTTCCAGTCAGGATCGAGCAGGCCGAGCTGTGCCTTCTGGACGAGGACCCGGCGCAGGGCGCGATCGATCAGTTCCTCAGGGACGGTACCGGCCTCGACCGCGTCGAGCAGCGGCTGTCCGAATGTCTTGACGGTCGGCAGCTCGACGTCGACGCCGCTGGCGAGGGCGAGTCCGGCCGCCTCGTCCCAGCTTCCGGCGACGCCGTGCAGGAGCTTGAGGAAGGCGATGCCGAAGTAGTCCGCCACCACCGTCCCGTCGAAGCCCCAGGTGTCCCGGAGCAGACCGGTGAGCAGTTCCTGGTCGGCGGCCGAGGGGATGCCGTCGGTGTCCGTGTAGGCGTGCATGACCGAGCGCGGTCGGCCCTCGCGTAGCGCCATCTCGAACGGGGGGAGGATGACGTCGGCACGCTCGCGGGCGCCCATGGAGACCGGTGCGAGGTTGCGGCCGGCCCGCGAGGCGGAGTAGCCGGCGAAGTGCTTGAGCGTGGCGACGATCCCGGCGGACTCCAGGCCCTGCACGTAGGCGGTGGCGATGGTGCCGACCAGGTACGGGTCCTCGCCGATGGTCTCCTCGACGCGGCCCCAGCGGGCGTCGCGCACCACGTCGAGCACGGGGGCGAGGCCCTGGTGGACGCCGACGGCGCGCATGTCGGTCCCGATGGCGGTGGCCATGGTGCGCACCAGCTCGGGGTTGAAGGTCGCTCCCCAGGACAGCGGAACCGGGTAGGCGGTCGCCCCCCAGGCCGCGAACCCGGCCAGGCACTCCTCGTGGGCGATCGCGGGTATGCCGAAGCGGTTGGCGGCGACGATGCGTTGCTGGGAGCGGGCGAGCGACAGCGCGCCGACGGCGGCGTCCACGGGAACGGTACCGAAGGGCCGGGTCAGCTGGCCCAGACCGTGCGGCAGCAGCTCGTCCAGGTCCGGCGGTTCCTCCATCTCGTGCTGATGCGGGGCGACCTCGCCGCCCTCGTCGGAGGCGCCCACCCAGACGCCGACCAGCTGCGCTGTCTTCTCCCGCAGGGTCATCGCCGCGATCAGGGCGTCGGCCCTGATCGCGGGGTCGAGCGAGACGTCCCGCCACACAGTGGTGGCGGACTCGACGGTGGGGTTCATGTCGCCGGTCACTTTCCTCCGACCCCCATGAGCCCCTGGACCAGGGCGCGGCGGGCGAACAGGTAGACGGTGAAGATGGGGAGAATGGACAGCACCACGGCGCTGAGCAGTCCGGGGACGTCGACGCCGTGTTCGGTCTGGAAGTTGTACAGACCGAGGGTGATCACCTTGGTCGAGTCCGACTGGGTCAGGATCAGCGGGAAGAGGAAGCCGTTCCAGGCCTGCAGGGCCGAGAAGACGACGATGGAGGAGAGCCCGCCTTTCGACAGGGGCAGGACCAGTTGCCTGAAGACCCGCAGCGGGGACGCTCCGTCCATCGCCATGGCTTCGTACAGGTCGGGGGTGATGTCGCGCATCGCCCCGGTCAACACCAAGGTGCATACCGGCAGCGAGAACGCGGCGGTGGGCAGGATGACGCCGATCAGGTGGTCATAGAACCCGGCCTGGCTGATCACGTAGAACATCGGCACGATCACCGCCTGCGCGGGGACCGCGAGTCCCAGCAGGAAGACCCGGAACACGACGGTGATGGTGCGGCCCTGGGCGCGCACGATGGCGTAGGCGAGCGGCGGCACCACCACCAGCACGATGCCGACGACGCTGGCGGTGACGATCAGGGTGTTGAGGAAGTCTTGCCCGAAGCCGTTGGAGAACGCGTTGAAGTAGTTGCTCAGGGTCAGTTGGGACGGAAAGCTCAGCGGGCCCTGGGTGGAGTAGTTGGAGGTGGTGCGCAGGGTCGCGATCAGCAGCACGTAGAGCGGCAGGCCGACCAGAGCGAGCCATATCAGGGAGCCCAGTCCGGCAAGGTAGTTGGGGCGCTGCCGCATCAGATCCCCTCCGCCGTGCTGCGCATCTTGTCGTAGCCGGAGAGCCGGACCACGGCCAGGGAGATGAGGGTGGCGACCACGACCAGGACCAGCGCGATGGCCGAGCCGGCGCCGAAGTCGTATTCCTTGAAGCCCTGTTCGTACATGTAGTAGGCGCTGACCGTGGTGTCCGTGCCGGGGCCGCCCTGAGTGAGGATCAGCACCGTGTCGAAGGTGGTGAGCCCACCGACGACCATGAGGATCACCGAGGTGATCATGGTGTTGCGCAGTTGCGGCAGGGTGATGTGGAAGAACTGCCGCACGGTGCCGGCCCCGTCGATCGCCGCGGCCTGGTAGAGCACCTGCGGAACCGCGCGGGCGCCGCCCTGGTAGAGCAGCGCGTGCAGGGGGGTGAACTGCCACATTCCGACGAAGGTCAGCACCGCGATCGAACCGGCCTGACTGCCGAGCAGGTTGCCGTTGCCGAAAAGCCAGGGGAGCTGGCCCGGGATACCGAAGTTGGGGTCGAGCAAGGCGCGCCACAGCACCGAGACCGCGGTCGCCGAGAGCAGCAGGGGGAGGAAGAAGATCGCGGACAGCACGGCCCGGTTGCGCTGGGGTCCGGCCGCCCAGACGCCCAGCAGGATGCTGATGGGTGTCTGCGTCACGACCCCGAGCGCGGTGAGCACGACGGTGAGCCAGATGCTCTGGGTCATCACCGGGTCGTGGATCAGCTTGGTCCAGTTCGCCAGCCCGTTGAAGTGCGGCGAGGCGACGCCGTCCCAGCTGGTGAAGGACAGCACCGCGACCAGCACCAGCGGGAGGATCGCGAACAACAGGAAGAAGACGGTCGCGGGTACCGCCCAGGCGAAACCCGGGCGGGTCACCCCGACGCCGGACTGGCGCGCCTTGAGGCGGCGGCCGGACACGGCTGCGAGAGAAAGTGAGGTCATCGGTCCTACTCAGGAGTTGGACAGCGACTGCATCGCCCGGATGAAGCCGTTGGCGTCGGTCTTGCCGTCGAAGAACTTCTGAATGGCCGTGTGGAGCGGCGTGGCCGCCGCCGGCGGGTAGGCCTGGTCCCAGGACAGCTGGAACGACGGCGCCGCCTTGACCAGGTTGAACTGGAACTGCGAGTAGTCAGGACTGGCCGAGGTGGACAGGAACTTGGCGGTGTTGGTGGTGGTCGGCAGGTTGCCGATGCCGAGCTGGGCCTTCACGAACTCGTCGGAGTACATGAGCTTGAGGAAGGCCGCCACGGTGTCGGGGTGTCGGGTCTTCTTCAGGACGGAGTAGAAGTTGTTGGTGTTGCCGACGACGTCGTTCGGGTCGCCCTTGCCGCCGCTGACGGTCGGGAAGGCGCTGTAGCCGAGGTCGTTCTTGGCGAAGTCGGGATTGTTGGACTGCTGGGTGGAGTACTCCCAGGAGCCCATCAGCTCGAAGGCGGCCTTGCCCTTGGCCAGCAGCGCCGGGGACCCGCCGTCGGTGAACTTCACCGAGTCGAAGTTGCTGCCGAATGCGCCGGCGTCGACCAGCTGCTTCAGCATGCCCAGGGCCTTCCGGCTGTCCGGGCCGGCCCACGCGCTCTTGTCACCCGCGAGCGCCTTCTGGAAGAGGTCCGGTCCGGCGACCCGGTCGAAGACGTACTCGAACCACATGAGGGTGGGCCACTGGTCGCCGCCGCCGAGCGCGATCGGGGTCAGGCCCTTGGCCTTGAGCACCTTGACGGCGTTGATCAGGTCGTCCCAGGTCCGCGGGACGCTCAGGCCGGCGCTCGCCAGGACCTTCTTGTTGTTGAAGAGCAGCACGGGCTGCGTGCCGCGCATCGGGACACCGTAGGACTTGCCGTCGACCACCGCGGTGTTGAACACCGAGGGGAGGAAGTTGGACTTGAGCCCCGGGTCCTTGACGATCATGTCGTCCAGGGGAAGCAGGAGGTTCTTCTTGGCGAAGGGCGCGATGCTGCCGCCGCCCCAGTTGAAGAAGATGTCCGGGGCCTGCGGGGTGTTGATGATCGTGTTGAGCTTTTGCTGGTAGTCGGCGCCCGGGACGGTGTCCAGCACCGCCTTGACCTTCGAGGTCTTGTTGAACGTGTCGACCATCTGCTTCTCGACCTTGTTCGCGGCGTCCCCGTAGACGAGGACATGGATCGTCCCGGAGTTGGAGTCGCCGCTGGACCCGCACGCGGCGGTCAGACCGAGCACCAGCACGGTCGTTGCCGCCACTGCGGCGAATCTGTTCCTGACTGCACCGTTGTGACCGGTCACGCGAAGAGAACCCATGGCTCGCCGTCCATCGATAGTTTCGAAGAGATTGCCGAATGATGCGGGAAACCTAGGCGTCACATCGACCGCCGTCAAGGATTTGGCGGGTTCATCTCGATACGGACGTACCGGCTCCGCCCTGACCAGCTACTATCGGCCCCGTACCGTCGGAGGACTTCGTACTTCGCACACCCAGGGCAGCACAGGAGGGATCGTGACCAGATCGGCGACACTCGCCGAAATCGCGCGCGAGGCGGGGGTGTCCACTCCGACTGTTTCGAAAGTCCTCAACGGCCGCGTGGACGTCGCCTCCGCCACCCGGGAGCGAGTGCAGGAGCTGCTGCATCAGCACGGCTACCAGCGGCGACGCAGCAACAGCGCCACGTCCGGCCTGTTGCTGGAGCTGGTGTTCCACGAGTTGGAGAGCGCCTGGGCGATGGAGGTCATCCGCGGGGTCGAGAACGTCGTCCGCGAGGAGGGAATGAGCGTCGTCCTGTCAGAGTCCTCGGGCCAGCTCAGCCTTGGGCAGTCCTGGATGGACGGAGTGCTCGCCCGCCGCCCCACGGGCGTGGTCCTGGTGCTGTCCGGGCTCGACAAGGCCCAGCAAGCGCAACTGACCAGTCGCGACATCCCGTTCGTTGTGATGGACCCCGCAGGGGACCCCGGTCAGGACATGCCGGCGGTCGGGACGACCAACTGGAACGGCGGCCTCGCCGCCACCCGCCACCTGCTCGACCTGGGCCACCGGCGCATCGGCATGGTCGCCGGACCACTGCGGATGATGTGCAGTCGCGCCCGGATCGACGGCTATCGGGCCGCGCTGGAGACGGCCGGCGTCGCCTTCGATCCCGCACTGATCCGCGAGGGCGACTTCCACCACGAAACCGGCTACCGGGTGGGCCTGGAGCTGCTGCGCCTCGAGGACCGGCCCACGGCGATCTTCACCGGCAACGACCTGCAGGCGCTCGGCCTCTACCAGGCCGCACGGGAGTTGGGCCTGCGCATCCCGGAGGATCTCAGCGTCGTCGGCTTCGATGACCTGCCCATCGCCCGCTGGGTCGGCCCGCCCCTGACCACCGTCCGCCAGCCGCTGACCGAGATGGCCGAGGTCGCCGCGCGCATGGTGATCGGCCTCGCTCGCGGCAACCCACCGTCCGCGCTGCGTGTGGACCTGGCCACCAGCCTGGTCGAGCGCAGCAGCACTGCCCGGCCCCCGGCCTCCGACCACCACTGAGCGTCGGCACCTTCGAAATTTCGAAAGCACGTGACGCATCGCTCCGGTCGCGCACCGCGAGCGCTGGGGCCATTCCTGCTCCTTCCGCACCTGACGACCTCGTGCATGGTTGGCCGTGGCTCGGTAACAGGATGGCTGGTTGAGCTGTGGGGTGTCGCGGCATGTGATCGGTGAACACATCGCTGCATCAGTGCCTGTGTCACATCCTGTTGCCGCAGGTCACGGCGCCCTGTGGCTGGGTGGTGATCGGGTTGCCGTTCGGTTGAGCGTCGAGGGACGCCGAAGCGAACGGCAGCTGATGGGATCGTCAGGCGGCTGCGGCAATGGGGGTGGGGATCGCCTCGGTCCCGCGGCTTCGTCGGGTGAGGTGGCGGGTCATGAGGGTGATGAAGGCCCAGTGGACGTGGCTTCGGCGTGGGACATGAGGCGTTCGTAGTCCCTCGCGTTGCGGCGGGCCCGCACCGTCCACGCATTCGACCGCTCAACCACCCAGCGCTTGGGCAACAGGACGAAGCCCTTGGCCTCCTTGGGCCGGGAGACGACCTTGAGGTGATGCCGAGGGCGGTCCGCGCCCAGGTGCTGAACTCGTCTCCGCCGTAGCCGTTGTCCGCCCAGACCAGGACGATCTTGGGGTGCTCGGCGTGAAGGCGGGTCAGCAGGACGCGCGCCGCCTCCCGGTCCTGGACGTTGGCCGGCGTGACGAGCAGGTCGACGAGCGGACCGCTTCGGTCTGGTTGCTCAGCTCCAGAGTGACTCTGACACTGGTTCGGCCCCACCGGCTGGCGCACCCTGGTGGTCGAAAGCGGCTGGTCCTGGGACCGTGCCGAGGACGTCCTCTATCGCACGGCGGTCGCCGCACTGCGCTGACACCGCTTGCGGGGCGGCGGGGCCACGGGCTGTATCCGCCGCAGAAGCCGCGGCCAGGTGCCGTCCGCCGACCACAGCCGTTGGCGTGAAGACGAGCAGATCAAGTGACGTCACACGATCGGCCGGACGGCTCCTGTGCGTCCAGTCCCGGACCGAGGTGCTGGCGCATCAGTGCCTGCGCGGTCGTCTCGGCGGCGGCGAACCTGGAGCGTCCTGCGTCGGTCAAGGTGGCCTCGACCGTCCTGCGGTCTCCGGCACGACGACGGCGATCAATCAGTCCGGCCGCCTGCAGGCCCCTGAGGAGGTAGGACATCCGGTCCCCGGACTCCTGGAGGAACGCCGCCAGCTTGGCAACGGGCACAGATCCGCTCGCGGCCTCGGCGAGCGCGCCGAGAATGAGGTAGTCATGGAGTGACAGACCGTGCAGCGCCCGCAACTCACGGTGCACGAGGCCCAAGGTCCGCAGGACCCCTGGAAACTCCCGCCGCGTGGGGTCCGACAAATCGTCGTCGATCATGTTCCTTCCCAGGGGTCGGCTCTCAGGCCGCAAGCCCGCGGCCGCAGCATCACAACCGGATTCCCTACGACGTCGGTCCCGGGCCGGACGGACACGAAGCCCTCGGATCAGGACGGCGTCACCCGCCCGCACTCCGAGTGTGCGACGGCGGCAGGCAGCAGGCCGTCACCCGTCCGATGTCCTGATGTGAGGCCGTCGTGGCGCGCCCGGCCATCCGTCTCCGCACTCCCGGCGTCCTAGCGTCGTCACTGCGACGCGGTCGAACGGGTCGGTCTCCGCAACGGTTGCGAAGTCCTCGAACGCCTGACACGCAGGCGGACTACCGCCGTAGCCGCGTCCGCCGTCCCAAGGCTTCACAGAGGAAAGAAGGCGTTCGCGCCATGGCGTCGCAATCAGACACCGCTCGAGCAGCGTCTCACGGGCTGGACTTCGGGCTCAACGAATGGGTCGTGGACGAGCAGCGACGGCGTTACCTCGACGACCCCGGCTCGGTCGACCAGACGTGGCGGGACTTCTTCGCCACGCTGGTGTCCCCGGCCGCCGCGGCCTCTCCGACCGCCTCAGCCCAACACCACAAGGGCACCGACGAGGCGGCGCTCAAGGCGGTACGGGTCGCGGCGCTCATCCACGCGTATCGCGTGCGCGGGCATCTGATGGCCGGAACGGACCCGCTCATGGCGCGGCCCGCCGCAGCACATCCGGAGCTCGACATCGCCGCGTTCGGACTCGACGACGCGGACCGGGCGGAGGACTTCGCCGTGGACGGGTTCGCCGGGCGCGCCACGATGACGCTCGACGAAGTGCTGGGCGCATTGCGGGAGTTCTACTGCCGCACCGCCGGGTTCGAGTACATGCACATCCAGGACGCGCGGGAACGCCGCTGGATCCAGCAGCGCGTCGAGGGGCCGCAGCGCCGCCCGGACCGTGCCGGACAGCTGCGGATCCTCTACCGGCTGGGAGCCGCGGAGGCCTTCGAGACGTTCCTGCAGACCAAGTACGTGGGCCAGAAGCGGTACTCGCTCGAAGGCGGCGAGTCGGCCATCGTGCTGCTCGACGCCCTGTTGCTCCGCGCCATCGAAGACGGTGTCCAAGAAGCCGTCATCGGGATGGCGCACCGCGGTCGGCTCAACGTCCTGGCCAACATCATCGGCAAGTCCTACGGCCAGATATTCGACGAGTTCGAGGACGCGGTGGACATCCGGTCGGTCCAGGGCTCGGGGGACGTGAAGTACCACCTCGGCGCGGAGGGCACCTACCGTGCCCTGGACGGCGGCACCATCGCCGTCTCGGTCGTGGCGAACCCCTCGCACCTGGAGATCGTGGGGCCGGTGGCCCAGGGCGTGGTGCGCGCCAAGCAGGACCTGGCCGGGGACCAGGGCGAGCCCTTCCCCGTACTGCCGGTCGTCCTCCACGGCGACGCGGCCTTCGCCGGCCAGGGCGTCGTCGCCGAGACCCTGAACATGTCGCAACTGCCGGGCTACCGCACGGGCGGGACGGTCCACGTGGTCGTCAACAACCAGGTCGGCTTCACCACCCTGCCCGCCAACGGCCGTTCGAGCACGTACGCCACCCATGTGGCACGGATGGTGGAGGCCCCGATCTTCCACGTCAACGGCGACGACCCGGAAGCCGTCGACCGCGTCGCACGGATGGCCTTCGACTACCGCCAGACGTTCCACAAGGACGTCGTGGTCGATCTGGTCTGCTACCGGCGCCACGGGCACAGCGAGGTCGACGACCCGTCCATCACGCAGCCGATGATGTACGAACGCATCGCCGCCAAGGCCTCGGTGCGCACGCTGTACGCCGCGGCCCTCATACGCCGCGGAGACATCGGCGAGCGGCAGGTGGACGGTGCCCGCCGCAACTACCAGGCTCACCTCGAACGGGCCTTCGCGGAGACCCGGGCGCTGCCCGCACCCGCACCGGCCGAAGACCTTCCTCGCGCCGACGCCGGACAGGCGGCCACCCAGCGCACGGCGACCGCGATCGACGAGGCGACAGCCCGTCAGGTCATCGCATCGCAGACGGAGCTGCCGCAGGGCTTCACCGTGCACCCGCGTGTCCTGCCGCAGCTCCACCGGCGTACGGCGACGCTCGACACCGGCACCGTCGACTGGGCCACCGCGGAGACACTGGCGATCGGTTCGCTGCTGCTGGGGGGCGTCCCGGTACGGCTGGCCGGACAGGACTCCCGGCGCGGCACCTTCGGCCAGCGCCACGCCGTACTGACCGACCGGCGCACCGGCGCGGAGCACACGCCGCTGAACTCCCTCAGCCCGCGGGCCGCGAGCTTCGCACCGTACGACTCGATGCTGTCCGAACTGGCGGCGCTGGCCTTCGAGTACGGCTATGCGCAGGCCCGTCCGGAAGCCCTGGTGCTGTGGGAGGCGCAGTTCGGTGACTTCGCCAACGGCGCGCAGACGGTCGTCGACGAGTACATCGCCTCGTCCGAGCAGAAGTGGGGCCAGCGCTCCGCAGTGACCATGCTGCTGCCCCACGGCCTGGAGGGCCAGGGTCCGGACCACTCCTCCGCCCGGATCGAACGCTTCCTGCAACTGTGCGCGCAGGACAACATGACCGTGGCCATGCCCTCCCTGCCGGGCAACTACTTCCATCTGCTCAGGCAGCAGGCGCTGGACGGCCGCAGGCCACTGGTGGTCTTCACCCCGAAGTCGATGCTGCGGTCGAAGGCGGCCGTATCCGCCCTGGCCGAGTTCACCCAGGGCGGCTTCCGCCCGGTCCTGCCGGACGACACGGCGGACCCGGCCCGTGTCTCGCGCGTGCTGCTGTGCTCGGGCAAGGTCTTCTACGACCTCGACGCCCACCGGCACGCTGCGGGCACGACCGACACGGCGATCGTCCGCGTGGAGCGCCTCTACCCGTTCCCCGCCGGGGAACTCGCGGCGGAACTCGCCCGCTTCCCCGCGGCCGCGGACGTGCGGTGGGTGCAGGAGGAGCCGGAGAACCAGGGTGCGTGGTCGTTCGTCGCGCCGCGTCTGCACCGGCTGACCCGGCGCGCTGTGGAGTGCGTGAGCCGGCCCGAGGCACCCGCGCCCGCGGTCGGTTCGGCCCGCCGGCACGGCGTCGAGCAGAAGGCTCTCGTGACATCGGCCTTCCAGTGATCAGCGGCTCGCGCGGTGCGCATCGGCTGCCCACCGCGCGCATCCAGCCCGCGGACTTGAGGGACCTGAGCCATCCAGAGCTGGTCCGGCCGGCCGGGGAGATCCGCGACTTCCTGGTCTGCCATGTCGCGGCCACGGGAGGCCATCTGGGGCCCAACCTCGGCGTCGGCGGAACTGAATTCCTGATAGGCGACTTTCGCCCATAATGCGCGCTTTGGTCTATGCCTTTTCGACTAGAGGGTGACATCTCGGCGGGCCCGGCAAACCGCCACCATCACCACACTCAGCCAGGCCGGCATCGCGGCAAGCGCCGCACAGCCCCAAACCCCCGAGCAAGCCCAAGCCCGCCAGGCGATCAAGGCCACGGAGACGAGCGGGCACAACGCAACGCGACGGCCCCCGACCGTCTTACCTGGTCAGGGGCCGTCAACCTGCGTGGTAGGTGTGGGCTCGCGCCACGACGGTTTTCAAGATCGCGTCTATTGGGTCATGAGTAGAAGTTCGCCCAGTACTCCTCGTGACTCTTGGTGAAGTCGGCCGGACGTTCCCGTCGCAGCACCTCGTAGCGTGCAGCGTAGGCGTCGAGGGCTTCATGCAGAGAGCAGCCGAGGTGATCACGTAGCGTCTTCAGCCCGAGGATGATCCGCCCAGCGACGATCGCGTCGTCGACCACGCCCGCATCCGTCTTGCTGTCACCAAGGCCCATAGGGTGATCACACCGCACCTCTACAGCCAGGTCAACGCGATATCCCGCACCCTCTCCGATGGCCCGATGTTCGTCGAGTTGCCTGAACCCAAGCAACCGCTGATCACCTCAACAACCAAGATCAGCCGTTAAGTCGACACTCCCGCACGCGGGGCCGCCGCGGCATCGCGAACCCGGATGACGGCGGTAACGCAGTCCTTCTCGCTGCGCACCGTGCGGTCGTAACGCATGGGGTCGGCCCTTCCTGTTCGCTTGCCCGGCGCTGACAGGTGTCCAGCTGCGGGCCAGGCATCCGTGACCTGCTTCACAGCCATGCCCTTCGGAATACCCCACGGGGTATCAGTGTTATCGTCGACATATACCCCCGGGGGTAATTCTTCACTGGAAGGGAGTACGCCGTGTTCTTCATCGAGACCCTTGAGGTCGCCGGGCTCGGCAACCGCAGCTATCTGGCCGGCGGCGAGCGGACGGCGGTGGCGGTCGATCCGCCGCGGGACATCGAGCAGGTGATCACGGCGGCCGCACGGCGCGGGGTGCGGATCTCGCATGTCGTCGAGACACACATCCACAACGACTACGTCACCGGTGGCCTCGAGCTGGCCCGGGTCACGGGCGCCGCCTACCTCGTCCCCGCCGGGGCTCACGTCTCCTACGAGCGCGTGCCCGTGCACGACGGTGACCGCTGGGAGATCGAGGGAGGGTCCGGCCTGGTGCTGCGGGCGCTGGCCACTCCCGGTCACACTCCGCACCACACCTCCTACGTCCTGGAGGCGGACGGCACGGAGGCCGCGGTGTTCACCGGCGGCTCGCTCCTGATCGGCACCGTCGGCCGGCCCGACCTGGTCGAACCGCGGCTGACCGAGCACCTCGCCCGCGCCCAGCACGCCTCCGCGCACCGGCTGGCCGCCGAGCTGCCCGACGAGACGGCGGTCCTGCCCACCCACGGCTTCGGCAGCTTCTGCTCCTCCTCCCAGGCGGAGGGCGAGTCCACCACGATCGGCAAGGAGAAGGCGGCCAACGAGGCGCTCACCCATGACGTGGACACCTTCGTCGCGGACCTGCTGGCCGGCCTGGACGACGTCCCCGCCTACTACGCCCACATGGGTCCGGCCAACGCCAACGGACCGGCGCCGGTCGACCTCACTCCGCCCGCCGTCGCCGACGCCGAGGAGATCGCCGACCGGCTGGCCGCCGGTGAGTGGGTGGTCGACCTGCGCAACCGTGTCGCCTTCGCCGAGGGCCACCTCGCGGGTTCCTTCAATTTCGAGGCCGAGGGGCAGCTCGCCACCTACCTGGCCTGGCTGATCCCGTGGGGCAAGCCGGTGACCCTGCTCGCCGAGTCGCCCGAGCAGCTCGCCGCCGCCCAGCGCGAGCTGGTCCGCGTCGGCATCGACCGGCCGGCCGCCGCGGCCACCGGAGAGCCGGCCGACTGGGTACGGGACGGCGAGGCCCTCGCCTCCTTCCCCAGGGCCACCTTCGCCGACCTCGCGGCGCGCTCCAGGGACGGCGTCGTCGTCCTGGACGTCCGCCGGGCCTCCGAACGGGCGGCCGGCTTCATCGAAGGCTCTGTCCACATCCCCGTCCACGCCCTGCACTCCCGTATCGGCGAGGTGCCGGCCGGTCAGGTGTGGGTGCACTGTGCGGGCGGTATGCGCGCCGCCATCGCCGCGTCCCTGCTGGACGCGGCCGGCCGGGAGGTGGTGGCCGTGGACGACTCCTTCGCCTCGGCCGAGACGGCCGGGCTCACCGTCGGCGCCCCGTGACCAGGCCGGAGAACCGAGAGAGAACAGGAGCGAGAACCATGCCGAGCCTCTTTCGACGCAGCGGAAGCAGTCCGGGACGGGTGACGGTGCAGGACGCCGCGATCCGCACCGGTCATGCCGCCGGACGGGGCGGTGACGCCCTGCTGCTCGACGTACGCGAACCCCACGAGTGGCAGGCCGGGCACGCGCCCGGCGCCGTACACCTGCCCCTGACTGCGCTCGCCGCCGGTGCCGGACTGCCCGCCGCAGCACAGAGCCGGCAGCCCGTCGTCGTGATCTGCCGTTCGGGCAACCGCTCGCAGCGGGCGGCCGGACTGCTGCTCGCCAGAGGCGTGGAGGCCGTCGACGTGATCGGCGGCATGCAGGACTGGGCCGTCGCCGGACTGCCGGTGGTGGACGCGCACGGCAGGGACGGGACCGTCGCATGAGCGCTGTGATCCTCGCGCTGATCGCCGGTGCCGTCATCGGTCTGGCCCTCGGCGCGCTCGGGGGCGGCGGCAGTGTGCTGGCCGTGCCCGCCCTGATCTACCTGCTGGGTTTCACCCCGGTCGCGGCGACCACCGCGAGCCTGGTCATCGTCACCGTCACCTCCGCCACGGCGCTGTCCGCGCACGCCCGTGACGGCCAGGTCCGCTGGCGTACGGGGCTGCTGTTCGCGGCGGCGGGAATCGGGCCGGCGATGCTGGGCGGGGCGCTCGCCGGTCGCCTGCCGGCTGCCGCGCTGGCCGTGGCCTTCGCCGTGGTCGCGGCGGTCGCCGCGATACGCATGCTGCGGCACCGCCCGGCGCCGGGAACCGCCACACCGGTACGGCCCGTCCGGGCGGCGGCCGCCGGCGCCGGGCTCGGCGCGGTCACCGGCGTGCTCGGCGTGGGCGGCGGCTTCCTCGCCGTACCGGCACTGGTCAACGTCCTGGGCATGCGCATGCGGGCGGCGGTGGGCACCAGTCTGCTGGTCATCACCATCAACTCGCTCGCCGCGCTGGCCATGCGCGCCGGAACGGCGAGCGGCCTGAACTGGGCCGTCATCGGACCGTTCGCCGGCGCGGCGATCCTCGGCGCCTGGGACGGCAAACGCCTGTCGGCCAAGCTGCCCGGGGACACCCTGCAGCGCGTGTTCGCCCTCGTCCTGCTCGCGGTGGCCGGCTTCATGCTGGTGGACGCGGTGGCGTAGCGGCTGCCCTCACGCCAGTGACAGGAACAGCTTCTCCATCCGCGCGCGCATCGCCTCCGCGTCCTGCCCGTTCTTCCTGCCCGACTCGATGTCCGCCACGCACTGCTGCAGCCCGGTGGCGATGATCGCGAAACCCGCCCGGTCCAGCGCCCGCGAGGCCGCCGCCAACTGCGTGACGACCTCCTCGCAGTCCCGGCCCTCCTCGATCATCCGGATCACCCCGGAGATCTGCCCCTGCGCCCGGCGCAGCCGGTTCAGCACGGCCTTCAGGGACGTGCCCTCGAGCTCCAGTTCCACGACCACTCCTCTGCCTATACCCCTAGGGGTACTCTACGTCCCGGTTCGGGACGGCGACGACCAGACGACCATCAAGAAACGACAAGGATCACCGCTGTCATGACCAGCCCCCTCACCCCCACCACGCTCAGCACCGACGAGGCCCGAGAGCGACTCGGCGAACTCACCGTCATCGACGTCCGCACCCCCGGCGAATACGCCTCCGGTCATCTCCCGGGCGCCCTCAACATCCCCCTGGATCACATCCGCCGCGCACTGCCCGAGATCCGGCACGCGGCCGGGCGCGGAGACGTCCTCGTGGTGTGCGCCTCCGGTGCCCGCTCGGAGAACGCCTGCAAGCTCCTGGCCGAACAGGGCATCCCGACCGCCACCCTCGCGGGCGGCACCACCGGGTGGGCCGCGCAGGGGCATGACCTGCACCAGCCCGCCGCTTGCGACACCCGGGCCCGCTGGAGCATGGAACGACAGGTCCGCTTCACCGCCGGAGCGGTGGTGCTCCTGGGGCTGCTTCTCGGTCTGCTCGTGCACCCGGCCTTCCAGCTGGTCTCCGCCGGCATCGCGGGCGGCCTCGTCTTCTCCGCCCTCACCGACACCTGCGGCATGGCGGCCATGCTCGGCAAGTTGCCGCACAACCGGCCCCGCGCAGCGGACCTCGATGCCACGCTCGCCGCGCTGCGCGGCCGCTGAGCCGGAGCGACCAGTCCCGTCCGGAAACCGGAGGATCCGATGGGTTTCACCGACGCCCACCCACCGCCGCTCGTCGGCACCGGGCTGAGCAGCAGGGCCTTCGCTGCCGGCCTCATCGGCGGCCCTGGCGACCGTGGGGCCACCGGCAACCGTCTCGCGGAGGACTCATGACCATCGCAGCCGAGGCAAGCGGCATACGGCTCGGGATGCGCGCCAACCTCGCCCAGTTCACCCTGCTCGTCGCCGTCAACGCCCTGGTCGGCGGCATGCTCGGCCAGGAACGCATCGTCCTGCCGCTGCTGGCCCGTGACGTCTTCCACCTGACCGCCTACACCGCCGCGCTGACTTACATCGTGGCCTTCGGCGCCACCAAGGCGATCACGAACTTCTTCGCCGGCACCCTCTCCGACCGCTACGGCCGCAAACCCGTGCTGGTCGCCGGCTGGCTGGTGGCGCTGCCGGTGCCGGCGCTGCTGATCTTCGGGCCGGCCTGGGGCTGGATCGTCCTGGCCAACATCCTGCTCGGCGTCAACCAGGGCCTGACCTGGTCGACCACCGTCATCATGAAGATCGACCTGGTCGGACCGGAACGGCGCGGCCTGGCCATGGGCTTCAACGAAGCCTCCGGCTACGTCGCCCTCGCGGCCACCGCCATGGCCACCGGCGCCATCGCCGCCCACTGGGGGCTGCGGCCCGGCCCCTTCCTCCTCGGCGCCGCCTACGCCGCCCTCGCCCTGGGCCTGTCCACCCTCGCCGTCCGCGAGACCAGGGGCCACGCCCGCGCCGAGGCCGCCCGCCACCCTGCACCCGAGAACCCCGACCACCACGGCGAGCTGACCACCGGCCAGATCGCCCGGATCACCAGCTTCCATGACAAGGCACTGTCCGCCGCCAGCCAGGCCGGCATGGTCAACAACCTCAACGACGCCCTCGCCTGGGGCATCTTCCCCCTCCTCTTCGCCGCCCACGGCCTGTCCGTCGCCGCGATCGGCGTGCTTGCCGCCCTCTACCCGGCGGTGTGGGGGCTCGGGCAGCTGTTCACCGGCTGGTGGTCCGACCGGATCGGCCGCAAACACCTGATCACCGCCGGCATGCTGATCCAGGCCGCGGCCATCGCCCTGGTGGCGATCGGCAGCAGCTTCCCTGTCTGGGCCACCGCACTGGTCCTCCTCGGCGTCGGCACCGCCCTGGTCTATCCGACCCTGCTGGCCGCCATCGGTGACGTCGCCCACCCCGCCTGGCGCGCCCGCTCCGTCGGCGTCTACCGCCTCTGGCGCGACGGCGGCTTCGCCGTCGGCGCCCTGCTGGCCGGAGCCCTCGCCGACGCCTACGGCCTGACCACCGCCGTCTGGACGGTCGCCGCCCTCACCGCCGCCTCCGGCCTGATCGTGGCGGTGCGCATGTACGAAACCCACCCGCAGACCTGAGTGCGGGCAACGGCGGGGGCTGCTGCAGCGTTCCTTCCGTACCGGTGGCTTCCGCTCACGCGTGCGGCCGTTGCCGGGGAAGGAACGCTTCAGCCTCTGACAGCTCGGCGGAGGGTCCGGTTGGCCACCCTCGCATCCGCCGTCTGCTCGATCAGCTGCTCGCTGACCCCACAACCGAACACCTTCCAGTCGTTGAAGCCCGTGATCGGTGTCGCGGCCGGCCCGTGGTCGTGCGTCGGGAGTCTCAACTCGCCTTCGGCAGACCGATTTCAACCGGTCCGAGGGTTCTGGCCGATGTTGCGGGAGATCCGGTGACCGGGGCGAAGGGTATCTCCGGCGCGCCGTCCCGCTCGATGAGGTACGACTGGCCGGCGCGCAGCGGCACGGTGAACTGGGCTGCCGACATGAGGCCGACCACCGTGTGGCCGTTCGCGACGACCTTGACCTTCTGGCCGGGCCAGGGGTTGCGGACCTGTTGGGCGGTGTTCGCGCCGGCCTCAATGGCGACCGTTACCGGCACGCCGTCGCGGACCTGCACGTCGACCTTGCTCTTGTGCTGGATGGACACCGTGGCGTCCGCATTCCAGCCGGTGGGCAACGCCGGGGCGATGCGCAGCAGGCCGTCGTAGCCCTGGACGAGCGCGTCCTGCAATGCCGTTGTCACGACGGCGCCCTGCTCGGCATAGGGCTCCTTGTAGGTGGCGCCGAAGGACGCGAGGCCGGACGGGCGCTGCTGGTACGTCTCGGTGAGGTCGACCAGTGCCTTCGCCATGTCGTCGCCGAGGCCGAGCCGCGCCGCGTCGATCGGGTCGAAACTCCAGTCGTTGTGCTCCACGTAGGGGCGGTCGGTGAAGGTGCGCTTGGCCAGATCCGACAGCTGGCCACTGTCGCCGATCAGCCCGTAGGGCCACACCGGTTCGAGGCCCAGGTTCTCCGCGTTGTGGGTCTTCGCGGCCTGCTGTCCCGATTGGCCGATCACATCCCGCCCGGTGCTGTCGTCGGCCGGGCTGAGCTGCTGGGTCATGGTCGCGGCATCCGTGCGCGGGTACGGCAGGACCTTCGGCAGCGCCGCGGTCAGCGCGGCCACGAGGTCCTGGTCGCGGTGCAACAGCCGCGCGGCCTGGATCACGTCGGGGAAAATCGCGGTCATCGCCGTGATGTCGGTGGTCGGATCGCCGACATCCCACTGGGTCTCATGCGCGTTGGACGGGCTGGTGTGCAGGAATCCGTCCGTGCCGGTCTTGGCGTACGACAGCATGAACCTGGCCCAGTCGGCCATGACCGGGTAGTTCTGCCGCAGGAATGCCAGGTCGTCGGTCGCCTGGTAGGTCTGCCAGACGAACAGCGCGACCTCCGCGCCGGTACTCAGCGTCCTGGCGTTGTAGTTGGCCGGCCCTTGCGAGCTGCAGTTCAGGTACGGGTTGGCGCCCCACTGGCCGTTGGCCAGGTGCACCTGGACGCCGACACCGTTGAACCGCATGGTCTCCGGCGTGCACGCGCCGGCCGAGCCGGCGAACTGGCCGGCTGTCCAGGCCAGGGTGTTCGGCAGGGTGTCGCGGTAGAGGGCGAAGTAGCCGTCGTTGTTCGCGTACGCGCCGGCACCCATGTTCGCCGTGACCAGCATCCGCAGGTTCCAGCCCCAGTACGACGCCGGATCCCAGGAATGCGTGTCGCCGGCGGAGTCGAACAGGTCGGCGACGCCCGCCTGCGAGCCCGGGCGTACGGAGCCGCGCTCCGCAGCTTCGGCGAACAGGCTGATCGTCCGCAGGTTCGCCAAGTACTGTGCCGAACCATCCGGCGAGGACAGCTTGATCATCCCGACGCCGTCCCAGTAGTGGTGCCACCAGGCCGCGGTCCGGCCGAACGTGTCGGAGTCGCCGCTACCGGCCAGCAGCCGCTGAGCGGTGGCCGTCGCGTCACCGCCGGTCCACCGCGGCGACGCCACGACGATGCGGAACGAGCCGTTCGGCTTGGGTCTGACGCTCACCTGCACCGTGAGCGGGTCGACGACGCCGGCACTGACGTCACGGCCGGCGGCGGTGATGGCAGCGAGTGCCCCGAACGTCCGGCCGCTCGCGCCCGGTTGGGTGTCGTCCTGCCAGGTCTGCGCGAGGGTGCCGATGGTGGCGCCGGCCGACGCGGTCGCGGTGCGCGGCTGCCACAGGTGCAACTGCGCCGTCTGGTCGGCCGCCGGGTCGGCTCCGGTCACGTCGATGACGAGCTGGTCGGTGTCGGCGCGCACGTAAGTGGTGGCCGTCATGCCGCCGCCGCTCTGGGTGAACGTGCCGTCGTACAGGTCGAGCCGGCCCTGGTAGTCCGGGGCGCTCGTCAGCTTCGCCAGTCCCGGCACGACGACCTGGCCGGGCGACAGCCGGTCGGGCATGGTGTCCGCCCTGTCCAACTGCACAGTCAGGCCGTTCTCGTCCCACACACCGACGCCGAGGTCGCCATTACCCAAGGGCATGGACTGGGCTGACGCGGTATTGGGCCGGCCGAGGACCACATCGGAGCTGTGCACCATGCCGGGAACATCGACGTGGAACGAGCCGTTTCGCCACGCGGTGGTCGCCGAGGTGGACCCGCTCGCCGCCGGGGCCTGCCCGACCAGCGCCACGGCCATGCCGTAGGCGAGCAACAGCACCGACAACGACCGGCGGTTTCTACCGCTGTGGGGCATGCGAGGGCTCCGCTCACTGGTCACAGGACGGCGACGGCAAAAAGGGAAGCACCAGACATCGGATGAGTCAACCAGGGACGGATCTACTGGGCCGAGTCATCAGGTGGTTCGCCGTAGATAGATCGGGGCTTTCACGAGTGTGGCTGCGGTGTCGCCGACGGGGCACCGCCGGGCACTCCTGCGACGCCGGGCGGCACGCAGCGGCTGACCTGCTCCCCCCGATTCATCGGATGAATCTGTTGACGCGACGGTGGTTCACCCGTAGAACGTGTGCGTTCCGACGTCGCAGACCCCGAAGACGAGGCGCGTTGCCGTAGACCGTGCTGAGGAGCCGCTCGTGCATGCGAAATTGACCAGATGTCTGCTGCCGCTACTGCTGACCCTCGGGTTGGCCACGGGGGTGTCACCCGCTGTGGCCTCGCCCCCGCCCACAACCCCGCCGGACGCCACCGCCACCGCCTCCTCCACGCCACCCATGGGCTGGAGCAGTTGGAGCGCGCTGCGCGAAGGCAGCACCCTGACCGAGGACGGGATCAAGGCCCAGGCACGGGTCATGCACGACAAGCTGCAGCGGTACGGGTACCAGTACGTCAACATCGACGCCGGATGGTCCGACCACCTGGACGCGTACGGGCGGGACACCTGGGACACCACCCGCTTCCCCCACGGCATCCCCGTGCTCGCCACGTATCTGCACGGCCTGGGCCTCAAGCTGGGCATCTACCTGACGCCGGGCGTTCCGGCCGAGGCCTACCAGCAAAACCTCCCGATCTACGGAACCCCTTACCACATACGGGACATCGCGGATCCGACACGGCCCGGCAACACGAACAACGAGGGCTACCGCATCGACTTCAGCAAGCCGGGCGCACAGGAGTACGTGCAGAGCTACGCCGACATGTTCGCCTCCTGGGGCGTCGACTACATCAAGATGGACTTCGTCGGTCCCGGCGGCGGCGTCGTCCCCGGCGACAACCGCCCGGACATGCAGGCGTGGCACCAGGCCATCGTCGCCACCGGCCGCCCGATGCACCTGGAACTGTCGAACTCGCTCAGCATCGCCGACGTCGCCACCTGGGAGGCCACCAGCAACGGCTGGCGCACCGGCGGCGACATCGAGTGCTACTGCGGCGTCAACGGATCGAGCACTCCGCTCACCAGCTGGCAGAAGGTGTCGGGCAGGTTCGACCAGGTCGCGGCCTGGCAACCGTACGGCGGACCAGGCGCGTTCAACGACTACGACTCGATCGAGGTCGGCAACGGCAGCGACGACGGGCTGACACCCGACGAGCGGCAGACCCAGCTGAGCCTGTGGTCGATGGCCGCCTCCCCGCTGCTCCTCGGCACGGACCTGACCAAGCTCGACCCGGCCGACCTCGCACTGCTGGCGAACCGTGACGTCATCGCAGTCGACCAGGACGCCGTCAACGCAACCCGGGTGAGCAAGAGCGCGACCGCGCAGGTCTTCGCCAAGACGGAGCCGGGCGGGGACGTGATCGTCGGGCTGTTCAACACCGGGTCTGCCGCGCAGACCGTCTCGGTCGCCCCGGCCACCGCCGGGCTGCCGGCGTCCTCCTCCTACCGCCTCGACAACCTGTGGACGCACGAGGTCACCCACTCCTCCGGCGACACCCTCGCCGCCTCCGTCCCCGCCCATGGCGCGGCCCTCTTCCGGGTGCGCCCGTGGACGGCCGGCACGGACGCGGCCCGCCCACAGACGGGCCTCACGGTGACCACGCCCGACAGCCTGGCCACCGGTCAGGAAGCTACCCTCACCACGGACTTCACCAACTGGGGCACCACGGCCGCGACCCACGTCCACGTCGCCCTGGCGGTCCCGAAGGGCTGGACAGCTTCCCCCTTGTCACCCAGGTCGTTCGCCTCCGTCGCTCCCGGCGACACCGTCCGCACCACCTACCGCGTCACCGCACCCGCGTCCATCGACCAGCCCTTCCCGACGGCTCGGCTCGACGCCACCGCCGGCTTCCTCTGGGACCGGGGCAAGGGCGGCAAGGCCGCCGGATCCGCCGCAGGGCACACGTCCGTCCTGCTCGACGCCCCGGTCCAAACCCCGTTCCACACCTTCGACTCCACACCGGACCCGGCGAACTTCTCGCAGGTCGGCGCCGCTGTGAGCATCCGCGCGGCCGGCGCCGACGTCTACGGATCGAAGAACGAGTACGGCGCGGTCTACGTCCCCGGGGCGGAACACGACGGCTCCACCACCACGGTTCGCGTCAGCTGGCAGCAGTACGCGAACTCCGGGGCCAAGACCGGCATCATGGTGCGCAACGACATCACCGACGCGACCACCTCGCCCGGCTACGTAACCGTCGGAGTGAGCGCCAAAAAGGGCTACTTCATGCAGTGGGACGCCGACGGCGACGGCCGGCTCGACACCGGCATCGCCGCCAACGGCTCCGGCGTTGGCAAGCCCGTGCTGCCCAGCTGGATCCGGCTGGTCCGCTCCGGCACCACCTACACCGGCTCCTACTCCACCGATGGCACCACCTGGACGCAGCTGAGCAGCGCGAAAGTCCCATCCGCCGCTGTCACCCAGGACGTCGGCCTCTTCGGCACCGCCCACAATCCCGGCTACCCGAGCCAGGACGACTTCGCCGATTTCTCCACCAGCGCGAACTGACGATCCCGGCGCGTGATGTTGCGGAGTGACGCCGGCCCACCCGCGTGGCGGCGTCGCCCGCAACACCACCCGGTCGCTGTGGTGACGGCTGTTTGCACTCCCACGTGGCATTCGTTGCCTTGGAGGGTGTGCAGTTCCAACACAGGGCTGCGGTCGCCTGCGCTCGACGCGACGTGGGCCTCGCCCGATGCCATTCCTCCGATGAATGATGCTCAAATCCCCTTTTTCGCAGCGCAGTTCCTGCGCATTTCGTTGACCGGACATGACAGAGGTCGTATGTTTCCCGCGATTCCCCGACTCTCTGGAGGAGGATGGCCGTGTCCCGACATCCACTGGTACCGGCTCTGGCGGCGCTCGCCCTCGCCGTGGGGGCCCTGGTCGCGGCCGCACCCGCGGACGCCGCACCGCGGGCGGACGCGGGCGCGGCGTCCGACGTCTACGTCGCCCCGAACGGCGACGACCACGCGAGCGGTGACGCCAGACATCCGGTACGCACGCTGCAGCGGGCCCAGCAACTGGTACGGGCGCGTGACGGCCACCGTTCCGGCGATCTCACCGTGCATCTGGCCTCCGGCACCTACCGGCTGTCCGCGCCGCTCACCCTCGACGCCCGCGACTCCGGTTCCGGGGGCCACCAGGTGGTGTGGCAGGGCAGCGGCGCGTCCGTGATCAGCGGCGGCCGCCGGGTAACCGGCTGGCACGAGGTCCCCGGCCATCCCGGCCTGTGGTCCGCGCCCGCACCCCGAGGGCTCACGGACACGCGGCAGCTGTACGTCGACGGCGTGCGCGCCGACCGCGCCGCGGGCGAGGTCCCGGTCACCCTGACCAGGACCGACACCGGGTACACCGCCTCCAGCGACACCCTGGCCCGCTGGCCCGACATCGCCGGCGCCGAGTTCGTCTACACCAGCGGCGAGGCGCTGTGGAACGTCCAGCGCGACGGGCTCGGGCAGTGGACCCAGCCCCGCTGCGACATCGCCTCGGCCTCCGGCACGACGATCACCATGGTCCAGCCGTGCTGGGACAACTCCAACAAGCGGGTGGAGTTCCCTGACATCCCCGGCCGCACGGTCAGCATGGTCGGCCCCGGCTCGCTCACCAACGGCGCCCACGCCACGTACATCGAGAACGCCCGCGAACTGCTGGACACTCCAGGCGAGTGGTACCTGGACCGGGGCGCGCACGCCGTCTACTACATGCCGCGCAAGGGCGAGGACCTGCACCGCGCCGACGTGGAGGCGCCGCTGCTGGACAAGCTCGTCGACGGCCGCGGCACGACGACCGCACCGGTGCACGACATCGCCTTCCGCGGGCTGCAGTTCAGCTACGCGACCTGGCTCACGCCGTCCTCACCCGAGGGGTTCTCGGAGATCCAGGCGGGCTACACCATCTCCGGCCCCACCGGCTACGCCACCGAGGGCCTGTGCGGCTTCGTCCAGGGCGGCGCCTGCCCGTTCGGCGCATGGACGAAGGAACCCGGCAACGTCACGGTCTCCCACGGGCGCAACATCGACTTCTCCCGCGACGCCTTCGTCCATCTCGGCGCGGCCGGACTGGAGCTGGCCGACGGCACCCAGGACTCCCAGGTCCGCGGCAGCGTCTTCACCGACATCTCCGGCAACGGCGTGGAGATCGGCGGCGTCGGCAACGCGCTGCCCGCCGACGACGGCGACATCACCCGCAACGTGCAGGTGACGGACAACCATCTCTACGCCCTGCCACGGGAGTTCACCGGAGGCGTCCCCATCGTCAACGGCTACACCCAGCACGACCTGATCTCCCACAACCAGATCGACCACGTCGGCTACTCCGGCATCTCGATGGGCTGGGGCGGCTGGCCGGACAAGATCGGCTCTCCGGCCACCCCGAACGACAGCCACGACAACACGGTCTCCGACAACCTCATCACCGACTACATGCAGGGTCTGGACGACGGCGGCGGCATCTACACCCAGGGCATGACGGGCACCTCGATGGCCGACGGGGAGAAGGTCACCGGGAACGTCATCCACACCCAGTTCGGCCTGGGCAAGAGCGTCTACACCGACAACGGCTGCACCTACGAGACGGTCTCCGGCAACGTCCTGTACGGGGCGTCGTACGCCAACGTCGCCAGCCGCCACACCGACTACCGGGACGCCCTCGGCAACAACGACCCGACGCTGGTGTCCGGCAACTGGTGGGAGCAGGGCGACGCCGACAGCTCCAACAAGGGCCTGGTCACGCAGGGCAACCACATCATCGCCTCGCCGGCCGACGCCCCGGCCGACGTCGTGGCGAACGGCGGGCTCGAGCCGGCCTACCGCTGGCTGCTCGGCAAGCGGTTCGGCTCGGTGTCCGTGCCCGCGGCCCCGACCCGCGTCGGCACCTCGACCGGCGCCGGCGGAACCCTGCTGGTGACCTTCAATCCGGTCTGGGCGGACGGCGGTTCGCCCATCACCGGGTACCGGGCCACCGCCGTGGACGCCGCCGGGCACATCGCGGCGACCACCACGGTGCCGGCCGCCGAGTTCGGCACCTCGGCGCTCGTCACGCTCACCGGGCTGACCGACGGCACCCCGTACCGGGTCACCGTCAGCGCGCTCAACTCCCGTGGCAGCAGCGCACCATCGCTTCCCTCCGCTCCTCTCGCCCCCACCGCCGGCAGCGTTCTTCCGTCGGCACCCACCGGGGTCAAGCTGCACGCCCAGGCGACCGCGGCCACGGTGTCGTGGACCCCGCCGACCGCCACCGGCGACTCGCACGTCACCGGCTACCGGATCGTGCTGACCGACCCGGCGGGGACGGCCCGGACGGTCCAGGTCACCGGGCGGGACGCCCTGGTGACGCAGCCCTCGGCGAAGGGCATGTTCCGGGTCGTCGGCGGCCTGACGCCCGGCACGTCCTACACGGTGACCGTCGCCGCGGTCACCGGCACCGGGACCGGGCCCGCCGCCACCGCGACGGGCACCACCCCCGCCGAGTAGACAGGGCCACCGGCCAAGACCGCGAAGTACCGGGCGGGCGGCCCTCCACCGGTGCAAGGAGTTCAGGTGTCGGGCGTCCAGGTGTGCTTGATCATGGGCTTGGTCAGCGGGTTCGGCGTACGCCGTGCTGCCTCTTCGGATTGCGTGAGGTGCCGGAGCCGTCGGCATGCGACGCTGAGACAGTGACGTCTGCAGCGGTCGCACGGGGTACGTCCGCCCAGCGGTGGCTAGCGCGCTTCAGCTTCGTGCTGGCATGCCTGGCTGTCGTGATCCTGGTGGTCTTCGCCGAGCTGAAGAGCCTGGCCATGTTCGCCGTTGGTCTGGCTGCCGCGGCGGTGAGCGTGGCGGCAGCCTACTTCTTCCTCTCCCGGCGAGGCATCGTGCGGTGGCTGTCGCTTGGGGTCTTCGTCCTGGTGCCGATCGCGGTGGTCGTCATTTTCGCGGTCGGCGGCGTGCTGTGGGTGGCCGTCGTGTCGGCGGGAGTCTGGCTCCTCGCGGGCCTGGCCGCGCGCCAGGCGCTGAAGGGGGACCAGCCGGACTGGCGAATGCCCGAGTATCCGGCGCAGCCACCGGCCCGGCATCCGTACCTGATCATGAACCCGAAGTCGGGCGGCGGGAAGGTCGAGAAGTTCGATCTCAAGCGCAAGGCCGAAGCCCTTGGCGCCGAGGTGTTCGTCCTGGACGGGTCGACTGACGTGGCCGAGGTAGCTCGGCGGGCGGTGGCCAACGGCGCTGACCTGCTGGGGGTGGCCGGCGGTGACGGCACCCAGGCACTGGTAGCGGGTATCGCCGCCGAGCACGGCCTACCGTTCGTGGTGATCAGCGCGGGCACCCGCAATCACTTCGCCCTGGACCTGGGGCTGAACCGGGAGGACCCGGCCTCCTGCCTTGGCGCCCTGGCCGACGGCGTGGAGTTGCGGGTCGACCTGGGGTTGATCAACGGACAGCCGTTCGTCAACAACGCCTCCTTCGGCGCCTACGCCCAGGTCGTGGAGAACCCGGCCTACCGTGGCGACAAGATCGGCACGACGCTGAACCTGCTCCCGGACCTGCTGCAAGGACACCACGGAGCGCGGCTGACAGCCCAAGCGGGCGGCACACGGATCGAGGCGCCGCAGGCGCTGCTGGTGTCCAACAATCCGTACCGAACAGATGACATCGCCGGCCTTGGCCGCCGCGCACGGCTGGATGGCGGCGTTCTCGGCGTGATCGGTGTCAGGGTGCGCACCGCCGGTCAGGCCATCGATCTGCTCCGCGGCAACAGCGCCAAGGGGGTCACGGAGCTGACCACGCAACGGATCGAGATCACCGCCGATGCGGCGCAGATCCCGGTCGGCGTCGACGGCGAGGCGGTGACCATGTCGACGCCGGTGACCTCCACGACCTGGCCGGGCGCGCTGCGCGTGCGGGTGCCACGCGACCGCCCGGGCATCCCCGAGCCGGAACCTCCAGCGGACTGGGCCAGGCTGCGGCACTTGGCCAGCGGTCGCTCAGGAGGCCGTTGAGGGTATGAAGTGATGACCGTTTCCAGCATGCGACCAGTCTTGCCACCGACATCGGCTCGGCCGAAGCCGGCGCCGCCGCACCTCCACGCCGCCAGACCGCCCGCCACCGGCGCACCGACCGGTCCGTCACCCGCAGCTCGGCCGCGATCTGCGCCGTGCCCGCCCCGGACTCGAACCGCTTGACCGCCTCCAGCCGTAACGCCTCACGCATGTCCTGCTCGGCAGGCGTCGGCCCGCCCCCTCGCGCGTACCGCATGAGCCGGTCGTAGCGCAGGGATCACACCCCGTCACCACCCCGGACACCGCGCATGCAACCTGAGTACCAAGGAAAACCCAGCCGCAGATGGAGTGGTCTCCTTGTTCTGCCGGGAACCGGCAATGGTCCTACCATGGGTTCGAATCGACAGTGGCGCAGCGCTTTGGCGGCTGAGGCGGCTTGATTGACGCCGACAATTGCCCGGCTGGCGGCAATATGGATACAAAGATTGCGATAATATCGGAACTTATCTCATCCATTGCGCTGATTGGAGTGTTCATAACTTTGCTGCTGGAGTCCCGACAGCTCCGGACGAGCCAGCTCCAAGCGTCGCGGGTGATTCAAGCTGAACTCACGAGACTAGCCATGGACTACCCCGATATCGCCAGCGCCATGGGGTTCGGCATAAGTTCCGAGGATTATCGGAAGTACGCTTTCCCCGGCCTCATCCTTGATGGAACGAGGCGGCCACAACGAAAAGTGAAAGAGGGTTCTTCGCGTTGATTGACGGAGAATTCGCCGCGGCCACGGACCATGTGCCAGAGAGAGGCCCAGACGGCGAGAGCCGTAAGCCCAGAGCAGAGTAGTGAGATTCGCAGCCCAACTCCGACGACGGGCGAAGCGCTTGTGCTGGCCCCGGCCTGGGCACTCGGATCTCCCGGAGCCGCGATGCTCCCGGCGGGACGCGGACGCGACGGCCCAGTGATCACCCAGGCAAGGGGAGACCGTGCCATGACGTTGCGTATCGGGGCAGAGGAAGAGTTCCACGTGCTGGACGTGGAGAGCGGCCGCCTGGTGCCACGCGGCCGCGCCGTACTGGACCGACTGCACACGCCCGGGTTCACCACCGAGTTCCAGCAGTCGGTCGTGGAGAGCAACAGCGCGGTGCACGACACACTTGACGCCCTCCTCGCGGACCTGGCCCGGTCACGACGGCTGCTGGATGCGGCGGCCTCCTCGCTCGGCCTCGTCGTGGTGGCCGCCGGTACCGTGCCGCTGGCCCGGCCGAGCCCCCGCAACGTCAGCGCCGGGCGCCGTTACCGGCACATGGCCGACGAGTACCGCAGGGTCGCCGACGAACAGCTGATGTGCAGCGCGCAGGTGCACGTCGACGTACCGGACCGGGACACGGGCGTACGTGCCATGTGCCTCGTCTCGCCCTGGCTGCCGCCGCTGCTCGCGCTGTCCGCCAGCTCGCCGTTCTGGCTCGGCACGGACACCGGCTACGCGAGCTGGCGGACCATGCTGTGGCAGCGCTGGCCCACCGCCGGACCTGCCGGCTGCTACTCCGGTTCCGCCGCCTACGACGCGGCACTGGAGGAGCTGATCCGCTCCGGCGTCATCAGTGACGAGGGAATGGCCTACTACGACGTACGGCCCTCCGCGCACCAGCGCACGCTGGAGATGCGGATCTGCGACGCCTGCCCACGCGTGGAGACCGTCGTGCTGGTCGCGGGTCTCTTCCGGGCCCTCGTCCAGCACGCGGTCGAGCGGCTGGCCCACCGGGACGGCCCCGCGTGCGCCGGCCGTCACGAGTGGCTGCGGGGCGCCACCTGGCGAGCCGCCCGGTCGGGCCTCGAGGGCCCTCTGGTCGACCCGGTCACCCGGTGCCCCGAGCCCGCCCGCGTGGTCCTGCTCGGCATGCTGGCCCGGCTGCGCCCGGCGCTGGAGACGTCCGGTGACTGGGGGACCGTGCACGAACTGCTGGAGCGCGCCCTGGCCGACGGCGGCGCCGCTCATCGGCTGCGACGGGTCGCCGGGAAGGAGGGCCTGCACGCCGTCGTCCGCACGCTCGCCGCCGAGACCCGGGGCGCAACCGGTTCGCGTGCGGTCACGCCCGCCGGCCCCGCCCGCCCGCCGCGCCCCAGCCCCGTCGTTGGAGGCACCGGATCCTGACGGGCCGATCTCATGTCCGCCCGCCCCGCGCGCCGCCTTGAAACCGCGGTGCTGACGACCGTCATGAGCGTGGTCAGCGCGGCCCGCGCCTTCATGCTCGCACCACCTGGTCACGCTCCCCTCCAAGCCCTCCGTAAACCCAACCGCGGCTTCGACGCCGTCGTGATCGGGGAGCCGCAACACACCTTCTACGGCAGCCAGTTCGGCAACACCTTCGCGATCTTCGTCCACTTCCGCATTCCGCTGTGGGTCCCGGAGGTCGGCGGCCCGATCGACCCGGACAACGAGGCCCACGACCTGGTCATGTCCGTCTTCGGCGGCATGAGCAAGGGCGAGCGCTCGGCCTCGATCCGTTCCTCATAGTCGACCAGACGGCCGTAGCTCATCGCCTTGTGCTTGGAGGCGCTGGCCTCGAGCTTGGTGCCGTCCTGGGCGACGCGGCCCAGCCTGACCATGCCCAGCTTCTGTGCCGGGTGCAGCGACTGGAGGAACAGGTCGGCCAGCGCGTCCAGGTGGCGGCGGCGGAACCGGGCGATCGAGCGGAAGTCCGGGGCCTGGTCGGCGGCCAGGAACCGGAATGCGACATCGTCGGCGCACTTGCGCTCGATCGCCCGGGACGAGCGGATGCCGGCGGTGTAGCCGTAGACCAGCAGTCGCACCATCAGCCGCGGGTCGTAGGGCGGGTAGCCGCGCTTCTCGGTGTAGTCCGCCAGGACCGGCCCGAGGTCGAGTACGTCGTCGACCAGGTCGGCGACGAACCGGGCCAGGTGGTCCTCGGGCAGCCACTCGTCCAGCGAAGGTGGCAGCAACAGGACCTGGTGCGGATCGAAGGCCCGGAACGTCTTGTCCACGGATGCCGGACGACCCTGCGGCTGCTTCTTCTTGACCAGTTCGACCTCGAACAGCCCATCGCCACCCCTCATACCGAGATCATCTCGCACAAGTGATCATGAACCGCACACTGGTGCAGAGCACCTATTCAGAGGGCGCGGTATTGAGTGGGGTCGCGCCTGGAGCGAGCGTTCCTCCCGCTCGTCGACCACCCGATCGGTCGAAGTCCCTCATGCCACTGTCGCGCCGCGACGCCACCACTGCCAGCACGCCGATGGCAATCAGTGACCAGCCGCCTGAGACCGGTTCCAGTACGGCCACCGGGATTCCGAGTGCCAGCAGGATCCATCCGGTCTCCACGGGCATCGCGCCTACGGCGAGCACAACTCTTCTACAAAGGAGCCCAAGGCCGAAGAAGGCAACTCCGCTGATCATGAACCAAAGGGCCATCATGCGGGTGTAGTCGTCGTTGCGGACGGTGTTCCACAGTCCGTCGGAGACGATGCCGCTCCAGTACGAGTACGAGGCGACGACGCCAACCATCATGTGCACCGCTGCGGCAGTGAGCATCAGGCGGGGAACCCACAGACGGAGACCTCTGGCGTTGGATGTACGGGATTCGGGGCGGGCGGAGGCATTCATGACGCAGTGTTCCTTCCGGGAACGTCGGGTGAGAGATCCGTCTCGATCGCCATGAAGTCAGGAGGCCAACCGGTCCAGGAGCGGCATCAGCAGCTCGTACATGCCGCGCAGCTCTGGCTTCGGGAGCGGGGGCGTGAGGTGCTCCGCCCCGACCAACATCAGATAGAGCATCTTGGCCACTTGATCCGGTCTGCCATGGCCGGCCTGTTCGCACAGATCCCGCAGATATCCAATGCGGGTTGCGTCGACACGCTCCTGCACCCGCGCCGCCTCGGGATCCTGTTTCGCCCAGGCCCGCATCGCGATCTCCAGCGGTGGGCCGGCGTCCTTGGTCACTTCAGCCAGGAGCCTGGCCAGCCGCTCCCGGGCCGGAAGCGTGTCGGACGCTTCAACTCCGTTGATGATCGCCGTGGTGCACTTGGCCTCGAAGTGGTCGAGCAATCGGATCCGATACTTCGGCATCGATCCGAAGTGGTGATAGAAGGCGCCCTTCGACATGCCCATGCGCTCACACAGCCGATCCAGCGTGACCGCGGGCGCACCCTGCTCCGCCAGCAACGTCAAGCCCTGGTCCAGCCACGCCCACTTCTCCGCACCCACCTTGACCTCTCCTCCATACCAAAAGGTTTGGTATGGGCAGGCTAACAGGCGTGTCCGAGGAAGTGACACGGTGGGGCGCCGGATTCCCCGGCGCCCCACCCATGCCATGAGATTCATGCCCAAAGGCGCACTGGGGGCTGGTTGCTGAGACACGCTCCCAGGTTCACCGGGTTGGAGCGGTGCTTCCCCTGCGCCGGGCGGCGCTCAGACGGTCAGGAACGCGCGTGAGGAAGCGTCGCGGAAGCGTAGAGGAGTCACCGGTGGTCGGATGAGTCTTGTCGTCGAGAGAGAACCAGCCTGCGTCGCTCCCGGTCGATCTCAGTGACGACGACCGTGACCTCGTCGCCGGCCTGGACGACATCTGACGGACTTTCCACGGGCGTCGATGTGAGCTCTCGCAGGTGGACCAGTCCCTCGATCCCGTCGGTGACCTGGACGAAGGCACCGAACGGGACCAGCTTGGTGACCCGTCCGTGCAGTTTCTGCCGCACCGCAGTGCGGTCGGCGAATGTTTGGAAGGGGTCCGGTTGGGGGCGCCAGGGAAGGCCGGGTCGTCGGGGCCGTCGTCCAGCGTCACGAACACGCCGAACCCCGCCCCGGCGGGTCCATGGGCATCTTCGCCCGCGCTCTGGAGGACTTCTTCACCGCCCGCGGCCTGACTCTCCCCACCGACCAGGCCGAGCGGCTCGCCGCCGGACGGCGCAAGCGCCGCGTCGACGCTGTCCCCGAACGCCTCCGCCCGACTGTCACCGCCTTCGATGTCCCGCGGATGCGGGCCCAGGACCGGGCCCGCCGAGCTGGCACCCGCCCCCGCAGCAACCTCACCCTGGAGGCCGCCCTCGCCACCATGCGCGATCTCGGAGTGTTCCTCGCAAGCCAGCGCGGAAAGGAGCCTTCCTGGTGCTACTGCCGAAGGGCCGAAGGCGCCGGCTGACCGTGCTGCGGCAGTTCTTCGGCTTTGCCCGGTCCCGGCACGTGATCCTTGTCGATCCGACCCGCGGGCTGACCGCGAAGGAGACGGCTTCCCTTGGCGGAGGCTGGTCCCCCGGGAGGCCGTCAGGGTGTCGGCGAGGCAGGCTGAAGGTGTGGTGTCGCTCTTCTGCTCATCCTCTCGAACGGGAGCGGGTGGTCACAGCAGGGTTCTGCTCGCGCTGGCGCAGTGCGTGCCGTTTGTGATCGCGCTGGCCGTTCTGATCATCGAGCTCACCCCTGCTCATTTCATCTATACCGGTCCCTTTCTCGCTGCGGTGCCGGCGCTGGCGGCGGTGACGATGGGCCCTAAGCGCACGGCCCTGGCGGTGGTGCTTGCGCTGGCGGTCAGCGTGACCACGGCCACGTACAACCAGGCATGGGGCACCTTGCAGGTCTATACCAATTTCCTGGCGCTGGCTCTGGTCTCCGTGGCCGGTTTCATCACGAGCAGCGTCATGCGTGCGTACAGGAGGAGCGAGCTCGACCAGGTCCGCCGGATCGCCGTTGCCGCACAGGAGGTCATTCTGCGGCCGGTCCCCGAGCGCCTGGGCCCCGTGCGGGCGGCCAGCCTGTGCCTGGCGGCCGGGACCGGGGCGCAGGTAGGCGGCGATCTGTACGAGGCCGTGCAGACGCAGTACGGCGTCCGGATGATCGTGGGCGACGTCCGCGGCAAGGGGCTGAGCGGCATGCACGCCGTCGCGGTGGCGCTGGGCGCGTTCCGGGTGGTCGCGCACTACGAGAACGACCTGGTGGGGGTCATGAACCACTGCGCAGCCGCGCTGCGCCGGGAGGCCGCCGTGCCGGGCACCTTTCCCGAGGAAGCCCTGATGGAGGGGTTCACCACCGCACTCATCGCCCAAGTGCCGAACGACGAACCCGTTGTGCAACTGGTCAACCGCGGCCACCCGCCCCCGCTGGTACTTCACAAGGGCCGAACTCAGGCTTTGATGCCCGCCTCACCGCACCCGCCCCTGGGCCTGGAGGACCTGATCACCGGCCCTCCCGAGCAACCTGAGACCTATCCGTTCGTATCCGGAGACCGTCTACTCCTCTACACCGACGGCGTGATCGAAGCCCGCAACCCCGGCAACGGCTTCTTCCCGCTGCCGGAGGTCATGGAGTCGATCAACTGCGGCACCACGCCTCAGGAGTTTCTTGAGCAACTGCACCAGGCATTGATCGGCCACACCGAAGGCCGCTTGGCGGACGACGTGGCGGTGATCCTTATCGACCGGCTCGACGAAGGAGCCGGTACGCCGACCATCTGAGACTTTGGGTAGCGGTTGGGAAGCGTGTGAAGCATTCCGGGATCAGGGGACCCTCCATCAGATCCGGAGCGCTTCAGACGTCCATTTCCTCGAGGCTCACCGAGGCGTTGCGCGCCGTCCCCGACCTGGTCGTCGGCGACGACGTCCGCAGAGTCGCCGCCCGCGTCCCGAACCAGAGGTGATGCTCCCCGCGGCCCTGATGAGCGCCGGGATGCTGGCAAGGATGACGGTCTGCAGGACCACGGATTCCCCCTGGGGTGGCTGGCGCGGAGTAGCGCCTGGCATGGCATCTTCCACCCCACGACGGCACGCCCGCTCACCCCTTCCAGACGTGCATCGTCCCAGCTCAGAGGCCTGATTACAGACTGTTGGAGCGCGCGTAACTTCATAGGAACGAGGCAGTTTTCCGGGTAAGTATCCGTACGTTTTACGGGTAGCGCTTCCCCTGCCCGGCGGCTGACCAGCCCCGACGCCGCGGGCGGTCTCCGGCGGCTGACGCGCACGCCTACGAGGTTTCGCCCCGCGCTGTGGGATAGGATCGGCCGCGAAATTTGCGCAGATCAGCAGGGCGAGGTGGACGCGGAAACTGCTCCAGCACGTTGACGCCCTTCGGGGCCCGCAGGTCTTTGCGGACGACACGGCGTTTGGTCGGCCGTGTTCCCTCCGAATTGGAGCGCTGGGTGGAAGTGCGTGCCGAGCGCCGAGAACCCGATCCCGAGTTCTTCTACCTACCTGGAGGGGAGATGGGGTCGGAGAGTCTCGGTGTGGCGTTGTGCCTGCAGCGGGCCGGCGATCGGTTGCTCACGCGGCCAGTCTTCCTCTCGTCCAACACGATGGACGACGGCTACAACTAGCTGGGCAGGGATGCGTGGGTCATCTCCTAACAGGTCATTTCATTTGGGGAGTCTGCGGTAGCAGATGAGGGCAGCTGCCAGCGCGGGATGGCCAGGAAGTGGTCGGGCTTGCGCTCGTAGCGACGGTGCAGGCGCCGGCAGCCGGTGGGCCAGGCGATGGTGCATTCGACGACCCAGCGGTGTCGGCCCAGATGTGTGGAGTTCTCGATGCCGCGTCGGGCGATGCGTCCGACGAGTTCCCCCAGGTGGGACGGTTTGTCGGTGCCCACGGCGATAGTGCCGACCCGTGGGAGGTTGTAGGCGTTCTGAACGCTGCCTGGGCGCGGGAGAGTCGGCCGCCGTCCTGGAGGAAAAGGCGCGGGTCGACCTTGTCCCACACCGAGGCACTGGTGCTGCCCCCAAAGGGGCTCATCCCCCAGACCTCGCCACAACTGAGATCCCACGCATTGATGAGGGTGTCCGCTGCGTCCAGCGTTCTGACGCCGACCAGCAAGCCAGCGCGGACCATGAGAACCGATGGCCTCGGAACCGTCGGGGCGACCAGGCTGCCGCTCCCCCACCGAGAGGGCGTCGAACTGCCAGCCTGCGCACACGACTTAATCACCGGCGCAAGGCGCAGATCACGTTCTCGCTCAGGTGGACGGTGACGCCCTGGCGGGCATAGCCACGGCCAAGCTGGATGCGCTGTCCGGCGACCACGAAGCCACCGACGCTGCCGACGGGCCGTTCGACGATCTGTTCGGTGGGCGGGGCAACAGCGGTGGCAGACCGGCCAGACGGCCACCTTGCAGCCGTCCACAGCAGGGATGCCCCGGTCGCCCTGCCACGAACGGAGTTCACCGAACCGTTGGAACGTGTTTGTGTCAACTGATAGATCAACTGCCTAACGTGCGTTGGCTACTCCCGCCGTGGAAGGACACCGCACATGAGACGCGTCACCAAGATCTCCTCCGCAGCCGTCGGCCTGGCCGTCCTCGCGGTCACCGGCACCGCCGTCGCCGCCGCGAACCAGAGTGACAACGACTGGCCCTACGCCCACCACAGCGCGGCCTCGTACACCCTGGCGGCCGTCGGCGACATCGCCTGCGAGCCCGACGACGCCGAGAACGCCGCCACCCCGGCATCGCTCAAGTGCGGCAGCCCCACCCTGGGCGGCATGAGCGCCGAGTTCGCAACCGCCAAACAGGCCACGGACATGCACCCCGACGCCGTGGCACTGCTGGGCGACGAGCAGTACCAGGTCGGCAAGCTGACCGACTTCGAACAGTCCTTCGAGCAGGCATGGGGCGGCCTGAGGATGCTCGAACGTCCGGCGCCGGGCAACCACGAGTACTACCCGTACACCAAGAAGGGCGACAACGAGGCCGGGCAGAACGGTGCCGGATACTTCGGCTACTTCAACGGCCACGACCAGGCCGGCACGCCGGAGACCCAGGGCCAGGCCGGCGACGACACCGCCGACAAGCAGGGGTGGTACTCCTACAACCTCGGCAACTGGCACATCGTCTCGCTCAACGCCGAGTGCAACTCCGACGCGTTCAACCACGACTGCTCCACGACGGACAGCGGCCTCCTTGGCCAGGAGACCCAGTGGCTATCGAACGACCTGGCCGCCAACAGGCGTCAGTGCACAATTGCGTACTGGCACCAGGCGACCTTCAGCGCCACGACGGCCTCTACCGCCACGGTGCCCGCTTCCGCGCCGGGCGCCGGCGGCGCCGAGGGTGCAGCGACCGACGCTTGGTGGAAGCTCCTCTACCAGCACCACGCCACGCTCATCCTCAACGGTCACGAGCACGCGTACGCCCGGCTGCGCCCGATGAACCCCGCCGGCCAGTACGACCCGACCCACGGCATCCCGGAGTTCATCGTCGGCTCCGGCGGCGAGGCCCTCGACACCCTCGCCGGCTCGCCCGGCGACTATGACAACCCGAACGTGGTCACCGCCCAGGCCAGCGCCTTCGGCGTCATGAAGCTCACCCTCAAGTCCGACAGCTACAGCTGGGACTACAAGCCCGTCCTGCCCGGCCCCGGTTTCGACTCCACAGCGCTGCAGTACAGCGACTCCGGCAGCGGCACCTGCAACTGAGACCCCAGCCTTCCGTCATCTGAGGCGTGGGCCATCATCGAGGCTCTACGGCAGCCGTTGAAGCCACAACGTCAAGCATCAACCGAGACAAGACAGCCCGCCACCCTCCGCAGCCGCATCAACTACCGCTGCGAATTCAAGGAGGAAGAAGCCCCCCTCTACCCCGATCTCACCCACCCACGCACCGTCTACCTGCGCGAAGACACCGTGTGCCAGGCCCTGGACCGTTGGATCGCCCGGGCCTTCGCCCCGGACCGGCTCTCCGCCACCATCGAAGCGCTCAGCCACGCGAGCGCCGCAGCGAGCATCGCAGAGCCCCAGACGCCCGAGCAGGCTCAAGCACGCCACGCGATCAAGGAGTGCGAGCGACGGCTCGCCCGTTACCAGGCAGCCCTCGACGCCGGAGTCCACCCCACCGTCGTCACCCAGTGGATCAACGAGGCCCAGCGGGACAAGGACGCCGCGCAGAAGAAGCTCGACGCCCACCCCGCCGTCCACCGGAAGAAGCAATCGCCGCTCGACGCGCGACAGATCGGGGAGATCACTGAGAGTTTTGGAGATATTGCACAGCGCATGCAGACTGCCGCCGTCGAGAAGAAAGGCCCGCTCTACGACGCCCTGGGCATCACCATCCGCTACGAACACGAAACGAGGACCACGACCGTAAGGTCGAGGCCCTCGTCACCGTATGTTCAAGCGTTGTGTCCGAGAGGCGTGTTGACGGCTGACGATACGGTGGTGGTGGCGCAAGGGCCGCTCTACCCCTGATGAGGTGTGCCCGGAGACAGAGTGACCCGCAGGATGGCGTGACGTGGCACCTCGCTGCCGGGCGCGGGTGTCTGCTCACATACTCGGCCGACGGGCGTGCCCGGGTGAGGACACTCTCGGTGTCGGATGGCCTGGACGCGTACGCCGACTGCCTGGGCGCTCGATCGGGCTTGGTGCATCGTCTCGCCGATCAGCGAGGGTGCCTCGACCCCGGGACGAGCAAGGGCGGGGGATCCGGCGATCACGTAGGTGCCGCCGGCGGCCGCCAACAGCACCGCCATCGCCTGGAGTGGCCGACGGATGCGCCGTCGGCGCACGGGGGGTTCTTTCCGGGGACCCCGGGCCGGCGGTAGCTGGGTGTGCCGAACCGTCGCAGGTGGATCCGGCAACGGCGAGGTGACCGCCATGGCACGGCCCGCCAGTACCTCCCCGATGGCGTCGCGCATATCTTCGGCGGTCTGGTACCGGTCCGCACGGTCCTTGGCCAGCGCGCGCAGCACCAGGGTGTCGTAGGCGGCAGGCAGCTGCGGGGCATGGGCAGAGGGAGGCACCGGTGGTTCCGAGAGATGCTTCATGGCCACGGCCAGCGGGGTGTCACCAGTGAACGGGGGGCGGCCGGTGAGCAGCTCGTACAGCAGGCAGCCGGTCGAGTACAGGTCGGTACGGACGTCCACCTGCTCGCCCCGGGCCTGTTCCGGCGAGAGGTACTCGGCCGTGCCCACCACCACCGAGGTGCGGGTGAGGGTCGTACCCGCCCGATCCACCGAGCGGGCGATGCCGAAGTCCGCCACCTTCACGGTGCCCTCGTGGGAGAGCATGACGTTCGCCGGCTTGATGTCCCGGTGGACGATGCCGTGGCGGTGGGCATGATCGAGCGCCTCCAGCACGCCGGCGGTGAGCTCCAGGGCGTGCTCGGGTCCAGCGATCCGTGCCTCGCGCACGAATTGGAGCAGCGTGTTGCCCTTGACGTACTCCATCACGAGGTACGGCACGCGGTGGCCGTCGATCGTGTCCTCGCCCGCGTCGTAGACGGCGACGACGGACGGGTGGCCCAACAGGGCCGTCGAGACGACCTCACGGCGGAAACGCGCCCAGTGTTCGGCATCGGCCGCCAGTTCCGGCCGGAGCGCCTTCACTGCGACCGGGCGGAACAGCAGCAGATCGTACGCCAGCCATACTTCGGCCATCCCCCCATGCCCCAGGACCTGTTCCAGACGGTAGCGTCCGCCCAGACGACGTGAACGATCCACGGTGTTCCCCCTCGTTGCCGACTTCCGCCGAGGCACCGTAGGGGCGGTTCTTGTGGGTTTTTTGTGATCCGGTCCGACCCTGTGGCGGGTCCCAGTCAGCGGTCGGGGCGCGTACCCCGCCTTGAAAATGGCGTGCAACCCACGCGCGGATCCCGACAGGACAGCGCCGGCCCAGGCCGATTGACTGCTCCGGGCATGGGGTGCGACGTCGGTTCGACCTGGGACCGGTGTCGTCCACCCGATCCGGGCGTCGCTCCGCTACGCGGGCCGCCAGGACCCGCAGCACCGGCCTCCCTCCTGCCGTGAATTGGCTGTGATGAGCCCCATGGTGCCCGGAGGTGGTGTCGGCTTTGGTCATATTCTCACCCTCCGCTGAACTTCGCCTTTCGTGCCGCGGTTACCTTCCCAGCAGAGTCAAGGTCAGCTCTGCAGTCAGGAGACCGATACGGTGAAGCGACGCAACATAGGCGGTGGCAGGTTCTGCGCCCCGCTGGCCGGCATGCTCCTGGCCCTGTCCGCAGGCGGCTGCGGCATGAGCGGTGGCAGCGCAACCGGTCGGGCGGCCACCCCGTCGGCGTCCGCCACCGTCGGCGGCAGGCCCGGGACCGCGTCGCACGTCACGGCTGAGCCTGCCGCCTGGCACAAGTGGGGCCTGACGCCGCTGCCCGCGGCTCCCGAGCCCCCGGCGGACAAACCCATCAAGCTGTCCGCGACCGGCCCGGTTCCGGTCTTCGCGCACGTACCGACATCCCAGAAGGTCGTCTTCATCACCGTCGACGACGGGCTGGAGAAGGACCCCAGGTTCATCGAGATGCTGCGGGAACTGAAGATCCCGATCACGATGTTCCTGATGAACGACGCCATCAAGTCGGACTACGGGTACTTCAAGGCACTGCAGGCGATGGGCAACCACATCCAGAATCACACCCTGCACCATCCCGCGATGAACACCATCCCCCTGGTCCGCCAGAAGCAAGAGGTGTGCGGCGACCAAAAGATCCTCACCCAGCAGTTCGGCACCGCCCCGTTCCTCTTCCGGCCGCCTTACGGGGCGTACAACAACAACACCAAGATCGCGGTGGGAGAGTGCGGGCCGCGAGCGATCGTCTGGTGGCGCGAGTCCATGCAGGTACGCAATATGCAGTACCAAGAGCCAGGCAAGAAACTGCGTCCCGGCGACATCATCCTCGCCCATTTCCGCGGCCCTGCGGAACTCAAGGGCGCCACCATGACGAAGATGTTCGCCAATCTGCTCGAACGCATCCGGGAACAAGGCTTCGCGGTGGCCCGCCTGGAGGACTACATCCAGCCGCCGGCCGGAAACTGAACCGACCAGAAATCAGTGTGCTTCGCAGCCGTTGCACTTCACTGTGCGGCCCGCGCTCCGAGGCCGAATGGGCATCCGGCGACATTGCGCCCTCTAGGACGGTGTCTCGGGGAGAGAGGTTCACTCCCCACCGGAAAGTCGGGTCAAAGGCCAAGGAAAGCCCC